>CAIWRR010000277.1 GCA_903915125.1 Candidatus Firestoneibacteriota bacterium | reverse complement strand
GGTTTCCCGCACCTTTTCCTGCACCTTAAGCGCGGTCTCGGGGACATCGGAGCCGTATTTGACATTGAGGAGGATATTCAGGTAGACTTCACCGTCAGTGATGAGAACTTCCACTCCGGCGTTTTCTTTCTTCAGGCCGATTGCCTCGCGGAAAACATTGAGGACGCCTTTATTTATGCCGGCTACTCCCGGTATCTTTTGCGCGGCGATGGCGGCGATTGAAGCTATCGCGTCCGACGAGATTTTGACTTTGCCGTGCAGGTTTTCTGTCGTATCACCCTTGGCCACTTAGACCCCCATGTAGGTTTCCACAAACGCCGTGGTAACCTCGCCCTTCCTGAACATGACGTTCTTCATAACCCTTTTATGGAAGGGTATCGTGGTTTTGATTCCTTCAATAATAAACTCGTCCAGCGCGCGTTCCATCCTGGCAATCGCTTCAGCGCGATCCTTGCCGCTGGTGACGAGCTTGGCTATCATTGAATCATAAAAAGGCGGTATTGAATAACCGGCCTCGCACTGCGTGTCAACCCGCACCCCGGGACCGCCGGGGACGACAAACCTGGTGATTTTTCCCGGGGAAGGCATAAAGTTCTTGTCCGGATCTTCCGCGTTTATGCGGCACTCTATAGCGTGCCCCCTGAAATGGAGCTGGGACTGCTGGAAACTCAGTTTTTCCCCGAAAGCCACCCGTATCTGTTCTTTGATCAGGTCCACATCCATCACGGTTTCCGTTACGCCGTGCTCGACCTGGATGCGGGTGTTCACTTCCATAAAGTAGAACTTTCCGTGCTTATCAACGAGGAACTCCATGGTACCCGCGTTGGTGTAATTCACGGCCGTAATTCCTTTGATGACCGAGGCGCCGATTTCTTCGCGAATTTTTGGAGTCATTATCGGCGACGGGGCCTCTTCCACAAGCTTCTGGTGCTTCCTCTGAATGGTGCAATCGCGCTCGCCGAGCTGTACCGCGCCGCCGTGCTCGTCCGCCATAAACTGAAATTCAACATGGCGCGGTTCTTCAATATATTTTTCCATATACACGGTAGGGTTGGAAAACGCCGTTTCTGCTTCCGCCCTCGCGGTATGAAAAGCGTTTACCAGGGAAATATCGTTGTGCGCTATTCTCATGCCTCTGCCGCCGCCGCCCGCCGAGGCCTTAATGATTACGGGATAGCCTATGGACTTCGCGACCTTTAATGCCTCTTTCTCGTCCGCTATGGCGCCTTCGCTTCCCGGCACGCAAGGAACTCCGTTCTTTTTCATCACATCTTTGGCCGCTACTTTATCGCCGAGTTTTCTGATGGCTTCAGGAGTGGGGCCTATAAATTTTATGCCGCAATCCCTGCAGACTTCCGCGAAATGCGCGTTTTCAGCAAGGAAGCCGTAACCCGGATGTATTGCTTCGGAGTCCGTAACTTCCGCAGCGGAGATAATTGCGGGAATTGAAAGGTAGCTCTTTGCCGATTGAGGAGCGCCTATGCAAACGCTTTCATCTGCAAGCTTTGTGTAAAGAGCTCCCTGATCCGCAGTGGAATAGAGCGCCACCGTCTTAATGCCGAGCTCTTTGCAGGCGCGTATTATTCTGAGGGCTATTTCGCCCCTGTTTGCTATAAGTATTTTACTGAACATTTAATACCCCCGTGTATTATGCAGGTTCAACCAAGAAGAGCGGCTGGCCGAATTCTACCGGCTGTCCGTTCTCCACGAGTATTTTAATTATCTTGCCTTTTACTTCCGATTTGATTTCATTCATAAGTTTCATGGCTTCGATGATGCAGACGGTCTTGCCTTCCGACACAACATCGCCTTCCTTTACAAAAGCCGCCGCGTCAGGAGCCGGAGCCTTGTAGAAAGTGCCTACCATCGGAGAATTGATTGTAACGCCGTCTATCTTTTTCTCGGCGGGTTTTTCTTCCTTCTTTGCCGCGGGCGCGGCAGCAGCCGCGACCTGGTGCATTGCGGGCTGGGGAGCCGGCACAACCTGAGTGGTCACGATATTCCCGGAACCTTTCTTCAGTTTTATTTTTACGCCTTCGCGTTCGATTTCCAATTCGGTAATCTCGTTGCCCTTGAGCAGCTCAATCAATTCCTTGATTTCTTTTACATTCATAGCCCCTCCGTTATTT
>CAIWRR010000276.1 GCA_903915125.1 Candidatus Firestoneibacteriota bacterium | reverse complement strand
CGCCAGGGGATTGCCGACCAGGCACGCTTTCGAATGCATCAAGGTTTGAGGGCAATAACTGACAGATAAATATTAGTCGATCGCGTCCATGCTCATAAGAGGCAGCCAGCCTTTATCCAGCCTGCCTTTATTGGCAAACCAGACCTTCGGCTCTCTGTCGTCTCCGAGAATTCCGACAGCTATCTTTACTTCTCCGCGGGAAAAGCCTTTGGGAAAAATTATCTCTTCGCTGAACCAGAATATCCCCGGCAGCCATTCCCGAATATCCTGCTTGAACTTAACTACGACGCGCTTCTTCCCCTGCGTAAACCTGAAGGCGTATTTGTAATCGCGGTAGATCGGCGCGCAGCCGACGTTATCAAGATAGTTTTCCACCGTGATTTTCTGCCCGCCCTTCGCTTCCAGCGGAAGCTTGATTTGCCGCAAAGCAAACCTGTAGCCTATCATCTTGTCGAACTTTACGAGCTTGTCCATCCACTTTTCCGGAAAGAACACATTCTTGGGCATGAAAACAGACATGTGATACCGGTAGCCCTCGTATATTATCTTATCAAGGTCATAATTCTTGATGGCCCAGGTGGCGACATTCCCGCACGTCTCCATGGTAACCGGAGCCCTCTTCCAGGAGTCCCTCGAGCCGCTCGCCACTATTTCTTTTGGATAACCGTCGTAAGTATGGTTCCAGCTTGCGTTATCAGGCACATCCGGGTGATTAGCGACGTCCAGGTCTCCGAAGCAATCCGTCCTCCAGCCCAGCCGAAGAGTTTTGCCGTATTTCGGGTTGGAGTAGTCGTGCGCGTGCGTTCCCAGAAGGAAGAGCAGCTGGGTCTTCCGGAATGCGCTGATGTAAAGCTCTGCCAGCTTTCCTGCCGTTTTGTAATTTGTATTGCCGCCGCCTTCTCCCCAGAAACCGCCGTAGGCGACATCAACGCTTTCAAGGGCAGGATGCCCGTCGTATCTCGCCGCGAAAGCTTTGACAAAGGCGCCGAAATGCTTCAGCCAAAGCGGATCATTGTGGTCGGGCTCATTGCCGGAATATGTGGACGGCACCCACTTTATTCCGGTATCCCAAAGCCAGCCCGGAACATTGACATAAGGTTTTGGGGGTCGCCTCGCTCCCTGAGGCGGCACGGCGGAATCCGCCGCAGAGAACGGCTGGAAGCGTATCTGCGCGGTCTGCCCGAGGTTTCCGGCGGATCTGAGCGTATTATCAATAATATCCCAGCGGAATTTCCCCTTCTTTGGTTCAAGCCAGGCCCACGGCCACCTGCAATAGGTGAGCGTGGTCCTCGGGATGTAAGCGAGATTATCTTTTATTCCCGGCCCGGGAAAAGTTACAGGCCCGTATGTGTCCGCTGTTACGATTGTCGGATAAACCGGCTCACCCTGAAAACGCTGGAAGGTGGTTGTCCCGCGGTGGGGGTTTGGAAGCCAGTCGTCAGATTCTTCGGGACGGAGCCTCTGAATGACTTCGTTTTTCCCGTAAACATCCCTCCAGTATTTTTGTTTCTCCCTTTTTAGGGGAGTGAATAAAACATAAGTTTTTAACGATTTAAGGAACGTCTCCACCTGACCCACGCCCATGTGCTTTTCAAGCACCCTGGTCCAGGCCTTCGTCGAGCCCTTCTTTGGCCTCATATATGTAAAGGCAGGAAGCTCCTGCAGGGTCTGAAGCGTTGTTTGCGCCCTGCCGCTTTTCTTGAAATTCTTCTCCCAGAAACTCCTTTCCAGTATTTCCTCCGGAAGGTTCTTTACCGTTTCAGGCAAATATTTGATTAATTCCATAATGCAGTCTATTACCTGTTTCGGCGCTGCTTTCTTTGATTTCGGCACAATGACGCTCCTTAGACTTTTGACATTCTATCCAGCGATAATATGGCTTCGCGCTCCCAGCCGGAGCCAAACTTATGCTCGCGTTTTGTTGAGTTGTCCCAGTCGTGCGGAATGCCGAGGCTGTCCAGAAGCTTGTGCGCCTGTTCCATCTGCTCTCCGAACAGAGAATTGCCGGAGAGGGCGATCCGCTTTTCTTTGATAAAGAGAGGGGCCTTCTCTTTTAAAAGCAGGGGTATTCTGTATTTGTTGAAGTTTTCCAGTGAGCCGAAGGTTTCTTTCATACCGTAATCTTTTGGAGTTTCTTCCATCAACGGTGCGTCCCAGGCCGCGGCCGCCGCAAACAGCTCCGGGTTGCGGAGAAGCAGACTCAACGCCCCCCAGCCGGATTTGCTGAAACCGAGCAGAAGGCGTGTTGTTTTTTCCGCCGGGTAATTCCTGTCAAGAAAAGGCAGGATATCATTTAGAAAAAAACTCTCGTCGTTTTGACCGGAATTGGGATTATCGCAATACCAGGGAAGGGAGTAAAACTCCGGCGCGGCAAGAATAAGTCCAAGCTCGTTGTGGAGGTTTGTTTTCCTGACTGCTTCCAGCCCGTCGCCATGTTCGCGGTTTCCCGCGGGATTCACCGGCAATATAAATAGAATCCGCACTTCTTTGCCCGGGTTGCCAAAGTTATCAGGTTCAACAACGCGAAGCCCGGCCGTGCCGCCCTGAAAACGGGAATGCAGCCTGAATGTGTCCGTTCCGGTTTCTTCATTGCGCTTGCCGGTTATCGTTGTTTTCTCGGTCATCTTTCACTAGTGTATAACAGG
>CAIWRR010000275.1 GCA_903915125.1 Candidatus Firestoneibacteriota bacterium | reverse complement strand
CGCGCGGATTCCTGGGCGCGTATGAGATTCGCGAGCGCCAGCCCCTTCAAAGTAGTCTTCTTTATTTTTCTGTCGTAACCGGCCGGCCTTCCAACATCACCGCCGGAGCCGCGGTGCTCGACAAGCAGGAAAGCGTCGAAACTCTTTGAAAGCGCGTGCCTTACTGACTTTAAAGCGGAAGACAGAGCCCTATCGTTATAATAGAAGCGCAATATGTCCTCAACCACGCGGCAGCCTTCCCTCGCGCGGTTAACATTCACGTCTATCATCCGGTAAAGCTTCTTCTTGTCCATTCCCGCCACTTGAAAAAAATACGGCCGCAACCCTTGCGAGCTGCGGCCGTAAAGAAAGTCACTATTCTTTTCCCTTCGACGGCATTACCCGTACAGGTTCAGAGGGTGTAATCTCAGCCGTGAACCACTCGCCATGCCGTGAAGCCCGGAACTCGGGTTCACGGCGCGCTCCGTAGTTCTACAGCACCCCTTTAAATGCGATTGCTAATTACTAATTGCTAATTACTGATTATCTACTATATCCCTAAACAGATTGAGAGACGGTGGTACCTGTTCTCAAGCTGGCCGGGATAGGTGCCAAGTTCCACGCCATAGTCGGCATACTTGATGAACCCGAACAGGTCAGCGCCGAACGACGGGTAACCCTGATAGATACCGCCCCTGATTATTATAATCCCTGCAAGCACATCAATTTCCGCGCCTGCGTGCAGCTTGTTCAGAAAAGTAGATGTGCCGAGCACATCATAAACATCCACATCGGCGACAAAACCCTGGGCAATCTTTAAGCCATAGCCAAGGTTCCAGGACGAGTTTACAGGTGAAGCGCCGATGGACTCAAAGAGATCCTTGCCGACGAAAGAAAGAGTGGAAGAAATCGCCGGAAGGTAGAGATTTACGCCGAGGTCAAAGCCATAGCCCTGAACCGGATTGGAGAGCTTGTTTAGCATGGTCTTGGGATCAAGCCCGGAGATATCAAAGGCAGACCTTACTTCGTTCATCTGCCACCTGTTAATGAGCTTGCCTGTGACGCCCGCTCCGAGACGGGTGCCCGAAAGGATTGAATCAAACAGCCCGTTTAGGCCGTAGTCAATCATTCCGCTGATGTTTAGAGTACCCACCAGGTCCAGGTTGCCGTTTATCGCCGCGTTGATGTTCAAAATGTCGTAGCTCGTGGCAACATTCGCGTTAACGATGGCAAACGCGCCGACCGCAACATTTCCCAGGCCGAAGAAGCCGTTGATACCCGTAATCGCGAACTTATCGGAAACATTGAGTTTCATATTCGCATTGGAGAGGGTAGCAATAGTGGTCGCTGTCCATAAGGTGATGGGTTGTGTAAAGACGCTCGAGTTATTAATGAAATATGAGAGGAAATCGACCGTCTTCTGGTCTGTCTCAATGTTTAAGTCAAGCAGGTCGATGTGAAAATCAGAACCCTTTGCCGTTCCGGCCGGGTTCCACATCATTGAATCGCTGTTATTGACTATGGCGGTGTAAGCTCCGCCCATTCCGAGCGCCCGCGTGTTATTCGCGAACGGCGCGTTCGTGGCCGCAAAAGAAGCCGCGGAGACAAGAATCAAAGTTATTGCGAGTAATTTTTTCATTTTGGCCTCCTTTTATAGACCCGCGATTGCGGATTGTATATTCTGCAGTATGGTCAACACCTGATGATACATCGTTCCCGCGTCGCCGTTCGGGGTCTTGCTGATGGCTACTTGAAGGTACGCAATGGCGCTGGTAAGATCTGTTCTCGCACTGTTACTATGTGAAAGCGGAACAAGAGTAATGGTCCAACTGCTCCATTTATTTTGAGCATCCACAGCACAAGCTTTTATTTGCCCACCATCTTTGTTCAGGTTATTCTCAAGAAGCCCGTCGTCGTTGGTATCGGCAACAAGTATAATGCCGTCAATCATACAGGCGAAGGCAAGATTGATGTTCAGACTGTTTAGTTTTTTTCAAACCGGACTATTTTCAATGGCGAAATTGGTGTAGTTAGCCGAGTTTAAAAGCCTCATATTTTGGTCGAAGTTCCATATCTTCCTTGCCTCGGTAAACTTCCTCTTCTGTTCTTCTCTATGCCT
>CAIWRR010000274.1 GCA_903915125.1 Candidatus Firestoneibacteriota bacterium | reverse complement strand
GGGTTGCCACGCACGAGAAGGCGCGCGGGAAAGGGTATATGTCGGTTCTTCTAAAGCGTGCGGTAGAGCTGCTTCACGAAAGGAGGTACGAGATTTCGTGGCTCGGCGGGGACAGGAAGAGATACGGTTATTTTGGCTGGGAATGCGGCGGCAGGGTGAGCAAGTTCATCACCGCTCCGAGATATTTCCCGGAATGCAAACACCGCGCGATAAAAAAGTACTCCGGAGAAAGCAGGTACCTGAAGCAGCTGATAAAATTACACTCGGCGGAAGAATTCGGCCAGAAGAGACGCTTGGCGCTGGATAAACTGCTTTACGGCAGGCGAAAGCGCGACACCTGGCTTGCGCTTGAAAAGGATAAAGTGCTTGCCTATCTGACGCTCGGGACAAAACAAAGCGACGAGCAGGCAAGGGTGCTTGAATGCGGCGGTTCCCTTGAAGAGCTGAAGCCGCTGATAAGGCACGCGTTTGATAAGCTCGGTTTCAAAAGGCTGGAGGCTGTTACCCCGTCATTTCCAAACAGATACAAAGATTTCTTTAACGGGTTTTCCTGGGGAGACAAGAGCGACGACTTTTACGGGGACGGATGCGTAAAGATCATCAATCTTTCGCAAACTCTTAAGAGGTTCCTGAAACAGATGAATATGAAAGCGAAATCCTCGGTCCTTTGCGGACGGCACTCGGTGACTTTAGTTATGGAAGGGACGGGACAGAGCGCCACTATAGAAGCCGCGGGGAAGAGGGTCAGGGTTACCGCCAAACCCGCCAAAATAAAAATGGTCTTGAACGAACACGAGATGGTCAAGCTTCTTTTCCCGCTCTCAAAGCCGTCTGAGTGGATGAAGCTTCCGGCGGGCGCGGAGTTCCTGGACATTCTTTTTCCGCTGGATTTTTTCTTTTGGCCGCTGGAAACGGTTTAGGAAGAAATATTAAATATTTTGAAACGAAAAGCCATCTTTGCGGTATATATTGTTAGAGGTGGCAAATGAACAATGCCCTGGAATTAGAACTACAAGGAGTTTCCTTGCATTTGAAAAAAAATATCAATAAAGAGATCGTTGCTCGGCCATTTGTTAAGTGGGCCGGTGGCAAGAGCCAGTTGCTAAAAGACCTTGTCCTTTCTATGCCACAAAAGTTCAATGACTATATTGAACCTTTTGTGGGGGGAGGGGCATTGTTTTTTCACCTTTTTTCGACAGGAAGATTGGCAGGAAAAAAAGCAATATTGATTGACTCAAATAATGACCTAATAAATGTCTACAAGGTCATAAAAAGCAGCAAGAAACTTAAAGAACTAGTTTTAGAGCTGGAAAGCGATAAATATGAGAACGATGAGGATAATTATTACAAAATTCGGGCATCAAAGCCGTCCGATTCAGTTGAAGCTGCAGCCAGAATATTGTTTCTAAATAGGACTTGTTTTAATGGTTTATACCGAGTCAATAGCAAGGGGCAATTCAATACGCCTTTTGGTCGCTACAAAAATCCGCGTATTTGCGATAAAGAAAATCTTGAGGCAGTAAATATTGCACTTAAGAATGCAACTTTGGTGAGCGGGGATTTTGAAGAAACTATTGAATATGCCGAGTCAGGAGATTTTGTATATTTTGACCCGCCCTATCAGCCAATCAGCAAGACCGCCAGCTTTACTGCCTATACGAAAGACGCCTTCACATCGGGAGATCAAGCAAGATTGTCACGGCTCTTTTTTAGACTAAAAGAAAAAGGATGCCATGTGCTGCTCAGTAATTCGTATAGCGAGAAAATCTCAGTTCTTTACGGCAGCATAGATAAAAACATTGTATCGGTTAGTGCGAAAAGAATGATTAATTGCAATGCAGAGAAACGCGGGCTTGTCAAAGAATTACTAATTAGCAGTTATTCCAAGGGCTGAAATGCGCGAGATTAAAACAGAACAAACTATGAACCCAAAGACCATTGAAACTACAACTGTTTGGTCTTTCCCGAAGAGAGATAAACACCTGACGCATAATTCAAAATACCCTGGAAATTGGGCTCCGCAAATTCCATGGAATATCATGATGCTATACTCGAAAGAGGGCGATACAGTCCTGGATCCTATGGTTGGCAGTGGAACAACAATGATAGAAGCAAAATCTCTTAAGAGGAAAGGAATTGGTTTCGATATCCATCAGGAAGTTGTTCGGTTAGCCAGAGAAGCCTGCAAATTTGAACCTGAGAAAGGGCAACATGAGCCTAATGTTAGTGTCGGTGACGCGCGGGATTTGAGTACCCTGAAGGACCAAAGCATTGATTTAGTCCTTACACACCCGCCATATCTGAATATCATTAAATATGGTGTAAAAGATGTTGAAGGTGATTTGTCGAGATTAGGTAGTTTGCCAAAATTCTGTGATGAAATAGAGAAGGTCGCACGGGAATCATTCAGGGTACTAAAACCGGGAAAGTATTGTGCGATTCTAATGGGAGATACTCGTCGGCGTAAGCATATGGTTCCCTTGGCAGTTTCGGTAATGAAGAGGTTCTTGATAGTTGGATTTATTCTCAAAGAAGATATAATTAAATTACAGCATAATTGTTCAACTACGAGATATTGGAACTCACAAGCAAAGGATTTCTTGCTTATTATGCATGAACATTTATTTGTTTTCAGAAAGCCAAATAAGGATGAGGATGTTTCAATTTTTAGAGATAGCATGCTGAAGCAGGGGGGCGAATGAAGAAAAACGGAAAGGGTGGTGCGAATACAAGAACTGGCTTGATTTTTGAAGGCAATACCGATTTGTCAACTTTCCTTAACAAACAGAAAGATTACAAGGTTGATCCGAGCGGAAATGTTTTCTATCAAAACAAGCAAGTTGCTAGTATTTTCAAGAAACATAAGCTATACCTTCTGCTGGAGAAATCCGGCGTAAAATGGAAAGAGGTAATATCAAAAAAGTTGCTCCCTGACGATTCAATTTATGTGATAATAAATAACACTCTTTTCATCATAGAGTGTAAATCACAAGAGACTTTTGGCTCGGTGGATGAGAAATTACAAACTTGTGATTTTAAAAAGAAACAGTATCAAAAGCTATTCTCTAGGGCAAATATTGAAGTTGAGTATGTTTATTTGCTAAATGATTGGTTTAGGAAGCCAGAGTATAAAGATGTGTTAGACTATATAATATCGGTGGGGTGTCATTTCTATTTTAATTATATTCCTTTGAACAAATTAGGGTTGCCTGTTCCTGAATAGCGGCAGTAAGAACAAGTTGAATCATGAGGCAGAGATTTAACATAGGAGAAGCATATGAAGAAGAAAATATTTGATGACTTCACCTACGAAGACAATTGGAGGATGTTCCGCATTATCTCGGAGTTTGTAGAAGGTTTTGACGAGCTCGCGAAGGTAATTCCCGCCGTCTCCATCTTTGGCTCCGCGCGCGTGAAGACGGATTCAAAATATTACAAACTCGCCGAAGAAATCTCGGAGCGCCTGACGAAGGAAGGGTTCTCCATAATCACGGGCGGCGGCCCGGGCATAATGGAAGCGGGCAGCAAAGGCGCGTTTAAGAACAAAGGACTCTCGGTCGGGTTAAACATTGAGCTCCCTTTCGAGCAAAAACCGAATCCGTATCTAAACAAGAATCTTACCTTCAGGTATTTCTTCGCGAGAAAAGTCATGTTCGTGAAGTACGCGACCGCCTTTGTTATAATGCCGGGCGGTTTCGGGACGATGGACGAGCTCTTTGAATCCATCACGCTTATCCAGACCAAAAAAATTAATCCGTTCCCGGTGGTGATGGTGGGGAAGGAATACTGGGCCGGGTTGCTCGGCTGGTTGAAGAAAGAGATGATGGGCAGGGGGTTTATCGGGCAAAACGATCTTGGAATTATCCAGACGGCGGACACTGCGAAGGAAGTAGTTGATATAATAAAAAAATACAGCAAAGAATCAAAGCTAAAGCTGAAACCGAGAAAGTAGACTCAGACCCTTTAGGAAGGATTACTCTTGCTTGGAACAGGAACTGTCTTGCCTTTCGTGCGCCTATCCCGCTTTTTTAGGAAAATACTTGTGGCTGTTGGTATTATGTTTAAATAATTAGAATGGACATTAGAAAAAATTAAAAATGTCATGTAAACTAAGGCTGAATGACGTTTTTTACAGCATGCATTCAGTTGAAATAGAGAATTAATTGTTATATAATATAGAAAATATCTCTTAGCAAAGGGGCAAAATGGGCCGAAAGATATTGATTACATTGCTTTCTGTTCTTTTGCCTGTGCTGCTCTTTTCCCAGGTTACATCTTCAGAACTCTACCAATTTGCCTACGGCCTCTACAAGAACGCCAATTACAATTTTGCCGTCGAGCAATTTCAAAAAGTAATCTCCCTGTATCCCGAAAGCCATGAATGCGGAGATGCGGCCTTTATGACCGCCGAATGCTTCTACAAGCAGGGTGAGTATGAAAAAGCTATTCCGGAATACAAGACCGTGCTTGAACGGTACAGTTCCCTTGACTACCGCGACACGGTAATGTACCGGGTGGGCGAGTGCCAATTCAGGCTGAAGGACTACGTCGGCTCGGCTGAGTCCTTCCGGATTCTCCTCGAAAAGAATCCCAAGACTTATCTTGCGGCCGACGCGAATTTCTGGATGGCGGAAGCCTGTTTCAACTCGTCGGATTTTGAAGCTGCGGCGCTTGCGTATGAAACTATCAGCCGTTCCTTCCGGAAATACGCGTCCTCCGATTATGCGTGCTATTCCGCCGGCTGGTGCTATTACAAGCTGGGAAATTATTACAAAGCCGCGGGATCTTTTTCGGAACTGAGTTCCGCCTACGCGTCAAGCGCGCTTGCCGAACCGGCGCTTTTCTGGAAAGGGGAATCTCTCTATCAGTCCGGGGAATACTTCGAAGCAATAACAGCCCTGAAAGAATTTATTAAAAAGGCGCCCGCGAGCAAGTATGCGGACGCGGCAACTTACCGTTTGGGCGAATGTTACTTCAAACTGAAGGATTATCAGTCCGCGGACTCGGCTTTTGCTTCATTGCTGGCAGTCTTTGAGAAGAGCCCGCTTCGGAACGAAGCGCTCTACTGGCTGGGAATCACCAATATTACGCTTGGTAATTATCCTAACGCAGCAAAATACCTGTCGGGCCTGGCCGAAAATGGCGGTTCTGTGGAAATTGTAAACCGCGCAAGATACGGACTCGCCTGGTGTTACTACAAACAACAGAAGTACTCAGAAACCATCAAGGCCCTCAGCGCCGTCAATAACAATAAAGAGAAGGTGTCGCCGTCGCTTCGAGTGAACTCGCTTTATCTTACCGGGAACTCCTACTACGCTAACGGAAGGCTTGAAGACGCAAAAACCATTTACGACAAACTCTACAGGGAATTCCCTGATAATGAATTCGCGGCGGACTCTGTCTATTTTGTCGCCTGGTGTGACTACAAACTCAAATTGTTCGGCTTCGCGCGGGAAAATTTCAATACACTTCTCGCTAAATACCCCGCGAGCCCGAGGGCTGCGGAAGCGCAGTTTCGCCTCGGAGAAACATTTTACGCTCTGAAGGATTATGACAACGCCATTGCCGCCTACGGCAAAGCCATCTCGGCCTACCCCGCCTCAAAGTTTATACCGCAGGCGCAGCTCGGGACTGCCTGGTGCAAGTATTCTCAGAAAAAATTCACGCAGGCTATCGCCGGATTTAAAAGCGTCGCTGATGATTCAAACGCCGCGGAGCTGGCGTTCGAGGCGCTTTTTCAGACAGGTTCATCTTTCTACAACCTCAAGGATTATTCCGCCGCTTCCTCCTATTATCAGAAATCGACCGAGAAAACGAAAGATCGGGGGGATATTGCGAGGGCGAAGTTTCAGATTGGGCGCTGTCTCTATAACCTGGATGATTTCGCCGGCGCCATCAAAGTCTGGGGAGGCTTAAACACTGCTGAAAGCGTATACTGGGTAGGTTTCTCCTATTTCAGGCAGGATAATTTCACTAAGGCGGCGGATTACTTCCTGAAAGTCAGGGATGGTTTTCCCGACAGCCTTCTTGTTCCGGACGCCCTGCTTAAGGCGGCGGCTTCCTGGTTTAACCGTCAGGAATATCAGAAAGCCATAGATATCTACGGGGAAATCCGCAAGGATTACTCTTCAACCACATATGAGAGGGACGCGCTATTTGGCCTCTTTGACTGCTATTCCCTCATGGGCGACAGCGATAAAGTTGAAGAAATATCCAGGCTTTTCCTGAAGAAATTTCCGAAAGAAGAATTTTCGGAAGAAGTGCAGTTCAAGCTTGCCGCATATTATATAAAGGGAGGCAAGTTCAGAGAGGCGGTCGATGAGCTTGACAGCTTCATGTCCTTGTTCCCCGAGTCAACCAGGATTCCCGACTCGCTCTATTCAAAAGGCGAAGCCTGTCTTGCGTTAAAGGAAAATGGGAGAGCGGTTGCAAATTTCAGGATGGCGGCCGACAGATTTGCCGCTTCCGCGGTGGCGCCGAACGCCCTTTTCAAAATTGCAAACATATATTATGTCCAGGAAAGATACGACGACGCGGCGGCTGAATATGACGAGGTAGCGGAAAAATATCCCAAGAGCGAATATTTTGTCTCGGCTATCTTTAATTCCGGGCTGTCTTTAAGGAAAGCGAAGAAGAAAGATGAGGCGGCAAAAAGGTTTGACAGGGTCCTCCGGGAATATCCGAAATCGGCGCTCTCCAGGGACGCCGCGCTTGATCTCGCCGGAATATATGAGGAACTAAAATCTTTTGACAAGGCAATAGCGGCGTACCGTTTTATTACGACAAACTTTCCTGCGAAAGCGCAGGAGGCCCAGTATTGGATAGGCGATTGTTTCTTCGCGAAGGGAGACGCAGAAACCGCCGCTTCGGAATACCTGAAGGTTCTCTCGGTTCAAAACGCTTCCGGAACGTGGAAAATTACCGCCAAGGACAAGGCCGCCAAGTGCTATGAGAAAATAGGAAAATACGACAAGGCCGCGGAACTTTACAAAGACATAATTAAGACAGGCGAAAAGAAGGAGTGGGTTGACAATGCGGCAAAAATGCTGAAGGCGCTTCAGGAACTTGTGCCGCCATCCGCCGACAAAACGAACGAAGTCCGGCCGGCAGATGAAGGCGGGGAGGGGTTGAAGAAGAAATGAAAAAAATCATCTTCCTGGCAGCCCTGCTTATTCCGTCAGTCTTTTTCGCGCAGGAAATGGAGAAAAAAGAACGCGAGCCGGTCTTTGTCCTACCCGATGTGGTCATTACCGGAGAGAGCGAAATCAAGGTTGGCGGCGAAAAGAAGGAACTCCTGCCGGAGAACTACCCGCTGCCTCCGAAAGAAACTCCTCTGATGGAACTGCAGTTCATCAAGGGGCCCTACCTGGACAATGGCAAGGGCTCGGCTCCGGAACTGGGAGAGAATAGGAAAAGCAGCGCAAGGCTCGTTGAGCTGCTTGGCGCGTGCGGGTCATTTTCGTCCCTATATGGAAAGCTGATCTACGGGGAAACCTTCGGCAGGTACAGCCTGCTGCTTAAGGCGGAGAAGGACAGCAGGCGCTGCCAGGTGACTGACAACGGTTACGATGCGGGAACATTGAACCTTGATGTCAGCGCTTCATTTGAAAAATCCCTGGACGCCGCGATATCTCTTATCTATAAAAACGGCTCGGCTTTCAGGACGTCTCCGTCGCTTGCCTATTCGTCGGATGAATATCGCGACGATCTGGTCGAGGCGGACATAGCATTGTCCGGCAGCTCGTCCGAGGGCCTGAAATTGAAGGGCGGCATGAAAGCTGCCAGAACGACTCTTGAAAAGATAGGTTACGCAGATAACTTCCTTGCGGTCTTTGCGGGGGGAGATTTTAGGATAACCGGGAGAGACAACACGATACTTGGTTCAGTGAACGCGGAGCTCAGGACTGATTCTCTCTTCGGGCAGCTGTACTCCGTGTCAGCCGCCGCGAAGTTCAATCTTAACCCTGTACTGCTCAACGCCGGAATCAGGTATGATCAGATCAGGTTAAATCCCTCCGTTTCGGCGAGCGCGGACATTGACGGCAATACCACGGTCTACGCGTCATATTCCCCGGGGCTTTTGTTCCCGCGGGCTTCGGAACTATTCGCGCAACGGCCAATGGATGTTCCTGCAAGCCTAAACTCCGAGAACGACTGGTTCTCTCTGACGACAGGGCTGCAGCATAAGATAACGAACGACTTGCCGGTCTCGCTTGAGATTTTCCGCAGGGAAGTTGAAAACCTTATCACTTATGAGACGGAAGCCGCCCCGGTGCCGGATATTCTTCGCCCGGTTAATATCGCAGGGGTGTCGGTTGCCGGAATGAATTTTAACGAGAGCTGGAAGCTATCGTCCAATTTCACGCAGTCGCTAAAATACACGTTTATGAGCACTCTAAACGGCCTTCCCGGAAGATTCGTGCCGTACATGCCCCAGCACGCTTTGCTGCTTCGCGGAGAGTATGCTGATTCCGGCTGGAATTTCACGGCAACATTTGAGTACAAGAGCGAGATGAATTACAGCGAGACAAACTCAGGCACGGTGCCTGGCCGCCTGCTTGCCGGGCTGAAACTTTCAAAAGAGCTTTCGGGCTGGCTCACCGTTTTTATAGCCGGAGACAACCTGCTGAATCAGAATGCTGAGATTATAAAAGACAGGGCGCTGACAGGCGCGTTTCTTTCGGCCGGTCTGGATGTGAAATTATAAGAAAGGCGCAAAGCTGGCGGAACTTTTCTCCGGCAGCGCTGTCTTCTTAAACAGGAATCTGCGCCAAAACGGCGGGAAAATAGGAGGTTGTATGGACACGAGTTTTCTGGAAATGCTTAAGAACGGAGGCATAGTAATCTATGTTCTGCTGGGTTGTTCGGTGATCTCCGTTGCAGTCATCATTGAACGGCTTAAGGTGTTTTACGGCATAAGGGCAAAAGTGTTGGAACGGGTCAAGACCCGGGTGAGAAGCCTTATCCTGGAGGGAAAGATCTCGGACGCGGTCGCCTTCTGCGATAGTTTTAGGGTGAGGTGGTTTTTCTTCAAGGTTTACTGCCCGCTTACGACTGTGCTAAAGACTGTTATTTACTCCCACAGTATGAATAAGGAGTCCCTGACCGATCTTGCGAACCGCACAGTGGACAAGGAGCTGGTCGGGCTTGAGAAAAACCTTGGCATTGTCGGCACCATCGGCAACACCTCCCTCTACATAGGACTTTTTGGAACCGTGCTCGGGATAATTAATGCTTTTCGCGCGCTCTCCGAGCATTCGGCAATGGGTCCTTCTGTAGTTTCAAAAGGCATCTCCGAAGCGCTTATTAACACGGCGGCCGGGCTTTTTGTGGCGGTTATCTCCGTTGTTTTTTACAATTATTTCATGAGGTCAGTCCGCGAGGTTACGGTCTATCTTGATGATGCCGCGTCGGAATTCATTGACCTGATCAAAAAGTAGGGGCGGAGGAAATATGAGAAGATACAGGCCCGAACATAAAATAATATCTGAGATTAACGTGACGCCGCTTACGGATGTCGCGCTGGTTCTGCTGGTGGTCTTCATGGTGACCACGCCGCTCATACTCCAGGGCGGAATCAATGTGAAACTTCCTTCTGCGGTGACCGCCGACACGTCTCCCGAGAGGAACATAACGGTGACCATAACCGTCGACAGAAAGATCTACATTAACGAAAAACTGACGGATGAGAACAGCGTTCAGCCGCTCCTTGAGGATATGCTGAAATTCGAGAAAGAGAAGACGGTCATAATCAACGCTGATAAAGACGTATCCCACGGTTTTGTCGTTATGGTGATGGACGCGGCAAAGAAAGCCGGAGCCTTTAAAATGGCAATCGCCGCGGAAAAAATAGAAGCCACCTTAAAATAACAGGAGAAAAATGTCGGCTCTCACAAAAGACAGGACTTTATCCGGCACCCTCTTAATATCCCTGCTGTTTCACGGGATACTGCTCGCTTTGCTTGCAGGGTTTGTCGTTTCCAATGGCACGGGTAAATCCGTCTACCTGACGGAGGTGACCCTGCTCGGCGAGATGCCTTACGGCAAGGGCCTGGGGCAGAAAGGCGATGTTTCCGCGAATACCGGAATTAAGAGCGGTAAAATCGCGGCAAAACCGGAGAAGATAGCTTCGAAAATAAAAACCAAGCAGGTTATTTCAAAGCAGACGGTCGTTCAAAAATCCGGCGATGATATTATAAAGCTCCACAAGGAAACTCCCATAGGAATGGATGAATCCGCGATGAAGAACTCCGACGGGCCGCTGGAAGGCCCGGTGCTGGGCGGCGGTTACGGCGAGGACACCGAAAACCCGGGAATGGCAAACGGCAACCTTGAGATTTCCGGGGCTATCGCATCGCGCGGAATAATCAGCAAGGTTATGCCGGGATACCCCGAATGGGCAAAGCGGCAGGGGATAGAAGGGGCTGTGCAGGTTCAGATAACTGTTAAGCCCGGCGGAGATGTCAATGATGTGAAGTTGATAAAGACCTGCGGTTCTAAAGATATGGACTCCCTGGTTACCGGTTGTATGTTGAAATGGAAATTTGACTCCCTGCCGATCTCGGCCAGGCCGATTGACCAGGAAGGAAAGATAACTTTCAAATTTAACCTTAAGAAATGACCTCCTGTATTCCGCCCGTCGAAGGAAAAATGCTGACAGAACGCAAAAAATATATACTCATACCCATGCTATTATTGCTATTGCTGCTTGCCGCCTGCTCGCCGAAGCCTATCTTGATGGAGGACAGGGCCGGATTGAGTTTCAGGGAGGCCAATGCTTCGTACTATCTCGGCGATTACAAAGCGGCTGAAGAAAAGTATAAATCTTCCCTCAATATCAAAAATGACGATGAAGTTCTTGCCAATCTCGCCTGTCTTTACAAGGATACCGGCAGGTTTTCCGAGGCCGCTGTGTGTTACGGAGCTTCGCTAAAGCTCAAAGAGGACAATTTCAGGCAGCTAAATCTTGCGTTGTGCCTTTACCATGCCGGTAAATTCGAAGCCGCGTCAGCGGAAGCGGAGAAGTTGACCCTTCCGGAAGCCGGTCAGCAGAAGTTTGAAAGATTTTACGCGCTGGTGCTCTCGGGCTGTTGCGCGGAAGCTGCCGGCAAAGCCGCAGAAGCGGAGGCCCGTTTTTCCTCAGCGCTTAAACTGAACCCGTTCTCGGCTGCCGTAAAACAAAAACTTGCCGATGCGTATCAGGCTTCCGGCGACGCGGAAAAAGCCCTTGGTCTTTACATAGAGGCGCTGAGATCGGACTCAAGCCGCTACTATCTGCAGCTAAAGATAGCAGATATTAAAGAGTCCCGGGGGGATTCCCGCGGAGCCTACGCAGCGCTGAGCCGTTTCTCTTTGATAGAACCTGAATATCCCGGCGTAGCTGCCCGGATGAAGAATCTGGCGGCCGGGATACCAGTCGCAGAGCGTCAGAGCGATGAGAAGGCGCAGGAGTCCGGAAGAAAAGAAAAGAAATGTCCGCGCGTGCGCCTGCTCCCGGGGAGGGAGAAGAATCCGGTTGTCAGGGTGCTGCTGCTTTCCGGGGTTGATTCAATCAGGATTAAGTGCGGCGGAGCCGTGAATTTTATTCTCTCAGGCAAAAAGATCGGCGCGGCTGCTCCCGAGAAGGAGTTTCGCGTAAATGCTTCCGGCGGAAAATTCCGCATAAAAAACCCTGACGGAAAAGAGCTGGTAAAGGAACGTTTTTCAGGCAATGACCGGGTCCTTTTTGAGAACCCGGGCGGGACTGAAACCTTTACGATTTACGATGTCACCCTGAACAAAGGTTCCTTCTGGTCGAATAACGAGGACCGGAGTTTCCGCGGGAACCTGGAAGTCTCATTTTCGGAGAAAGGCCTTTCCCTTGTGAACGTGCTTCCCCTGGATGAGTATCTGTTCAGTGTTGTGCCTTCCGAGATCAGCGTTTCAGCCGCTGAGGACGCCCTCAAGGCTCAGGCTGTCGTGGCAAGAAGCTACGCCTACGGTAAAATCGGCATGAAGACGCATCCGAATGCGGATGTTTGCGCCGAGGTGCACTGCCAGGCGTACAGCGGGGTAGGGAGCGAGAGCAAGTCTGCCACCAGGGCCGTTGAAGCGACAAAAGGGGAGCTGCTTCTCAGCAGCGGCAGCGTCGTGACCTCATTTTTCTTCTCTAACTGCGGCGGACATACGAGAAACGTGGAGGATGTCTGGAGTTCGGAGTCTCTGAAGGTCTTCAAGGGCGTTTTGGACTTTCCTGCTGTTGCGGACGGCGGGCTGTTCAATAACTGGCCTTTGACTCCGGAGCTGCTGGACCGGTGGATAAAATCCGGTCCGGACTCCTACTGCCGAAAGGATTCTAATTACAGATGGTTCAAGATTCTTGATAAACCTGAAAAGGAAATTATGGTTGTTAAAAGGGACAATTTCGGCTATATTAAAGAAGCAAAGAACGGAGAAAAAATATTTACCGGCGAGCGTGTCAGGTCTATAATTCCGGGCCTTCGCAGCAATATGGTAAAATTTGAAGGAAGTTTTGTTTATGGAGCGGGTTGGGGGCATGGGGTTGGGATGTGCCAGGACGGCGCCGCAGGTATGGCAAAAGCCGGTTTCAGTTACAGGGATATACTGAGCCATTATTTTACCGAATCCGAAGTAAAAGCAGTCTATTAGGGGAGGGACCTCAAAATGTTCCTTTTTTGGCGCCTGCTGCTCGCGCACCTGACGGCTGATTTCCTTCTTCAGACCAACGGGATTTTCAAGATAAAAGTCAAGTACAGCTGGGGCGTGCTCCTGCACGGCAGCATTGCAGGCCTCTGCGGTTTTCTCTTTGCCCTTCCGTATCTTCATAATAGAATCGTAATCGCCTTCCTTGTGATCTCCTGGGTGGTGCATATTTTCCAGGACAAAGCCAAAATTATCATCAACCTGCACGTTGAACGGAACAATCTCTGGACATTCCTCTTTGACCAGTTACTGCATGTCAGCGTTGCCGCGGTGATCGCCGTCGGCTGCTTCAAGGTAAATCCGGACCCGTTCCCGGCCTGCTTATCCCGGCTGGAAAAGATTTACAATGATCCCAAGCTTGTCATGGTTGCAATCTGGCTTATCGTACTCACCTACGGCATGTTCGTCCTGCAGGAATACATAAAGAAAACAATTAAGGGCGACAAGAAGGAAGGCGTGACCTTTCCGGGGCTGCTTATGAAATATTACGGCATTGGGTCAAGGGCGGTTATCGGGCTCGGCATCTTTCTTGCGGGAGCTTACGGACAGGCCTGGTACATTCTGCCGCTTCTAATGTTCCTTGCAGGGTTCATCTTGGTCAAAAACGGAAAGATGGGTGTTTTGGATTACAGGATCAGCGGAATAGCCGCTGTTCTGATAGGCGTTCTTATGAGGCTTACGGTCTGAGTCTTTCCCTCCCGCCGTTTCAAATAAACGCTATTTTCAACATTAAATTTAGAGGAGCAGCATGAGAAAAGAGAGTATTGAATTGCTCAAAGAACTTACGGAAGCCTCCGGAGTCTCAGGGTACGAAACCGAGATCAAGGAGCTGCTCAAGCAGAAGCTGAGAGGCAGCGCTGAAGTGGAGAACGACCGCCTTGGAAGCATCATTTTTAAAAAAGAAGGGGCTTCGAAAGATCCGAAAATAATGATACCCGGTCACATGGATGAGATAGGTTTCATGGTCAAGCATATCACTGACGAGGGGTTTATCCGGTTTCTTCCTCTTGGCGGCTGGTATGACGGTGTTATCCTTTCCCAGCGGGTAATAATAAAAACCTGCAAGGGGGATGTCCCCGGAGTCGTAGGTTCCAAACCGCCGCATATTATGGGCGCTGAAGAAATAAAAAAGATGGTCGAGAAAAAGGATATGTTCATCGATGTCGGGGCTCTCTCCAAGTCCGAAGCGGAGGAAGAGTTAGGAATCCGCCCGGGAGACCCTGTGATACCGGACAGCAAGTTTCAAATACTAAAGAACGGCAAAACAATACTCGCGAAAGCGCTGGATGACCGCGCCGGCTGCGCGCTCTTTGTTGAAGTAATACGGGCGCTTAAGGGCGTCAAACATCCTAACACGGTTTATGGGGTCGGGACCGTCCAGGAAGAGGTGGGGCTTCGCGGGGCCAGGACTTCCGCCAATGTTGTAGACCCGGATGTTTGCCTGATAGCTGAAGTCGGAATTGCCGCGGATGTGCCGGGAGTCTCGCAGGACCAGATGCCGGGGAAGCTCGGCAAAGGCCCTTTCATAAAGATACTTGACTCCGGAATGATTCCCAACACGAAGCTTCGCAACCTCGCTGTCGCGACCGCAAAAAAACACAAGATACCTTATCAGTTTGCCGCTCTTCCGGGAGGCGCCACTGACGGAGGCGTGATTCATTTCCACTCGCGGGGGGTTCCTTCCCTGGTAATCGGAGTGCCCACCAGATACATTCACAGCCATGCGTCCATAATTCACCTGGACGATTACGAAAACAGCGTAAAACTGCTGCTCGAGCTTGTAAAAGTTCTTGATAAAAGGACTGTTGCTTCTTTAATCTGAGTTTTGGGCGATTCTCCGGGGCCGTTTCCTCCGAGGAAGCGGCCTTTTCTTTTTCCGTTTTTCAGCCTTCTGAAACTTAAAAATCCTTTTGAAATATGCGGTTTTTACGGGTTTTTTGGTTTGATTTTTAAGTTGTAAATAGGTTAAAATCTAAAGGATAGTAGCATTCTACGCTTTTGTATTATGTTAACTTGCGGAAAATTCACGCAGGGTTTTGCTTCTTCTCAAAACTTAAAAAGGAAAGGAAAATGGCAAGAATAAAAGTAAAATTTCAGCCTGACGGAAAAACAATAAGCGTTCCTTCGGGCATAACTGTCGCGGCGGCCGCTCTTGAAGCCGGCATCTATATTGACATTCCGTGCGGCGCAGTCGGTAAGTGCGGGAAGTGCCGCGTTGAGATTTCCTCGGGAGCGGGCGAGCCGGACCATATTGAAAAGGAAAAAATCTCCGCTGAAGATCTCGCGCGTGGCATCAGGCTCGGCTGCAGGTCCAAACTGACCGCCAACGCCGTAGTTTCTGTGCCGAGGACAAGCAAGCTCCAAACCCAGAAGATACTTGAAGTCGGCGTTCAGACGCAGGCTTATCTCAACCCCTGTGTGAAAAAATGCGCGGTTTCCGCGGGTGTTTACCCCGGCGCGGATTTTCCGGAAAAAGCAGTTAACTCGGCCATTGCCGCAAATTCTGTCAAAGACACTGACGGGCTGGCGGAGAAATTCGGAGGAGCGTGCACGATAGTTTCCGCCGGCGGGGATTTGATTGGCGTGGAGAAAGGCGACACCTCGAAGACTCTCTTCGGCCTGGCCTTTGATGTCGGCACGACCACCGTTGTCGGAACTCTGGTTGACCTGAATACCGGGCTGGTGAAAGCCACCTCGGCCGATATGAACGCCCAGATAGTTTACGGCGACGATGTGATCTCGAGGCTGAATTTTTGCGTGACGCGCGAGAACGGGCTTAACGACCTGAACCACAAAGTGATAGGCGTGTTAAACAAGATAATTACCGAGGTGTGTTCAGACGCCGAAGTAAAACCGGAAAGTATTTACGAGGCAGTAATCTGCGGGAACACCACGATGGAGCACCTGCTGTTAAAGGTTGACCCGGCGAGCCTCTCGGTCTATCCTTTTGAATCTAAACTTGGACACAAACTCAACAGGGTGAGCTCACGGGAGTTTGGGATAAACATCAACCCGAAAGCTCTAGTCAATGTTTTTCCGGTGATCGGCGGCTGGGTCGGCGGGGATACCGTAGGCGTGGTTCTGGCGACGGAACTTCACAAGAGCTCGAAGATTAAACTCGCGATCGATATCGGAACGAACGGCGAAATAGTCCTCGGAGACAGGAACTCCCTGATCTCGGCGTCCTGTGCCGCGGGCCCGGCATTTGAGGGCGCGCATATACGCTTCGGGATGAGGGCTTCAAGCGGCTCGATTGAAAAGATAGACTTTTCCGGCGGGAAGATGGAGATTAAGACCATTGAGAACGCGCCCGCCCGGGGCTTCTGCGGCAGCGGCCTCATAGACGCCATGGCTCTGATGGTGGAAGAGAAGATAGTGGATGAAACCGGAAGAATAAAAGATAAAAACGAACTGCTCTCGGAGGGTATTCTTCCTGCCCTGGCTGACCGTATAATCGAAAATAGCGACGGCAATGAGTTCGTCTTTATTGAGTCGGCCGGCAAAGCGATATCTCTTAACCAGCGAGATGTCAGGGAAATACAGCTTGCGAAAGGCGCAATGCAGGCCGGAATTAGAATTCTCATGAAACAGCTGAAGGTAACCGAGGAAGGGATTCAAGAAGTTCTTATGGCAGGGGCCTTCGGGAATTACATACGCGCCGAAAAAGCTCTGGCTATTGGCCTGATTCCTCGCGTCGCCACAGAGAAGATAAAATTCTGCGGCAACGCAGCCGAGGAAGGGGCAAGGAAAGCTCTGGTCTCGATAGATTTCTTAAAAGAGTCGGAAGTGATTGCCGAAAAAGTGGCGCATGTTGACCTGTCGATGGATCCTGGGTTTCAGGATGAGTTCGCGAATGCGATGATGTTTACCTAAAAGATGGTTCATAACGTTTATAACGTTTGTAACGTTCGTAACGTAAGAGCAAGAATGAAAAAACGGGGATGAAATGAATATCAGCAATAAAATAACAGGGGTGGTGGCAGCGGGGGTTATGCTGCTTGCGGGCGGTTCCCTGCCCGCGGCGGAAGCTTTTGTTAAGAACACGGAGCAGGGAAAGAACGGCGTTACCAAGTTTGTCCTCCGCAACGGCGCGACGGTCCTGACAAAAGAAATACCTAACGGGCTTGTATCGTTTCAGGTCTGGTTTCGCACCGGCTCGCGTGATGAAGAGGATAGCAACAGCGGAATCTCGCATTTTATAGAACATCTGATTTTTAAGGGCAGCGCTTCCTCCGGGGTTTCCGGTTTAAGCCGGCTTATCGAAGGGCGCGGCGGCAATCTGAACGGCGCGACCTCAAAAGATTTCACGAATTTCCATTTTGAAACAGCGAAAGAGCACTTTTATATGTCGCTCGACGGAATGCTGGATTGCCTGTCCAATCCCGCCTTTGACGAAAAAGAAATAGAAAAAGAAAGAAAAGTGGTAATTGAAGAAATAGTGCGCGGCGACGACGACCCGGGCAGAAAACTCTACGAAGAACTCTTCAAACTTTCCTACCCGTCGCATCCTTACCGCAGGGAAGTCATAGGCACCAAGGAAGTGCTCGAGAAGCTTACTAAGGCGGATATCTTGGCCTGCTACTCCGCCAGGTACGCTCCCGAAAGGATGATAATATCCGCGGCGGGAGATTTCACGCCCTCAGAGCTTATCGCCGCCCTGGAAAAACACTTTCCCGCGGGAAACGGAAAGCCGCTCACGGAAGGTCTCAGAAAAAAAGCATCTTTTGCTCCCGGCAGGAGAGAATTTACCGGAAATTACGGCCAGGGGTATTTCGGTTCTGCCTGGCTCGGGCCCGCGGCGGACAACAGCGACACCTACGCGATGGATTTGCTTGTGACCCTGCTTGGCAGCGGGAGAAGCTCAAGGCTCTATTCCAAACTCAAGGAAAAGGAGCAGCTGTGCTACTCTCTGGAAGCCGGCTATTCCACAATGCGCGACGAAGGGCTGATCTATATTACCGCGGAGCTTTCGCCTGACAGCCGGGCGGTTTTCGATAAACGGCTGCTGGAGGAACTCAAGGATGTCTGCGTAAACGGGGTGGAGGAGAAGGAGTTATCGAAAGCCAGGGCTGTCCTGGAAAACTCATATATATTTTCTCACGAGACTGATTCCCAGATAGCCGGCGATCTCGGCTATAACGAGGCTATTATCGGTTATGAATTCGGGCAGGATTACCTGGACAATGTCCGAAAGGTTACCGCGGAAGAGCTGAAGAGGGTTGCGGTAATATACCTTTCAGGGGTTCCCGCGTCAGTCTGCCTGATACCAGAGGATAAATGAAGAGAAGCCTGGCCGCATTCATAGTTTTGACCGCGCTGCTTTCCCTTTCCGCCGCGGCAGCGCAGGCTTTCGCGCTGAGCAACGGCCTGAAAGTTGTGCTGAATCCCGACCGTTCGGGGGGAATAATCGCGCTTCAGGTTTTTGTCCGGGCGGGTTCTGCCTGGGAGACTCCCGCCGATTCCGGGACAGCAACCCTTGCAGTCAGAATGATAACACGGGGCACCAGGTCGCGCACCGCCGAAGAGCTTGCGGCGTCGGCCGAAGCACTCGGGGCTTCAATCTCCGCGGCTTCGGGCGAGGACCACTCCATTATCTCCCTTGTCTGCACCGAAAAGACCTTCCCCGAAGCTTCCGCGATATTGTTTGACATGCTGCTTAATCCGGTTTTCCCGGAGCCGGAACTTTCAAAACTCAGGAAGGTGGTGCTTTCCAAGCTCAAAGCGCAGAAGGATGATAATTTCGCTTATACGCTGCAGCGCCTGAAGTCCCGGATGTTTCCGGGCGACAGCTACGCGCTGGATCCGCTGGGCACCGAAGAGAATATATCGGCCGCGACTTCCTCCCGGATGCTTGATTTTTACGCGAAGAACTTCAAGGCCGGCAATATGTGTGTAAGCGTTTCGGGAAGTTTTGACAGGGACGAAATGCTCTCCTCGCTTGAAAAGGGGCTTTCCGGCATACCCGCCGGAGCAGGAGCGGGGAAACTTCAAAGCACAATCGAGGCCGGGTCGGAAAAGTACGGCTCGGAAAAAATGAAAAAGAACCAGGCCGTGGTTATGACCGGTTTTTACGCCCCTGAACTTGCTTCCGGGGACTACCCTGCTATGAAGGTGCTTAGCTCGGTGCTGGGCGGCGGAATGAGCTCGAAACTCTTTTCCTCCCTCCGTGAAAAGGAAGGGCTGGCCTACTCAATAGGAACTATTTATCCCTCGCGGGCGAAGACCTGCGCGTTTATCTTTTACGCGGGGACGAGGAAGGAAAACATAGAAAGGATAAAACAGGGCATCCTCGACGCGGCGGCAAGCGCGGCAAAGCCCGGGTATGTAACGGAAAAAGAACTTGAGGACGCGAAGAACCTGCTGGTCGGGCAATTCCGCCTGGAACATCAGACAAACGAGGCGAGGGCAAGGTACCTGGGCTGGTTTGAGCTTGCCGGCGCCGGTTTCGGTTATGACGCTTCTTATCCGGAAGCAGTGAAGGCCGTGACGCTTGAGGAAGTTTCAAAAGCGGCCGCAAAATATCTTGTTCAGCCCAAGACTTTCGTGCTGGACAACGAGTAAAGGCCGGGGGTACTGATGACAGGCCAGCGGCTTGAAATAAGAAACACGCAAAAACTTGTGCTTTCGCAGGCGCTGAGGCAGTCGCTCAAGATACTTCAGATGCCGGTGCTTGAGCTTAAGGATTATCTTGAAGAAGAACTGGAACAGAACCCGATGCTTGAACAGCGGGAGCTCCTTGAGAAATCTGAGAAAGAAAGCGATACCCCGACTATAGAAGAATGGGGCGATTACCTCCCCCGGGATGAAGTTAACCCGGGTTTATCCCCGCGCGGCGAGTCCGCGGCGGGACAGGAGAAGCCGAAAGGCGGTTATAGCCTGGAGGAACACCTGGTCTGGCAGCTTCGGCTATCTGCGGCGGATGACGCGGATTACTCCATCGGCGAAAAAATTATCAGCGCCATAAATGAGGATGGTTATCTCACTCTTTCTTTGGAGGAACTCTCCGCCGCCGAAGGTTTCCCGGCAGGGGACGCGGAGCGCGTACTGGGAATAATCCGGGGGTTTGAACCCACCGGGGTAGGGGCAAGGTCTCTTAAGGAGTGCCTGCTAATACAGCTTGCGGCGGCAGGAATGGAAGGCACGCTCGCGCACAGAATAGTTTCCGAAGCCTGGGAGGATTTTCAGAAAGGCAGGTTTGAGGGTATCGCGGCCTCTTTGAAAGCGGGTACCGCGGAAGTAAGCGAAGCGGTGAAGCTCATTTCGGGGCTGGAGCCGAAGCCGGGGAGGGAGTTTTCCGGCGAGGAAGTCAGGTACATCGTGCCGGATGTCATCCTGGAAAAGGAAACGGACGGAACCTGGCGTATCATCCTGAATAACCAGGGCATGCCGACTCTTCGGATAAACAAGGCTTATGAAGCGGTGATAAGATCTGGCAAAGCGACGCCTGAGGAAAAGAAGTTCCTTGAGGAAAAGTTCCGGTCTGCTATAGCGGTGCTGCGTTCCATAGACGAAAGAAAAAAGACGCTGATTCGCGTAACGCGGAGTATAATTGAGAAGCAGAGCGATTTCCTTGAGAAGGGCATGGAGTTCCTGAAGCCGTTGACGCTAAAAGAGATCTCCGGGGAGCTGGGGCTGCATGAATCAACGGTGAGCAGGGTCACAGCGAATAAATACATACAAACTCCGGCGGGGACATTTGCGTTCCGGCATTTCTTTGATGTTAAACTGGGCAGCGGCGAAGGTGAAAGCGTCTCTTCCGGTTCGGTAAAGGAAATGATCAAGAGAATGATAGAAGAAGAGGCGGGAAGCGCGCCTCTGACGGACGGGGCGGTTGCTTCTGAACTTGCGGCAAAAGGCATCAGGCTTTCGCGGAGGACAGTCGCCAAGTACCGC
The DNA here is from genome assembly GCA_903915125.1 of Candidatus Firestoneibacteriota bacterium. Classification (GTDB taxonomy): domain Bacteria; phylum Oederibacteriota; class D2-FULL-39-29; order D2-FULL-39-29; family CAIOVX01; genus CAIOVX01. The sequence continues at coordinate 16,207 of CAIWRR010000274.1, read as the reverse complement.
GAAGAGCTGAAGATTCTGAAAGCGGGTCAAAGGCACAGGCTTTAAATTTAAAGCGCAAAGCAAACACAAAAAGGAATAATAAAACTCTTGAAGGGGGTAGTGAAATGAAAATAACCGATTTTTTGACAAAGGACTGCATCAAGGTTGACATCAAGTCCAAAACCAAGAAGGAGGCCTTGGAGGAACTGGTTGACATCCTCGCGGCTGCCGGGAAGGTAACGGACAAGGTGAAAGTGATGCAGGTGCTTCTGGAGCGGGAGGAACTTGGTTCTACCGGCATAGGCCAGGGCGTGGCAATCCCCCATGGTAAGACGGATAACGTTTCCGCGCTTGTCGCCGGGTTCGGACTTTCCAAAGAGGGATGCCAGTTTGACACCCTTGACGGAGACCCGGTGAACATTTTCTTCCTCCTGCTGGCTCCTTATAACGCGAGCGGGATACACTTGAAGTCTCTCGCGAAAATCTCCGGTCTCCTGAAAGATAAGTATTTCAGGAAATCGCTCGTTAATTGCGCAACGGCCGAGGAAGTGATGACCGTAATCTCCGAAGAAGAGAAGCTGAAAATCTAATGGCCTTCACTGTCAGAGAACTCATAGCGGAGAAAGGCGCGGACTGGAACCTCAAACTGGTAGCGGGAAAAAGCGGGCTGGACCACGAGCTAACGGTTCCGGATGTAAACAGGTGCGGGCTGGCTCTCACCGGTTTCTTTGATTTTTTTCCTTCTGAGCGCATCCAGGTAATCGGCAAAACCGAGGTCAGCTATCTCGAAAAACTTCCGGCGAACGAGAGGAAAAAGGTCATAACGAGACTTTTCAGATACAAGATACCGGTTCTTTTTTATTGCCGCGGGCTGAAGCTTTACAAAGAGATTATCCAGTCTGCGGATAAGCGCGGTATACCGGTAATAGAGACGCCGCTTTATACGACTGCTTTTGTCAGTGAAGCCACCAATTACATGGAAGAGAAACTTGCCAAAAAATTATCCATACACGGCGTGATGGTGGATGTGTACGGAGTCGGCGTCATTATCACCGGAAAGAGCGGCATCGGCAAGAGCGAGTGCGCGCTGGAGCTGATCAAACGCGGGCACAGGCTTGTAGCGGACGATATAGTTGAGATAATAAAGACTTCCGAGAACAGGCTCATTGGGTTCCCTCAGAAACTTCTGATGTATTTTCTTGAAGTGAGGGGCGTTGGCATAGTTTCGGTTAAAGATCTGTTCGGGGTCGGCGCGACCCGGGACAAGAAAAGAGTTGAGATGTTTGTACATCTAGAGGAATGGGATAAGAACAAGAGTTATGACCGGACGGGACTTAATGAAAACACGGAAGAGCTTCTCGGCGTCAGCCTGCCGAAGATGGTAATACCGGTAAAACCTGGCAGGAATATAGCCATTCTTTTGGAAGTCGCGGCCATGCAGCAGCGGCTGAAAAAGATGGGTTATTCTTCTGCCGCGGAATTTGAGAACAACGTAATGAGGGAAATGGGTAAAAATGGCGGTAAAAGAGAGTAAGTTTACCAGATGGCTTTATTCAAGGCCCATGCTCAAGACCTGGATTATTGTTTTTACACTTAGTCTTGTGCTGCTTGCTTTCGGGCTTACCGGGATAATCGGCCAGGTCTTTCCAAAGATGGACCTGACGCATTTTATATCGGCAAAGACCTTTTCGGCCGAAGTAAGGTCCACAGTCGTAAAGTTTAGCCGCCTTGTCACGATAGATTTTTTAGTGCTGGGCCTCGGACTGCTTGGAATTATGATGGCGGTCAGGAGGGGGACTTACGCTTTCCTGACAATTGTCAATCCGGGAAGAAAGACCGGCTACATGAATTCGGTTTACACGCATCTAAAACTGAAGAGAGGACCGAAGATTGTGGTGTTCGGGGGGGCGAGCGGCATAGTACCGCTTCTGGAAGGGCTGTCAAGCTATACGGAAAACATTTCCGTCATATCCTTCCCGGAAGAATCCCATCTTTTAAGTTCGCTTGCGGCTCTCTCGGGAAGCAACAAAAGGATGAGGGCCTTGCTCGGCTTCAGGTTCGGATCAAGCGGCCTTAAGCGTGAAAGCTTCGGCGGGCTCTTTCTTGATGCGATGCGCGAGGAAGCTGGGGGGTTGGAGAACGCGCTGGATGAATCCTCAAGGGTGCTCTCGCTTTCCGGAAGGGTTGTGCCGGCGACCTTTGCCAGAGTGGAACTGGCGCTCAAATCGCCGCGTGTAAAGGCAAAAAAAGCAAGCAAACCCTGCACTCCGGAAGTAGTACTGAAGCCGGCAGGGGTAAAGGCAAATCCGGAAGCTGTCAGAGTAATCTACTCGGCTGACGCGCTGGTTATCGGTCCCGGAAGTTTTTACTCAGAACTGCTTCCCTTCTTCCTGCTCGGCGAAATAAAGGACGCGGTCGTAAAGTCCAAGTGCGCCAAGTTACTGGTATCCAACATAATGACGAGAAAGAACGGCAGCGACGGGGAATATCTCAGCGATCAGGTGAGAAAGATTCTTGACCAGGCGGGGCATCCGTTCCTGCATTACTGTGTAGTAAACGAAGGGCCTGTCCCCGAGGACACGCTTATCAAGTACAGTTCGGAGGGTTCCTGCCAGGTAAAGATGGACTGGGACGAGGTCGATAAACTCGGCGTAAAGATAATCAGGAAAAGGCTGATCCGCTTGGATGAATCCGGCCTGGCGAGGCATGACGCCCAGAGGCTCGGACGGGCGGTTATCAAGGCTATCTCAATTTAACGCACAGGGGGCTTATGATAGGAATAGTTGTTGTTACTCACGGGGACCTGGCATGCGCCATGGTAAAGACGGTAGAGCTTGTAATAGGCCCTCAGGCGGCGCTTGAGCCCGTCTGCCTCAACGCTTTTGAAGGCTTGGATGACCTTAAGGCAAAGGTCAGCGAGGCAATAGCGAAAGCAGGGAAAGAGTCGGACGGGAATGTCTTAATCTTTACCGACATGTTCGGAGGCAGCACCACAAATGTAAGCCTCCAGTTCATTTCGGAAAAGGTCGAGATATTGACCGGGATAAACCTGCCGATGCTGCTTGAAGCGCTTCTGCTGCGGGAGGCCCTCAAGGATCCACGCGCTCTGGCTAAGGATGTCTCGGAGAAGGCAAAAAAGAGCATTATCCCGATGTCGGAGATACAAAAAACATGGCAGTAGAACTCATAAGGATTGACGACAGGCTGATACACGGCCAGGTCATTGTCGGGTGGGTGCCGAATACCAAGGCGGATGAAATTATCTGCATAAACGACACCGTCGCTTCCAATGAAATGCAGAAGTGCCTGATGAAGATGGCCGTGCCGCCGAACCTGCAGGCGATGATTTATTCCGTAGACGGTTTTAATCTTACGCAGGATTCCGCCGAAATTACGGAACACAGGGTTATCATTATAGTGACTAACCCGGCGGATCTGGTGCGGCTTTTCAATAAAGGATTCAAGTTCGACAGGGTGAACCTCGGAGGGATGAGGCATTCGGTGAACAAAAAAGAATACAGCAAGAGCGTATTCTTAAATGAGAAAGATATCGCTGATTTTAACGAATTAAAAAAGCTTGGCGTGAAGGTGTTTTACCAAATGGTGCCGGCCGACAAGCCGCTGGATCTTTTTGAGTGCCTGTTGAAAGGAGCCTGTTCCACGGATAAGAAGGATTAAACGGACGGAAATTTCAAAAGGGGTTTTTGGTGAAAAAAATAAATTTCATAATGGGCCTGCATTGCCACCAGCCGGTGGGCAATTTTGACTGGGTCTTCGAGGACGCCTATAAGAGGGCGTATCTTCCTTTTATTGAGACAATAGAAAAGTACCCGTCACTGAAATTCGTGTTTCATTACAGCGGCTGCCTGTTGGAGTGGCTGGAAGAACACAAACCGGAATTCTTCGCGCGTCTTCGGGCGCTTGTCGCGGCAGGCAGGTGCGAGCTTATGTCGGGCGGTTTCTACGAGCCGATCTTCCCGCTTATTCCGGAAAAAGACCGCATAGGGCAAATAAAGCACATGAACGCCTATATCAAGAAAATGTTCGGGTATGAGCCCTCCGGCGCGTGGTTGACGGAAAGGGTGTGGGAACCCGCTCTCGCAAAGTCCCTTGCGCTTGCCGGCGTAAATTACGCGGTCGTGGACGACACCCATTTTGAAGGAGCCGGGCTTAAAGAAGACCAAATGCACGGATATTTCGTGACTGAGGAAGAAGGCTATACCCTCAATATTTTCCCGATAAACGCCAAGATGAGATATTTTATCCCGTTTAGGATGCCGGAGGAGACCGAGAAGTACCTTGCGGCGGCGGCCACGGAGGCGGGGGATAGAGTGGTCACAATCGCCGACGACGGTGAAAAGTTCGGCATCTGGCCGGATACGCATGAATGGGTTTACGGCAAGAAATGGCTGGAAAAATTCTTTGACATGCTTGACCGGAACAAAGAGTGGCTTATCACGACAACTTTCGCGGACTGCGTCAAGAACCTGCGCCCGCTTGGCCGTGTCTACATGCCGACTTCTTCCTACAAAGAAATGCTGGAATGGGCCATGCCCGCCGAGTCAATACTGGAGTTCGAGAAATTCACGGGGCTGCTGAAAGAGAGGAATGAATTTGACAGGTTCGGGAGATTCGTGAAGGGAGGGTTGTTTAGAAACTTTCTTGCCAAATATCCGGAAAGCAACAACATGCATAAAAAAATGCTCTATGTGTCGGACAAGGCAAACGCGCTGGACGCTTCAAAGCCCGGCGCCGCGGAAGCTCTCCGCCTGATGTGGAGCGGCCAGTGCAACTGCGCTTACTGGCACGGCGTTTTCGGCGGGCTCTACCTGAACCATTTGAGGTTCGCGGTCTACAAACGGCTTATCAAGTCCGAAATTCTGGCGGACACTGCAAGGATCGGAAAAAAGTCTTGGCTGGAATGCGACGAGACCGATTTTGACAAGGACAACAGGACAGAGGTCCTGCTCAATTCAAACCTTTACAATATCTATATCGATCCCGATGAGGGCGGAAACATATTTGAGTTTGACATAAAACAGGCAGAGTTTAACGCGCTTGATACTTTGAGCAGAAGGCGCGAGGCTTACCATGAGGACCTTTTCAAAAAAGCGGCTCAGGCGGGCGGGACGGGCCACGACAGCATTCATGACATGCAGCGAAAGTTCGACGAAGGTTTGAGGGAAGAACTGTGTTATGATTCCTACCGCAGGGTCTCATTCATTGACCATTTCTGTCCGGCTGATCAGGAGGCCGCTGATTTTGCGAGGAAAGAATATAAAGAAGTCGGAGATTTTGTAGCTGCTCCCTACGCTTATAATCTTGAGAAGGGACGTGACAGCGCCGTAGTATCGCTGGTTCGCGGCGGGAAGGTCTGGGACAATGATTTCAGAGTCACAAAAACCGTGGCCATATCCGCGAACGACCCGGTCATCAAATTCGGCTACGAGATAGTGAACCGGTCAAAGCACAAAACCTCGTTTAAGTTTGTTCCGGAGTTCAACTTCGCGATGTTGGGCGGAGATTCTTCGGACCGCTATTACATGTTTGACGGGAAGAAACCGCAAGACCCAAGGCTTTCAGGCCTTGGGAGAGTGAACGGCGTTTCAGAGGCTTCAATTACCGATGAATGGTTAAACCTCTGCCTCACCTTCCGTTTCGAAGGCAAAACCGAGGTTTGGCGTATGCCTGTCAGCACAATTTCGCAGTCTATCGGAAAGCTGGAAAAAGTTTACCAGAGTTCAGCGCTCTGCCCGGCGTGGGTGCTTGAACTTGCGCCCGGGGCATCGTTTAAAACGGCGTTCAGCCTGGAGGTAAAGAGTGCACGCTGACCTTCTTGTCATATGCCTGCTGGCGGCCTTCTTGAGCATAGACGTCAGGACCATCGGAGGGACAATGTTGTCGCGCCCTCTCGTCGTGGCGCCTCTTACCGGACTGTTGCTGGGGGACGCAAAAACCGGATTCATGGTTGCGTATTTCATAGAACTGGTCTGGGTAGGAATGCTGCCTGTCGGGGCATACCTTCCCGTTGAGGTGCTGCCTGTGACGGTTGTTTCTGTCTACCTGGCATCTGCTTACATACACACTCCGGGCCTTGGAAGCTCCTCGGAATCCATAATTATGTTCTGTATTATTATTTCCATCCCGGTAGGTTTCATGAGCCGGTGGCTGGAGTCGCATATCCGGGAATTGAACAGCAGGCTTTCTGATTATCTTGACAGAGAGATGCAGGAAGAAAGAATACCCAATGTGGAGATGATACAGTATATGAACATCGCTGTAACGCTCTTAAAAGGTTTCCTGGTATGTTTCATCCCGATATTCTTCGGGAACCATGTCCTGCTCAATGTTTACAACTCCCTGCCTGACAACGTGAAAGCGTCGATGGGAACGTCGTTCTACCTTGTTCCGCTTGTTGGAATAGCGGTTGTTATGGAAATATTCTTTATGAAGAAGTACACGCTGCATTTCGCGCTGAGCTTCATCGCCGTTTTTGTGTTCTCTTTTTTCACCAGAGTCAGCCCGTTCTTAATCATGGCGCTAAGCATCTTCGTGGCCATACTGCTGCTTTACCTGGGCAGGGAGAAGAAAAAAACAAGTGTATAAACTCATAAAAAAAACAGATTTGTTGAAAGTGTATTTCAGGCTCTTCCTGCTGGAAGCTTCCTGGAATTACGAGAAGATGCAGAATATCGGCGTTGCGTACGCGCTAATCCCTGTCGGCAACCGGCTGTATCCGGATTTTGACGGCAGGAAGGCTTTTATCGGCAGGAACCTGAAATTTTTCAACACGCATCCCGCGATGGCCGCGTTCATAATGGGCGTGGTAATCCACATGGAAGAGAAAATAAAACTGGGCGAACCGGTGACGCCGGAAGAGATAGAAGTAATGAAGAACAGCATGATGGGCCCGCTTGCCGCGATGGGAGATAATTTCTTCTGGGAATATCTCCGCCCGTTCTGCGCGGTTCTGGGTGTCTGCATAATACTTCTTTGCCACGAAAACTACAATTTCGCGTTCCTGGGCCCGCTTGTGGCGCTTTTCATCTATAACGCATTCGGCCTTTCAGTCCGCTATTCCGGGCTGACAAAAGGGTACGAGAACGGTCCGAGCATCATAAATTACATTGCCAAGCTGGACCTCAGAAGCATGAATGAACGGCTTTCGCTGACCGCCCTTATAATGATTGGGGCGCTCTTTCCGTTCCTTTTCAGGCTGGATAACAAAAATCTTTTGCCGTGGATCTACGGTATGAGTCCTTCCATTCAGGGGCTGTTCATGTTCTTATCCCTGCTGGTCCTGCTCTTACTTTTGAAGATAAAGATAACCCCGACGGTGCTCTTCTATGGAATTACCATCGGGATTATAATGTATTCCTACTTTTAGCGAGGAGTAAATATGCAAACAGAAGCTGTGATAGCGAACAAGCTGGGCATGCACCTTAGGGCTGCGGCGGTTTTCATTAAACTCGCGAACAGTTTTTCCTGTGACATCCAGATAGAAAAGGAAGGACAGTCGGCAAACGGCAAGAGCATCATGGGGCTTATGGCGCTGGCGGCGTCGCCCGGGACCAAGCTTGTCATAAAATGTACCGGTGCTGATGAGTCCGATGCCTGCGCGAAACTAAGGAAACTCGTCGAAGATAAGTTTGGGGAGAAAGAATGAGAAAACTCTTTAAGGGCGTAGGGGCTTCTCCCGGCATAGTAATAGGCAAGGCGTTCACGCTTCAGGCGGAAGATTTTGTCGTGCTTAAAGTTCCGCTTAAGGACTCCGAAGTCGCGGCCGAAGTCAGGAAATTCAATGCGGCGATTGAACTCACAAAAAACGAAATCAAAGAAATAGAGCTCAAAGTGAACAGCGACATGGGGTCCAAGCATTCAAATATATTCTCTGCCCACCTCATGATACTAGAAGACCCCGCGATGACCTCCGAGGTCGCGAAGCAGATAAGGGAAACAAAACTGAACTCCGATTATGTCTTTCATTCGGCTGTAACGCGTTTCACGGACTCCATAGCCAAAATAGACGATGAGTACCTGCGCGAAAGGGCAAATGACATACGGGATATCGGCAGAAGGGTGCTCCGCAACATTATCGGGAAGGGCAGGGAAACGCTTGCCGATATAACCGACGAGTCCATTGTGTTTTCGAGGGACCTTACACCTTCCGATACCGTAATGCTGCGGAGGGATAAGGTAATCGGTTTCTGCACGGATATGGGAGGCAAGACTTCCCACACGGCCATAATGGCCCGGGCTTTAGAGATTCCCGCGATCGTCGCTTTGAGCTCGGTTTCCACGCAGATCAATACGGGAGACCCTGTCATTGTTGACGGGACCGAAGGCATTGTAATCGTTAACCCGACCCAGGAGGACCTGAGGCTCTATGAAAAGAAGATCGGGAAATTTATACAGGAAGAAGCCCAGCTTGCCAAGTTAAAGGACTTTCCCTCGGAAACCCTCGACGGTCACGTGATAGATCTTGCAGCTAACATTGAAATACAGGATGAACTGCCGCTGGTTGCGCGTCATGGAGCGAACGGGATAGGGCTTTACAGGACGGAATTCCTTTTCTTAAACAGGCCCGACCTTCCCGATGAAGACGAGCAGTTTAGAGCCTATATGGCTGCCGCGGAAGCTGCCCTGCCGCGCTCAGTAATAATCCGCACCCTGGATGTCGGCGGCGACAAACTTTTATCCAACCTCGGCCTTCCCAAAGAAGAGAACCCGTTTCTCGGCCTTCGGGCGATCCGGCTTTGCCTTGCGCGCCCGGAGATATTCAAGACGCAGCTGCGCGCCATACTCCGCGCCTCCACGCTCGCAAACATTAAAATAATGTTCCCGATGATCTCCTCGGTGGAAGAATTGCGGCAGGCAATGACGGTCTACACCGAGGTCAGGGAAGACCTGGATAAGAAAGGTGTCGAGTTTGATAAAGACGTGGAACTTGGCGCGATGATAGAGATTCCGTCCGCCGCCATAACCGCTGATGTTATGGCAAAAGAAGTAGATTTCTTTTCTATAGGCACGAATGACCTTATCCAGTACACGCTCGCGATAGACCGGGTGAACGAGAAGCTGGCCTACATGTATAACCCGCTGCACCCTTCAATACTCCGTTCCATCAAGAGAATAGCCTCTGCGGCCCACGCGGAAGGAAAGTGGGTGGGAATGTGCGGGGAGATGGCAAGCGATACGGCTTTCACGGCGCTGCTGATAGGCCTCGGAATGGACGAGCTCTCAACCGCTCCCATACTGGTCCCGGAGGTAAAGAAAGTTATACGCACCATTAAGATGGAAGACGCGAGGGCGATAGCCGCAGCGGTTCTCTCCATGCACGATATAAACGCCGTAAAGAAATACATGAAGTCCATAAATACCGGCGCCTGCAAGTTCTGCAGCTGAAAACACGGCTCAAACGGAAAAAAATTGAAAGAAAAGTTATTGATGTCCATATTGCCGTTTTTGGTAAGAGTTTCTATGCTCCTTCTTGGCTCGACCATGAGAATAACGGAGGCGGGCAACTGTGAATTTTCGCCGAGAAAAGTAAGGTCCGCCCGCGCAATCTACGCTTTCTGGCACAGCCGCATTCTTATGGCCGTGTGCTATTACAGGAATACCGGCATAAACTGCCTTGTAAGCATGGGCAAAGACGGGGAATACATAAGCAAAGTTATGAACAGGCTGGGCTACGGGACTGTGCGCGGTTCATCTTCCAGGGAAGGGGTAAAAGCGCTTATCCTCTTGAAGCGGGGACTGGCGGAAGGTCATGCCGCGGCGATTACTCCGGACGGTCCGAAGGGCCCGAAACAGGAAGCCAAGGGCGGCGCTATAGTCCTTTCTAAATTGACAGGCGTGCCCGTCTACCCTTTTGGGTTTGACGCCTCAAGAAAGATAGTCCTGAAAAGCTGGGATAATTTCATAATCCCGCTCCCGTTTTCCAGGGGCGTTTTTTTCTGGGGAAATCCGGTGTCCGTCCCGGCTGACGCGGATGAAGCGCTGATGGAGGAGAAGAGAATGGAACTTCAGGCGGAGATGGACAGGGTGACTCTGGAAGCCGGAAAAATATGCCGTTAGGCCTCTTCTTATACAACGCGGTTCTTTGCCTGGCAGCGGTTATCGCGGCTTTACCCGTTGCCGCGCTTTGCGCTTTCTCTGAACGCGTCCGGGACGGCGTCTTTCAGCGGCTCGGAATATATCCCGGGGAACTTATAGCGGTATTTTCAAAACAACCGGTTATCTGGCTGCACGCCGCCTCTTCCGGGGAGTGCAAGTGCATGATACCGCTGGCGCGGAAATTGAAAGCCGTCCGCCCCGAAATGAACATCGTGTTTTCGGTGACGACGCTTAACGGCAAGAAGATGCTTGAGAAATTCGCCCCGGAGCTGCATAAGTTTTACATGCCTCTCGATATAATGTTTTTCATTTCTCCGGTTGTTCAAAGGATACGCCCGGTCCTCCTGGTTGCCGCCGAAACGGAATTATGGCCCTCGTTTTTTTACGCGGTAAAAAAGCAGGGCGGAAAAATAGCGGTCGTGAACGGAAGGTTCTCCGACAGGAAATTCGGGCGCTATCTCTTTATGAAAAAATTCATGCGCGGCGTGCTCGGGCAGGTTGACGCTTTCGGCATGAGGGGCGCTGAAGACCTGGAAAGGCTGAAGCAGCTCCTCCCGGGGGACAACAGGGCTTCCGTGACAGGAGACCTGAAATTTGAGGTTTTCCTTTCAGACCCCGTCAGCTCTTCGTGGCTGAAGAACGACCTGGCCCCCTACCTTAAAAAACATGTCATAACGGCGGGGAGCGTCCACGAAAGCGAAGCCGGCGAGCTGCTCGGCGCGATGTTTGTCGTAAAAAAAGAAGAGCGGGATGTCACTTTCATAGTTGCCCCGCGTTTTATGCAGGAGAACGCGGCTATTGAGGAGCTTTTCAGGGCAGCCTGCTTCACGACGGTAAGAAGGTCCGCGCTGAAAGGCGCGAAACCGGTTGACGTTGTGCTTCTTGATACAATGGGCGAGCTTGCCGCGGCCTACGAACTCTGCGGCGGCGCCTTTGTCGGTGGAAGCCTGGCGGATATCGGAGGGCATAACCTGCTTGAACCGCTGTATTTCGGAAGGCGTCCGTTCTTCGGTAAACATACGGAAAACTACAGGGAAATTGCGGCCTCGCTGATTGAAGCCGGGCTGGGTGTTGAAGCTTCTGACGGAGCCGCGCTTGGCAGGGCCCTTATTTCCGAACTGAGGCTCAAACCCGGGCACGCGGGCAGTCAGGCCGCCGCCTATATAGCTTCCCGGGAAGGCCCGCTGAACAATAACATTGAGATGCTAAAAAAGGTGCTGAATTGAATAAGCCGTCGCTCCAGCTTGCCAAGAAATATCTTTTCCTGCTCCTGCCGTTCTCGCTTGTATATTTCTGCGCTCTCAGGCTTAAAGAACTCTGCTACGCACTTTCAATCTTTGAGAAAAGAAAGTTGCCGGCAAGAGTTATAAGCGTCGGAAATATCACGCTCGGAGGCACGGGAAAAACGCCGCATGTCCTCTATCTCGCGGGAGTCCTGAAGGACAGGAGTGTCGCGGTCCTGACGAGGGGCTACGCGAGAAAGAGCTCCCGGGAGATTGTATTTTCGAAAGAACATATGAGCCCGGAAGCGCTCGGAGACGAACCGTTCCTTCTGGCCTCAGAACTTGGCGGGGCGCCGGTAGTGGTATCAAAAGACAGGTATTCCGCGGGGCTCGCCGCGATTGAGAAGTATTCCGCGGAAGTTCTGCTCCTTGACGACGGGTTTCAGCGCAGGCTTTCCCTTGCAAGGAATCTGGACATAGTGCTCGTTGATTCCCTGAACCCGTTCGGGAACGGCCTGCTCTTTCCGGCGGGAATACTCAGGGAGCCGGCGCGGTCGCTTCGCGCGGCCGATGTGATAATTCTTTCAAAGAGCGATGCGGCGGACACCGGCCGGCTTGAAAAGAAAGTGAGGGATATCAATCCTGGCGCTTTGGTTGTAAAGAGCGTTTACGCCCCGGAAGCGCTGGTAAATATCAGGGGCAAAGAAAAAGCGGCCGGGCTCGAGGCGCTATCGGGCAAAAGAGTCGCGGTGCTGTCCGGGGTAGGCAATCCGGAATATTTTGAAATGATGGTGTCCGCTCTCGGCGCGGAAAAGATTCTTCCCATACGCTTCAGGGACCATCATTATTATTCCGCCGCGGATATCAGAAAGATAGACAGGCTTGCTTCCGGCTGCGAACTGATTATCACAACCGAAAAGGACGCTGTCAAGCTTGCGGGCTCCGCCCTGCCCGAAACAAAACTTCCGGCCTATTCTCTGAAGATAGGCGTCAGGATAGTTTCGGGGGAAGAGCAGCTGCTGCGGAGGCTTAAAGGATTATGAAAAGGACAGGACAATTCATACAATTCCTCGCGGTTGCCGCGGCCGCTTTCCTTGTAAGAAGGCTTTCTCTGAAGGCCGCGCAGGGCCTGGGCAGGGCCCTCGGGCGCTTCTTGAAACGCGTCGACAAAAAGCACGTTGCGCTCGCCAGGCAGAATATGGCCCTGTCTTTCCCGGACAAGAGCGCGGCAGAGATTGAAACCTATATGGACGGCCTGTTTGAGAACATCGGGATGTCCCTGGCTGAATTCCTGTATATTCCGGCGATAAAAGGGGCAAAATACGAGGGATTCTTAAAGGTTGAGGGAAAGGAGTTCCTTGAGCAGGCGAGGGCTAAAGGCAAAGGCGTAATAATGATAATTCCGCACTTCGGCAACTGGGAGCTCTCTGGCCTGATTTTTCCGAAATTGATACCCTGCATGGCGGTGGCCTTTCCGCAGTCAAATCCGTTCACGGACAAATTGATAAACAAGTACCGCTCCCTTAACGGGCTGAGAATAGTTTACACCGGAGACTCCGTAAAAGAGATAATCCGGACGCTCAAAAAGAATGAAGGCGTGGGGCTGCTCGCTGATCAGGACGCCGCTTTCGACGGCGTATTTGTGGACATATTTGGCAGGCTGGCGGGGACCAAGAAAGGGCCGGCCGTGCTCGCTATGAAGACCGGAGCTCCCCTATTGATGACCTTTATGGTAAGGAATCCCGACGGCACGCACACGGCCGTCGTTGAAAAGGCGATAGAACTTGATTCAACGGGCGATTTTGAAGCGGATGTCAAGTCAAATACCCAGAAGTGGGCTTCAGTGCTGGAAAGTTATGTCAGGAAATATCCGCCGCTCTGGTTCTGGGTGCATAATAGGTGGAAGTCACGCCCGGAGGATTTTATTAAATAATCGTTCGTAACGTTTGTAACGTTCTTAACGTAAACATAAACAAAGGGGACAGAGCCTGGTTTTTGTGGACGGAGGACGGAAGACAGTTGGATGTTTAGAGGGTTGGAAGGTTGGATGCTTAAAGGCCAGTAGTGCGATGCGCGGATGCGCAGTAAGACGGAGGACGGAAGACAGAGGACTGTGGACTGAGGACCGGGGACGGCAAGTGAAAAAAACGCTGAGGGAAATAGAGTGGAAGGCGAGGGCGCTCTTTGAGCGCGTGCTCTTCTTTTTTGTCAGGGCAAAAAAGCTTGATGCGGAAAAACTCGATTTAAGTTCCTTAAAATCCGTGCTTGTAGTCCGCCAACACAACGAGCTGGGGGATATGCTGATTTCTTCGCCGATGTTTAGGGCCTTGAAGGAGAAGTTTCCCCGCGCAAAGGTTGTCTGCGTTGCGGCGAAGGCGAACCTGCCGGTGGCGCGGGGCATCCCCTTCATTGATGAAGTGGTGCATTATGATTCAAAAATGGCTCTCCGCAATCCCTTCTATTTTATCGGCCTGATATTGAAGCTTCGGAGACAAAGATTTGACGCGGCTATAGTTCCCTGCACGGTTTCGTTCTCGCTCACCTCTGCGGTTATAGCCGCCCTCTCCGGCGCGAAGGTAAAGATAGGCGGAGAGACCGAGGATATTTTCTACAAAAACGGCGCTATGTTCTTCAATGTTTACTTGAAGATTAAAAAGGCCGGGCGCCCGCAGGTTGATATTAACCTGGATTACCTGAAGCCGCTCGGAATAGAAGGAGTCGCCGACAGGACTTATTCGTTCTCGGTAAAAGAAGGGGAGCTTGAGAAGGCCGCGGGCTGGCTTGCCGGCAGGGGGATTCTGCCGGGAGAGACGCTTATCGGAGTGCACCCCGGAGCCGGAAAGCTTGAGAACCGCTGGGGAGCAGCCAATTTCGCCTCTCTGATAAACCTTATAACGGAGAACCGCAAGGCGAAAGTTCTCGTTTTCTACGGCCCGGGAGAGGAATCCCTAAAAGATGAACTGGTTTCAGGGCTAAAACAGGGCTTCACGGTGCTGGATCCTGTTCCTCTGCTTTCCGCGGCCGCTTTTATGAAAAAATGCTCGCTCTTTGTCTGCAACGATACCGGGGTGCTTCATGTGGCGGCGGCGCTGGGGGTCAAGACTTTCGCCGTCTTCGGGAAGGGCAGCCCCGCGCTCTGGAATCCGCCGGGCGAGGGCCATTTCTCTGTATGGGATCCGCAGGGTGTGATAGGCAACATTACTCCTGCGGCCGCTTACGACGAATTCACAAAGCAAACAGTGCTTTAAGAAGAAAAAGTTAGATGACACCGATGAAAAGAATCGATGTCACCGATAGACCGCTACACCTATCGGTGTAATCGGCGCCTTTATCGGTGCTATCAACCAAAGACTTTAGTATTTTGAGGTAAGGAGAAGTATGAGGATATTGCTGATCCGCTTCAGCTCGCTCGGAGATGTCGTGCTGGTCACGGCGCTTGCCGCGGCCATAAAGAAACAACTTCCTGATTCGGAGATTTCCGTGCTGACCAAGGAAGAATACGCCGGAGTTTTTGCCGGCAGTAAAGATGTCTCTGAGGTAATCCCGCTAAAGAGCGGCAAGAGGAGTTTCCTGGACATCTGCGCTCTCGGAGAAAATCTTGAGAAGAGATTTGACCTGATCCTTGACCTTCACGCGAACCCGAGAAGCTTCATTGTATCCGTCCTTGCTTCAGCGAAGACCGTAAGGTACAAGAAACACATGCTGAAACGCCGCCTGCTCGTGCTCTATTCCTTCCTGAGGGGAGCGTTCAGTTTCCTGCCGGATATCTTTTCCGGCTATGGCGATAATGTCATCAGGAACTATTTTCAAGCCGCGAAGACGCTCGGCGTTAAATATGAAAACAACGCGCCGGTTATTAGCGTTAAAAAGCCGGCTGTAAAGGAGCGTATCGCCGGATTGGCGTGCGGAGCAAGGTATTTCACGAAGAGATGGCCGGAAGAAAAATACGCGAAGCTGATAATTGAGCTCTCGCGCCTGGGATTTGGAATAACGCTGTTTGGCGGCAAAGAAGATATTCCCGCCGCGGAGAGGATAGCCGCTCTCTCAGGGGTAAAGGTAAATAACCTCGCGGGAAAGACAGGAATACCGGAACTGGCTGAAGCGATGTCTTCCTGCGCTTTTGTGGTCGCGAATGATTCCGCGCCCATGCACATAGCCGCCGCGTCCGGGACGCCGGTCATAGCGCTTTTTTGCGGCACATCCCCGAAGTTCGGTTTCGCTCCCGCCTACGGCAAAAACACGGTATTAAACTACGGCCTCCCCTGCAAGCCCTGCGGCATACACGGGCAGAAGTTCTGCTGGGCCGGGGGATTCAAATGCGCGGAAATGATAAGCGTCAAGTCTATAGTGGAAATTGTGAACGGCAGATATGACTAACCGATAATGAGCCATGGGTTGGTACGGACAAGGTGCTCTCTCCGGAACGTTTTTTTGGTCTAAATCTAAAAAGGAAGGCTGTTAAAATGGCGATAAGACAGCTGGTGCTCGGAAATATTCTTGAAAACTGCGGCCTTTTCTTTGACGAAGCGGCCAAAGAAGGCGTGGTCATTGATCCGGGCGATGAGTGCCATAAAATAACAAAAGCCCTGGAGAAATACGGGTTTAAGGTCACTGCTATCCTGCTCACTCACGGGCACTTTGACCATATAGGCGCCGCGAACGAGCTCAAGGCAAAGACGGGCGCGAAGATATTCGTGCATAAGGCCGACGCGCGGATGATTGAGGATCCGGAATCCAACGGCTCCCTGCTGTTTCGGGGCGAAAAAATAAGCGTGAAGGCGGACGGTTTTCTCGCGGAAGGTGATGTAATCAAAGCCGGAAGCCTTGAGCTTGCGGTCATTCACACTCCGGGGCACACAAAAGGCAGTATTTGCCTGGTCTCCGGAAAG
>CAIWRR010000273.1 GCA_903915125.1 Candidatus Firestoneibacteriota bacterium | reverse complement strand
GGTGACCGGAGGAACTTCCGCAGGATTCGTTATTTCTATAGAATACGGCACATTACCGGCCTTCATAAATATGGTGTCCAGGACCGTCCTTACGGGCGTGTCGTTGAACTCCAACGGCGGCTCTACATACACATTCTGCGCGGCTCCGGAAAGCGCGACAAGCACCAGAACCAGGAACAACATTAGCTTTCTCATAAGACCCCCTAGAGTTGAGTTTTTGACCCGAAACTTCACCGCGCTGACACAGCGCGAGGGACATCTGACTTTCCTGCTACTTCGCACCTCCTCCTGAGTATTTAATAGACATTACCGGTTTGAATTCTTTTACCCTGCCATTTTCAAAACTTATCGTGCCTATGAATTTATAATCCCAGATCTCGTTTCTGGATGAAGGATTGCTTAGCATTTCCGAAGGTTCTCCGAGCGAAAGAAGGACCTGCTCGGGAGTCATGCCGATCAGCACATCCCTGTTCTTTATGGCCTCCCAGATGGACGCAGGCCAATTTCTGGTCTTTACCGGATCTTCAAAAAAGAAGAATCGCGAAAAGTCTTCCAGGTAGCCGTCAATCTCGTTCAAATAAACGACAAAGAATTTCTTGCCTTCAATCTTCAGCTCTATTTCTATAGTGAAGCTTGCTTTGTCAGTAACGACTTCCTTGCCGGGAAGCATGATCTTGTTTCTTACGTTGCTGAGCTCGCATTCGGTAAGCTTGTTCAACTTCTGCCCGGCGGAAGTCCAGATATTCTTTCTCAGCCAGACCTTGTGCCCGACAAACTCTTTTAGCTTAAGCAGGGCTGCCATATTTTGTTTCTTCCTCACTTCCCAGGCTTTCAAGTCAACAACCACTTCAGGGACCGTCACCTGGCGCTGATTCCTGCCATCCGCGTCCGCAGACCAGATTTGGTAATTTTTCACATAACAAATCTTCTTGCCCGAAGGTGAAAATGCCGCGCCAAGCGGCGTGACCAGCGGAATCAGCTCTGACAGCTCTCCTGTATTCACATCGCATTTGAACAGACTGAAGTTCCGGCTGTTCACCGAAGGCGCCGGGAAAAGGATGCTATTGCCATCAGGCGACCAGGCAAGGCCTGAACCTATATAGCCGTTCTTCGTAAGCTGTCTTTCTTCCCTGCTGTTTATGTCTATTATATAGACGTTCTCGTTCTTGAATTCACTGTCCAATTTCACATAAGCCAAATATTTCATATCCGGAGACCAGGCGGCGGGGCTAAGGACGGTATTTTGAGTAATATTGCCGCACCTGGCAACGACTTTGACTTCGTTGTTTTTATCCAGGTCCATAATATTTACGGTTGCCTGCTCTTTTACTACTGAAAAATAAGCAATCCTGTTGTACTGCGGAGAAAGCACCGGATAGAGTTTGTCTTCAGCGGTATCGGTAAGTTGTTTCGGGCCGCCCCCGTCGTCATCCATAATCCAAAGCTGCTGCACGCCGTTCGCATCCCCTCCCGCAAAAGCCAGCTTCGTTCCGTCCCAGCTCCAGTAGGGATGACGGTTCCAGCTCTTAGAGGTAAGCATGAGTTTATTCTGCGGAAGATCTGGCCTCACAACCCAGACCTGTGTTCCAAAAACCTTGCTGACCAGCGCATAGGCGATACGCTCGCAGTTCTTTTCGGCTGACTTAACGGACCAGACCGGATACTCACAGCGGTCCTCGTCTGAAATCTTACCGCCAGCCTGAAGCATCGGAGCTGCCGCGAAGAAAACAGCGAGGAATACAAACCCCGGCAGACGGCGGAAAGTGCTGTTCAATTTTCCCATTATTTCATCTCCCTGTCTGGTTCGCGAGCGTCGCAAAACCTATGGCTGAGGAATTCAGCGCGGATTCCATTGATTCAGAATCAATGCCTGTCTGGCGCGCAATAGTTGCTTCGGGCACCGTGACACGGACGGCTGCAGGGCGGTAGAAAGCCAGTCCCGCGGCAAGCATGAGCAGCAGCCCGAGGGCAGCCGCAGCAAACCTAAAACTAAAAAAAGGCGAACCTGCTTTTTCTTGCGCGAAATCAGGCCTTCCGGCAAGAGAGACCTTAGCCATCACCCTGTCTTCAAACCCGGCGGGAGGCAGTTCCATCACCGGCAGAGAAGATGCGGCGGAGACACTTTGCAGATACGATAATTTTGCCCGGCACGCGGGACAGGAATGAAGGTGCGCCATAACGGCTGACTTCTTAAGTCCCTTCAATTCCCCGTCAACCAGGGCACTCATATTATTCTCGGCAAACCGGCAGAACATATTTCCTCCGCTAAAGCAGCTTTCTGAGTTTCTCGCCTACTATTAACCTCGCATTGTGGATCCTGGATTTTACCGTTCCTTCCGAAACTCCGAGTATTTCCGATATTTCCGCGTAAGAAAGGCCTTCCACATCCCTGAAAACCATGGCATCTTTCAGAGCCTCCGGCAGCTCAGCAATTGCTTTACGCGCTTTTTCTGAAAGATCAGACTGCTCGGCGCGGGCGAGAGGGTTTTCCCTCAAGTCCGGCAGTTGTTCCGTTCCTCCGCTGTTAATAGCCGAGAATTTACTTTCGGGCTTCCTCGCATGATTGTGACACGTATTAATTATTACCCTGTAAAACCAGGTGAAAAACCTCGAATGCCCCTTAAAACCGGGCAGCGCATTCCAGAGATTAAGGAAAACCTCCTGACAAATATCTTCGCTTTCAGGCGAATTCCACGAATACCTTCTCACCAAAGACCAGACCGGAATTTTATATTTAGCGACAAGTTCTGAGAAGGCAGAGGTCTCTCCGCGACTGACGCGCGCTATGATGGACAGGTCGAGTTCATTTTCCTCGGCCCTGTCAGGCCTACCTGTTCCCACGCTTAACCCCTTCTTACAGACATTAGTGTCAAAATGCGGAAAGAAGTTCAATTAATAATTGCGCGCGGAAAAGACCGCAAAAACCTTGTAATAGCAGTTTAAGCAACGGCCCCTTGTTATCAGTTCCTGTCTGACCAGGAAACGGTTAATAGTTCTTTCAAACCCTTCCGGTTCTGCCTGGACACAAGGAGAACAATTATGGTCAGAAGAATGTAGACGCCGGAGTAAATCAGCCTGAAGGTGGGATCAGTGAAAAAGAATTGCGTCGCAAAGAGGACAAAGAGGGTCAGCGCCTCAAGAAGAGAAAATTTTAGATTAGCCAGCACGATGAGCGCGAAAAGAGATTGTGCCGAAGTAAGCAGAAGTTCTTCAATCTGCCTCGGATCCATATGCATCGGGGCTAAAGATCTTGCCGAGAGAGAAAACGCTATCGGGAGCATGCCGACCAGCAGGGTCCACTGATTGACCTTTGAAGAAACAAGAATACTCAGGCCCTCGCTTCCCTTCATCCTCAGGGCGAATATTATGGCCACGATGAACTCAGGCGCTTCGGAAGCCAGCGGCGCGATCCACTGGATCAGAAGGAATTTTTCCATGCCAAGTCTCTCTCCGCCCCTGATCAGCCCTTCCGCGAAAGGCTTGGCCGCCAGGAAAATAGTTAAACCCGAAAGGAGAAACATAAGTATGTTTATGACTAACCTCTGGCTCCTCGGAGTTGCTGAAAAAAGTTCCGCAGGGCCGCCTTCCAACTCAGGCTCGGTCACGCCCGCTTTCGAGGTTTTGTAGACATAAACCCCATAGATGGCTATCAGTACCGCGGAGTCATAAAGCGCTATGTTGCCTTTTATTGGGATAAGGAAAGAATATAAAGTGGCAAGGAGCAGCGCGAAGATTTCAACCCTGTGGTTTTTTGCT
>CAIWRR010000272.1 GCA_903915125.1 Candidatus Firestoneibacteriota bacterium | reverse complement strand
GTAATACTCGGAGGTCTTTTCCTTGCCTTGCAATGATAGGCGCTTTGGGGTTGTTGCATCTCTGCTAACTCTAATCACTCTAATCTCTTTTGGTAATCCGCGTAATCATCTTTAGAAGAAGAAGTATTTCATCCCCGCCTTTGCTTCCCAGTTGTTCTCCCTGAAAGCCGGCGAGAGCCAGTTTACCTCAAAAGTAGTCGCGAAGTTAGCGCTCTCAAACATATATGTGCAGAACCCTAATTTGAAACAGGTCGTTGATTCCTCTGTAAGGCTTGAAGGGAAACCCGAAACACCCAACTGGATACCGCCGAGAACAGGATTTTTCTCAAGCTGATTCATTACGGGCAGGAGCAATTGAACCATAGCGGACCAGGGTATAACGGTCCGGGTTGCGTCACTGTGGTAACCGCCCGAGAGCGCCAGGTTCCCGAACTCAAACCACCAGTAATCAAGTTCGAGATGCAGGAAGCCGTCTTTGAATCCTGACATCTGCCAGTTGCCCGTGTCAAATCTTTCAGTCAGCGATCCGGCTAACCCCAGGCCAATGTGCCCGCTCCGCATCGCTCCTTCTTGCCTGCCTATCGCGAAATTCGCGAGAGCCAGCCCGCGGTAGAAGTCAGAATAGACGCCCCTGAGCGTTTTTTCTGCAGCGGGGGCTCCTGCTGCCGGCGAGGAAGATTTTTGTTCCTGGCAAAAAGCTGCCGGCGGGAAGAGAAACATGGCAACAGTGGCGTATAAGATTGCTTTTCTCATGCGCTCTCCTATTTCTTGTCGAAGAATCTCTGTCTCAGAGTCTCGTACATTACAACTCCGGCGGAAACAGAAACATTGAGCGAGGTTATTTCCCCCCTCATCGGAATATTAACCATGAAATCGCACTTTTCCCTTATGCTTTTTCTCATTCCTTCGCCTTCGCTTCCCAGCACCAGAGCGATGGGCAGTTTGAGGTCTGCGTTGAAATACGGCTTGCTGCCGTCAACTTCAACCCCGACAATCCAAACGCCGTACTCTTTTAAGTCGTTCAAGATGTTGTTTATATTCACAACTCTTGCAATCGGCACATATTCAGTCGCGCCTGTGGAAACCTTGTCTACTGTTTGCGTTACATTGGCAGCGTTAGACTTTGGGATTATTACACCGTGGACTCCCGCGCCTTCCGCGGTCCGGAGCACCGCTCCGAGATTGTGCGGGTCCTGGACATTGTCCAGAACTATCAGGAAAGGGTTTTCGTTCCTTTCCTTCGCGTATGCCAGCATATCCTCAACCTGGATGTAGTGCTTTGGAAAGGTCTCAATCATGACGCCGTCGTGCTCTTTGGAGTGAGTGATGCGGTTCATGGTCTTGTAGGGCATGTACTGCAGATTCAAACCCTTTTCCTTTGCCATCTGGAGGAAATCAACCAGCTCGCTTTCAAACTCCTTCGCGACGAGTATTTTTTTTACGCGCTTTTCCTCGAGCGAAACCAGCTGAAAACATTTATCCCTGCCCATCGTAACGAAATCCGGATTCATAAAGGCTCCTTTGAAACAACAAGCAAATTCGAAATCAGAAATCTGAAATTCGAAATCCCGCGCCTTAACACTTTGTTTCAAATTTCGCACTTCTTGCTTCGAATTTATTTACGGTGCTTGAGATTTGGCGCTTATTTCCTAAACACCATCTGCCCCACCCGGCTGTCTTCCGCTATATATCCCAGCTTATCCAGCTTCGCGCGGAGTTCGTCCGAGGCCTTAAAATCTTTAACCTCTCTCGCCTTCTCTCTCTCCGCGGACAAAGCAAGCGCCTCGTCTGAGATTTTTTCCGTCTCCAACCTGAAACCAAGAGCGCCGCCCAGGGAAGAAAGCTTCGCCGCGGCAAGCCTCAGAACTTCTCTGTTTTGCGCGTTGAGAACAAAATCTTTCTTCTTAATCGCGTTTTTGATTTCGGACGCGTATGCGAAGAGCGCGGCAATCGCAGATGCGGTATTGAAATCATCGTCCATAGCCAAAACAAAAGCCTCTTCCATCGCCTTCCCTTTTTCAAGCAGAACTGCGTCATGGTTGCCGCCTTCTGACGCCGTTTTGTCCAGCGCTAAAGACGCGCGAGAGATGGTGTACCGAAGTTCATTGTAGCCCGCGACAGCGCTTGCAACATTCTCTTCAGTCCAATCGAGCGGGCTTCTGTAATGCGCCGAGAGCAGGAAAAACCTTATCACGCCGGCGTTTATGGTCTTTAAGACATCCCTGGCCATAAGAAAATTATTGAGCGACTTGCTCATCTTCTGGCCTTTAATATTCAGGTGGCCGTTGTGCAGCCAGTACTTAGCGAACTTTTCTGTGCTTCCGTAGGCGGCTTCCGCTTGCGCCAGTTCGTTCTCATGGTGCGGAAAAATAAGGTCGATGCCTCCGGCGTGAATGTCAAAAGGCAGCCCGAGATATTTCGCGGACATCACACAGCATTCCGTATGCCAGCCCGGGCGCCCCTTCCCCCAGGGAGAGTCCCAGGAGATGCCTTCATTCTTATCCTTTTTCCACAAGGCGAAGTCAAGCGGGCTCTTTTTCTGCTCGTTTACGTCTATTCTCGCGCCTGCCTCGAGTTCTTCTATATTTTTGTGGGATAATTTTCCGTACCCCGCGGCCTTTGCCTTCTCGACAGAAAAATACACATCTCCGTCCAGTTCGTAGGCAAACCCTTTCCCGATAAGGACTCCTATCAGACCCTGCATTTCTTGAATGTGTTCGGTTGCCTTCGGATTTTCATCAGCTTTTCTTACCCCGAGCTTTTCCAGGTCCTCAAAATAATAGGCAGTGAATTTTCCGGCTACTTCTCCCGGAGTTATTCCTTCGGACGAGGCTTTCTTTATTATTTTGTCGTCGACATCCGTGATATTTTGCGCCAGCTTTACCTTGAAGCCCTTCCATTCCAGGTAACGCCTGACGGCGTCAATAACAATAAAGTTCCTGGCGTTGCCGACATGGAAATAGTTGTAAACCGTGGGGCCGCAATTGTAGATGCTTATTTCTCCCGGGCGGACCGGTACAAGCTCCTCTTTCTTTGAACTAAGCGTATTGTAGATTCTAAGCGCCATTTACTTTCCTTTCCGCGAAAGATGCGGGAACTTATTTTCGCCGTAAATAATAATGGGCAGCAGCAGCGCGATAAAGAAAACGTCCCGAATGATCGCGCCGGCGCCGATGCTCTCTTCAAGAAAACTGAAACAGCCGCAGTCGTGGGCCAGCCCGGAAGAAAGGTCATAAGCCATGCCGAATATGAACCCGGCAAGCGTCACGGCCAGGATAAGCGCGGTGCTGCGCGAAAAGACATTAAGCGTCAACAGCAACCCGCAGATAAATTCCACCCAGGGAATGGCGACGGCTGTCACGGGCAGAAGCAGTTCCGGAATGAGCTTGTATTCCGCGGCCTTGGCGGCAAAAACCTCGGGGAAAAGCAGTTTGTCGCAACTGGCCGCCACAAAGACAATACCCATTATTATCCTCAACGCCGTGAGAAGGGCGTTTGAGCCCAGTAATTCATTTAGTTTAAGCCGAGCTAAACCCGGACCTTCAGGCTGTGCTCTTCTTTTTATGCCGCTTTTCCGGTTCATTTCTTCACCTTGACGCCTTCCATCGGGAATTGTTTTGCTTCCCACTCCGCCCAGCCGCCTTCGAAGATATTTATCTTTTTATAACCGTTATCAAGAAGTTCCCCTGACACTATTTCAGAGAGCTTGCACTCGGTGTTGCTGCAGTAGACCACAAGTTCATCTTCTGAAACTACCGTCTCTTTGAAAGCAGTGAACTGTTTAATAAAGAAGCTTGCAGACAGGGAATACGCCCCTTTAATATGCGCTTCTATATATTTATACTGCGGCCTTGCATCAACGAATTTATACTTTCCGGAATCGTAATATTCCCTGGCTTTTTCAAGCGTCAGCCGGGGAACGTCTTTGAGCTTTTCCGCCGGAGGTATAGGGGCTATAAGGCTCGGCAGGTCGGCAATAGTTACGCCAACTCCTGACGAAGCAATTGCAGCTGTAGAAACGGCCCTTTCCCCGGTACCTGCTAAGACAGGTTTTTCGGCGCAATCTCCTGCCTTTGACTTAAGTCCGGCACCGGCCTTCTTTTTAACTGTTTCAACTATCGTGACAATCTTTGGAGGGGCCGGTCTTATGCTTATCCCGTGAGGGTTGATAATATTAAAGAGCATCCCGGCCGTGAATGCCAGGGAAGCTATTGCCGCGGAAATACCGGCGGTCTTGAGGATGGTGCTGAGGCGTTCCATAGGTATAATATACTAAAAAGGCGCGGGGATAACAACATTAATAGAAGTTCAGACGTTCAAAGGTTTATAAGGTTTGTAACGAAAGATTGAGGGACTAATCACGGATTTCTGAGACTGTTCCGCCGCTTATTTTTGAAATCACCGGGGATTTGACGAAGCGCCCGCCTGAAAAAGTAATTGAACCGCTCAGGCCGTTGTAGCCGTTCAAGGAAACAAGATATTTATCCATCTCCTCCCTTGATTTTACCCCGTTGCCGAGGCCTGAAAGTATCAGAGAAGCGGCTTCATAGCCGAAACTCGCTAATTCGTCCGGTTCCTCAAAGTACATAGAGCGGTAAACCGACGTAAACCCTGAAACCGCAGGATTTTCGCTTCCGGCAAAAAAAGAGGCTGTAAAAACCGCGCCGTCCAGGCCGGCGGAAGGTTGGAGCAATAATTTCTCATTGTACCACCTGCTCGTTCCGAGATACGTCGACTTCAAGTCAAAGAACGCAAGATGTGAGATAATATTATCTGAATCGGCCGTGCTCTGCGGAATATAAATAGCGTCCAAGCCCAGGCTGGTCACCTGTGGTTTGGTTGAAACACTGAAAGGAAACTCTATGCCCGACACTGTCTTCCCTGAAGAGTTCACAATACTCGCGGACGCTTTGAAAGCTCCCGGGATCGACTGAATTATGCTCCCTGTGATCGCATAGTCCGCATGGAATTTGGCGCAAGCGCCTGACAGATTCTGCTCATTGCCCGCTTTCGACTTTTTCAGGAACGCGAAAACTTTGGCCATTTCTATCATTTCAATGTCGCTGGATTTTGCAAGGCCGAAACTGATTTTCTTGGCGAAAAATGACCCCCTGTCGAATTCTTCCTCGATCTTATTGTCTTCTGAGTCGGTATTGGCAAAATTCAGTATTATTACACGGGTTGCGCTTTGTCCCTGTGGAATAAAAGACCTGATATGCGCAATAAATCTGGCTGCAACCGATTCAAGCGTGCGTTTATCCTTGTCAGCCTGTTCTTTTGCAATATGCGGGTCAGCGCCTCCCAGAGAGAGCATCTGTTCCTTCAGGTCGTATTGACCTGAGACAGTCACGACTTCTTTCTCAATGCTCCCGCCCGCCTCGACAACTCCGGCTGTAAATCCTGCCGCGGCCCGGCTGGAAAAGAGTGAATCATTTCTTATAACAGCTAATTTCTTCTTGCCAAGCGACTTAACTGCGTACTGGCCAAGCCGCCGGCCTTCATCCTCAGGAAAAAGATTACTCCTGAAAAAGTACCTGTTCCCGGAAATATCATCAGGGAAATACACGGTCGGAGAAATCAACGGAAGCTTCAGCGAGTTTGCGCCTGAAATATAATCCGGCAAGCCGTCAGCGGTTACCGGGCCTATCGCGGCAAGAACCTGTTTTTCACGCGCGGCAACGGCAAGCTTGCCGCCTGCGGAACCCTCGGATGAGGTGTCTAATTCCAGGATGGCAATATTCGAGCCGTGCGTGTCGTTGAATAACTTGACGGCAGCGCAAACGCCCCTTTTCAATTTCTCACCAAGCTCCGCGTTCTCCCCGGAAAGAGGGCCCAGGAAAGCGATCTTTGCGTCATGCGCGGCTACTGCCGTGTTAGAAGCGGCATGAGCTTTGTTCAAAACCGGCGCGCCGGCAAAAGCGGGAAGGAAAGCGCAGAGTACGGCAGCGGCAGAAAGCAGTTTATTTATTCCGTTCACAGTCATGAGGCTCCTATGCGTTCCAGTTTTGTTCTTCAAAATCCGAACCGGGTACCGTAATGTGTATTATACCCCTTGTGGGCCATTTTTCAACTTCGTTCTCGGCGCGGTAAACAGCAAGGGTTACATTTATATTGGCCTTTGCTCCGGCTTCTATTGAGGCGTAAGGAACCGCTACTTCAATAATCCTGCGAACCGCCGCTTTTACCGGCGCTCCCGCGACCGGCACCCAATCTTGAGTTGTTTCAGCTTGCTTGTATAAATCCGCGAAGATCGCTCCGCCGGGAACCGCCGACAGTTTAAGACGGAAGGCTCCCTTGTTAATAAAAGTGTATTCAAAAACAAGCCCCTGCATGTTCTCCCCTGACGGGTCAATATTTAAGTCCAGCCTGAGGAACAGGTTTGAACGGTCAAAACCAAAATACAGGTTCTTTACGACGCTCTCTGCCCTGTGTATGGCGCTGCTCGCCTTGGCGGTCTCATAGACGCAGGAATCGGCCCATTCATAGAAACTTGAGATCTTTCCGTCAATTACTGGAGTGATAAAGGCTGTGGGAGCCAACTGGGTGAGCACAGTCTTTCCCGACGAAAGTATCGGCGAGAGCAGGTTTGCCGGCACTTCTTTCCAGGCGAGTTCGTAAACTTTTTTCAGGTGACCGCGAAAGAGCACATCAAATTCCTCGTCCTGAGCGGAAGAATGATCGTCGCCGTACCACCAGCACCAATCACTGCCTTCTGCAATATATATCTCTTCCATTATTTCTGCGTAAAGCGCCGGATTATTGTCCCTGATATCGCTCCAGCTGGCGGCATCGTCCCTAGCTTCCTTCAGGTACTTCCAGGCCCGCTTATCCTCGTCGTGCCCTATCCATATATAAAAATCGTGATTAATCCAGGAACCCGGGAAAAGCTGCGGCAATTCCGGAGTCCCGGGGAACGCATCCAGATATTCTCCGACTTTCACGCACTTGATGTCATTCTCAGCGGAGAGCTTTCCGTAAAGCCTGCGAAAAAACCCCAGGGCATTACTCCTGTAATACTCCCAGGCGTTTTCGCCGTCAAGCACAACTGTTACCAGAGGGTCTTTCATGTTTGTTGAGGCGCCGATGGCTTTTAATCTTGCAATAAAATCATTCACCGCGGACTCTTCGTCCCACTTGGAATAGACAAAGCCCACCAAGTCCGCAAGTTCCTTATCCCTGAATATTATCTTAAGCTCCTTCCCGCCCCTGTTTATTTTCCAGGGCCGGTAGAGAACGTTCTCTTTTTTGTCAAAAGAACCGAGCGATTTATAAAGTATTTCCTCGTCTGACGCTATCCAGGAAATGCCTTCGCCCGCCACTATAGGAACAATCGCCTCAGAAACGCTTCCTTCGGCCGGCCACATCCCGCGCGGCTTAAATCCGAATTTTTTTTCAAAATATTTGACAGCCTTGGCAACCTGCTCTTTCGCGTCCTCCGGCCGGGTGAACCTGAAGTCTTGCTTGTTGTTTGGCATCGCGGTACGCGCTATTTCCGAATCTATCAGCAGCGGGAGAATGGGATGGTAGAAGGGCGTTGTGGTAAGTTCAATCCGCCCGTCGCCCGCTGCCTCCCTGTATTTCGGGATTATTGCCTGCATTATCGATAAGTGGCAGTCCAGGACGAGCGCTTTATCCTCCTCGGTGAATTTTCTGCCCTTGGCAACAAGCGCTTTGATTTCGGCAGATTCTCCGGCTGTGAGCGGGTCTATCCAGCAGAGGTTGAACCAGACCTGCAGGTCCAGGTATTCCTGGGTTGAGAAAGTGCGGTAAAGTTCCCCCAGTTCCGCCTGAGAAATATAGCGCCCGCGCTTCTCAAGCAGCTCGCGGTATCTGGGATGGACATTTATCATGTTGTCCCACTGGGCCATGAAGAAGTTCCAGAGAATGAATATTTTTTCTTCCCGGTCGAGCGCGGCAGCGGGTTTTTTCGTCAGCTCAAATAGCGTGTCTATTACGCCGGAATTGTAGTCCTCTATCTGGGAAAGCAAGGAAGGAACAAGATTGAAGGTCTGGCGGATTTTCGGGAATTCGTCAAGCAGCCGGACCATGTAGAGGTAATCTTTCACCCCGTGCAGGCGAACCCACGGCATAAGCAGTTTATTTTGTGCGCGATCCTTATAGTATGGCTGGTGCATATGCCATACAAAGGCAAGGTGTATCATACGCCCTACTGGATGAACTGTTTGGCCGAATAGGCCCAGGCGGAATCAGGATACTTATCTGCAACTGCCTTATATTTTGCCGCCGCCTCGGGAAGCTTTCCGGCTAAGCGGAGGTTCCTTGCCTGGTTTAACATGGCTTCACCTGCGCCGAAATAATTCGGCATCTTTTTAAGAAGCTCCTCGTAGACAGAAGCTGCCTTTACAAAATTCTGTTTTTCTTCCAACGCGTAAGCGTAAGAGATATAGACCGCCGGCATAATACTCTCAGGCAGACGGGAACTAACCGCGTCTCCGTAGGCTTTCAGCGCGCCGTCAACGTCGCCTTTCATTTCAAGACACTGGCCCAGATAAAAATTTACTCCTCCGAGCATTGAGCTCGAGGGATAATCCCGGGCCGTGGTTTTCAGGTTCTGTATCGCAGTATCTATATCTTTGTTCGCCATCTTAATCTTCGCCGTCCCTATCGCCTTTATCACCTGGGTATCGACATTGCTCTTATAAGCTGTGTAGCCCCAGGCAACAAGCGCTACGAGCAGGACCCCGATACCCCAGTTCAGGGATACATTCAATTTTCCGGGATCCCTGAAGAAATCGATCACGTGTTGAATAAGGGATTTAAACTCGTCCTGTTTCAGGGATTCTTTAAAATGCCTTTGTTCCTTGTCCATGTTTTCTCCTCTTACGCCAAACCTGCTCTTCTTTTAGCGAATTTCTCGGAATTAACCAATAAGTTTTCAGCCTGCTTCCTGCTAAGACCTGCTCCCATTGCGACTCCCAGTCCGAATTCCCTGCCGACAATATCGGAAGGTATATGCGCGTCGGTGTTCAATACCATGGGCGTTCCGCATTCAAGAGCGAGTTTCGCGACATAACCGTTGGTCAGCGAGTGCCCCTTTCTCGTGGTCAGCTCTATCAGCACATTGTTCTTTTTCGCAAGCAGCATTTCTTTCTTTGTTATAAATCCGGGATGCGCAAGTATGTCAACCTTGGCCTGTATCGCCGCGAGATTCGTTCCTTTCTTTACGGGCTCAGTTATGGTTTCTCCATGCACAACAACCACCTTGGCTCCCAGCAATTTCGCTTTCCTTGCAAGCCCAGAGATCAAAGTTGGGTCAACATGGGTTATTTCCACGCCGGGCAGAACTTTAAGTTTTGAAGTCTTGTTGAAATCCTCCACGGCCCGGGCAACGTTCCTGATAATATCTTCCAGATTTGAGCTGTCGGCGTGGTCGGTTATAGCCAGATAACGGTATCCCGCGCGCTCGCACCTTCTTGCAAGCTCCGAAGGAAGCAGTTCCCCGTCGCTGAATATGCTATGCGTGTGAAGACTTATCAACAATACTCCTTAAAGCAGGTTGATTACGCGGATTAGAGAATTAGCGCCAGGTATAGGCGTTAATCTGCGTAATCTATCTGCCTAATCCGCGCAATTAAAAAAGGCTTTCATATACCTGCCCAATATTTTACATTGTTATTGGGCGCTTTTCAAGCCATTTTGCCCGGGAATACGGAAGGCCTACTTAAGGTTCCTCTTTATTATTGAAATGAAAGCATTTACGGCTGTTTTAGTGCCTGCCGCGTCCGAGCCGCCGACAATTATCCCGTCGCGCGCCGATGAGCGCGGGTCATAGAACGCGGAGTTCACGGCATCAACCATGCATATCGCCCCGCGCCTTTCCCCCGGGTAACTCGCGGTTATTTTATCCAGGACTTTATCGTAAACAAAAGTATCCCGGGCTCCGAGATGCTTGATGGCCGGATTCGTTTCCTCGCTTCCTACAAATATCAGGCTCTTGTCGGTATCGTAAGGCGCGTTTTTAAAAGTATCCACAAGGTACCAGCCGGAAGTATCCGTCTTTGGCTTGTTGATGGGAATTCCCGTAGATTGTATCCTGACCTCGTGCCTGGTTTGGCTAACCTTGGCTTCCTGCGACGAAAGAAGCGTTGCTTTCACTCCGTACTTCTGAAGTTCGGCGCGGATATCCGCGGCAAGGAGCTGCTCGGCTGAATTGCCGTAAACGATGCCCACCGGATGCTTCACGAAACCTTTGATAGCCGGCTCCCACATTGAGGTCCAGCACATATCTTTGAGCGGGCGTATAAGGAATATTTTTGCCTGTCCCGGCTTTATCTCGCAGGGAATCCCGGCAGCCTCCAGGTCTTTACCTGAAAGTTTGAAGTTTATTTTACTTTGCAGCGCAGCCGGATCCTTTGCCTGGGCAGGGCCTCCGTCGGCCTTCAGCGCGAGATCAGGCGCCTCGCCCGTCACATCCATTACCGCGTAGTCGCCGTCAGGCAGGTTCCCGACCTTAAGGTTCACCTTGCGGGAGAACTCCTGCTCCAGGTTGCATGCCGCGGCAAGCGTGTAACCATCGCCCTGGAGCGTTCCCGAATACATGTCATAAAGATCGTCCGGACCGGAGACTGTCACGCTCTTGTCAAGATCCCACGAGTCAAATATTCTTTTATAGTATCTCGAGAGCGCCCGGCAGGTTCCTTCGTCAGCGTTGTCGGCCATCGGAAAATACGAGACAATCACATTTCTTTTCTTGTTTATAAATCCCAGAGCGACTTCCCTGCCGCCAAGGTCGCCTTTCAGGAAGACTTCACTTCCCGCGTCAGGTTCGTAGTAAAACGCGGTCTTGATCTCGGGAAGCTTGCTGCCGGGCAAAAACAATTTCACCGGCTGTTTGAATTCCATGTGGTACGAGTTCTGGGCCGCTATCTTGTACCCCCCAAGTTCCGCGAGTTCTTTGACGGGGAAGACCTCCCCGGCTTTGGAGCTGTACCTTCTCGGTTCGTTGACATACGAGAAACCGCCGGCGTTGATTATCATCAGCTTCCCGCCGTTATTCACAAAATCCAGTATTCTTCTGATGTCGGGTTTGGCAATATACTCCGCCGTGTCCCCGATTATTATCAGCTTATACACAGACAGGTCTTTTACCTCGGACAAGCGGAGGAAATCGGCGTTTAACCCGGCCGACCGAAGGATGCGCATGGTTGACGGCTCAAAGAAATTATTATTGGCAACCGCGAACTCCTTGATGAAGAAACTCTCTTCCGTTGTCGGCACCAGCACTTTCGGCTCGGAGGGTTTTGCCGGCAAAAAGAGGTGCGTCAACCGGTAAAGCGTCTTATTGGCCGCGGAGGCATAGATTGCCCCTCTCTCAAGGCGGACCGGCGGGCCGTCATAGGCCGTCTTGTCAAAGAAACAGATCTGCCCCGTCCAGTGCTTGACATTGAACTTTGGGCCGGCGTCTTTTATGTAGTCGGTCATGTGAAACACATGCTGGATGCCGTCATCGTACCATTCCGTCCAGAAGCCTTTCACCCCGCAGAAAACGCTGGAGATTAGCTTGTTGTAGACAGCTTTCACTTCATCCTTTCCTATATATCGCTTGGGCCCCGGCGCGTGGTCAAACTGCCTTCTTCCGTCAAGGTAAGCGTCTTCGCAGCTCAGAAGGTAGCCGCTTGTAATGGCTGTCTTCTTGAAATAGCGCGCTACGGAAGCCGCGACACGGGGAGTGTACCAGCCGAACTGGTCGAGGGACTCTCCGGGCTGCCAGGACTGGGAGCCGAAATCGCCTTTCGCGCCCTCGGTCAGATGGTTCTGGTCAAGTTTGTGAATAAGGTTGCAATCGTACTTAAGCATCTCTCCCTGCGCCCAGGCGCGGAACTTCCTGAAGTTCTCAAACTCCGGGCTGTACTGCCAGAAATCCCTCATGCTTCCCGTGTAATTTTCCTGCGTGGGAGCTACAATGTCCTCAAAGGCGGCGTAAGTCCTGTGCCACTCCGCGTTCAATTTTTCTATGGTCTTGTACTCTTTTCTCAAATATTCCTGAAACTGCACCAGCGACTGGTCGTCGTAGCCGCAATCGTCCGGATGCCACAATTCCTCAAAGATGTAATAATAGGCCATCGCGGGATGCAGGTTGAGCTGATTAAAGAGCATCGTGTAGGTCTCTTTCTGTATTTCCTTATCAAGCGCGGAATTCAGCGGCGGCTTTATGAAGTAGCGGTTCGCCCTGCCTCTTGAGTCAACCGAAGGCGTTCCTTCCCCGGCAACCTTGCGCGGCACAAAAGAGAACGCGTTGCCCATATAAAGCGTTGTGAGATAGCCCCAGGAATACATCATGTTCATCGTGTCAATGACGCCCCACGGGTAATCTTCCTCCAGCGAGAGCTTCTCCCAATCAGGATTGAAGAAGTGACTTGAGTTTTGCATGTTCGGGATAGCAAGAAGTTCATTGGTCAGGCAGTAATAGGTGAAGTGGTTTGAAATAAAGGGATGATAATTATACTGGGTCTTAACCGGATAAAAGGGCTTGCCGTTAAGCGAGACAAAATTGCCCTCGTTTTTTAGCACCGGAGGTTCTCCCTGCACGAAGGTAACCTGCCGTATCTTCCTGGACTTTTCGCTGATAATCCTCCATTCCCACTCAAGCATCTTGTCTTTTTCTTCAGCCGGAAGAACTATCAGGTAATTTATCATCCAGGCTGCGCCTATATTGTAATCCTTGTAGATGCCCGAAGCTTCGCGCAGGTCCGCGAACAGCCTTATATCCAGCTTGCCGTCGGTCACCACCACATTCCGTATCTCGTGGCGGTCAACTTTTGTCTCGCCAGGTTTGACGGTCTTTTCCCTCACCTTCCCCTGCACTTCAATGCTAAAAGAGGTCCTGCCGGCGTAGTTGTTGTAACCGACGCCGGCTATGAGGTTATAGGTGCCGTTCGGCACATCCACATAGAATTCTCCGGAAAGATCGTCGTCAAGATACATTGCCCCGCGCCGCTCTTCAACATCCTTAATATAGAGATCGTTAAAAATAAAATGATAACTCTTTGCCCTGGTGACATATCCCCTTTCAAGCGGGGTCTTCAGGTCAATATACTTGTCAAAGAAAGCGACAAAATCGTTTCCCATCCAGTACGAGGTGAAAAGGTTCTTATCGTTTTGCTGGTACCAGTATGACCGCCTTGCATCTTCGGACACCCATCCTTCAACCTTCCTGTCGGTCGGAATAGGCTGAAAGCCGAACTCGCTTATCTGCGCGTCGTTAAGCGGGGTATCAGAAGAGGAATAGACGGTTTCAGGGCCGGTTGCTTTCCATCCGTAGCCTTTCTCTTTTGTGTAATTCGAAAACTCGGTAACCGGAGTGAACCCCTCGGGATTTTCTTTGGTAACCGGGCCGAAACTGAAAAGATAAGTCTTTGCCGAAGTATCCCTCGCCTTGAGCGTGTTGCCCGAGACTTTCAAGCTTTTGATCAAAACCTTTCCTTTGGCGCCCTTGGAACCGCGGACGGTAAATCCCGCTTTGAATTCATCGCAGTCAATTTTAAAGCGCGTTATTTTCTGGCTTGTTCCCCAGTAGCCCGTGTTTTTGGTCCTCTGCAGGTACCACCCGTAAGCTTCCGTTTTATGAAGCCTTATGAAGCTGATATCCTGGCCGGCCGACCTGATGTAGCCGCCGCCGATAGACTGCGTTTTCCCGTTATTCGTAAAGCTTCCCTCGCAGGAATTGACCTTTGGATTGAAATTCTGCTTGAATGACCCTGTGAGTTTCTTTGAAGCGCGGTCATTGGCATAAGATATGTCAATTATAGCGTCTCCCGCCGTCATGGTATCGGGCGGCACCTCAAACTCAAGGTCAAGATCGGCCTCGCCTCTTATCCAGGATTTTCCCGTAAGGGTATATTCCTGTCCTGAACTTAAGTCCAGCAATATTCCCTGTTCGGTGAAAGCTTCTTTGGGAATATTCGTTTCATAGGCAGAATCATCAGGTTTTGAAACGGAAAAGTCAACGGTCTCCCAGGCGGCAAAAAGGCTTAGCCCGGAAAACAAAACGGCTGCGGCTGTTAAAAGTTTCCTGCTGCTGAACATATCTTTCCTCCGGCTGCTCTTTCGTTGGTCAAAGATAACCGAGTCTGCTATTTACTCGCGCTTAATTTAAATCCCCTTACCTGCCCGAGGACAAAGCTTCCCGCGTTAAATATTCCGTTCTTCGCCGAAACCGGCTCGTCATCAAGGGTTCTCACAGAAATAGAACCCGCGTTATCAAGATGCACATAAGCGCCGTCCGCTGCCGCCGCGCCGAGGAGCAACAGATAGCTTCCTGCCCCGGTGTTATACATGGTCCCGTGAACGGAATCCGAGCTTATGCTGAAGCGCAAATCGGACGGGACGGAATCCAGCTCGGTAGCCGCGCCTGAGGCAGGAATATTCCTGCAGGTTTTCCACCAGGCCAAATGCCCTTTGCCGGCGGCAGGCCATAGAATAACCGGCGTATCCGCGTACATCGCTCCGCAGGCCGCCAGGCTTCCCGGAAGCGTATCTGTCATGGGAGCGAGCCCGGCGCCGATATTGACACGCCTGGCGCTCCTTGGATACTTCCCCGGATCTTTCATCGCGCACAAATCAAATTCCGCGAAGGCCAGCTCTGACGGGGTTGAATCGCCCGGATCGCCTATCAAGAACCCTTTCTGCCCCACTATTTTCCTTAGCGACTTCATGCAGAGGGCGAAGGGCGCCGCATTGACCAGGTCAGCTCCGTCGGATTTGAAAGATATTTTCTCGCCGAGCACCGTAAATTCGCCCTGCGGAAGCTTGTTGCCGAAAAAATTCACGCCGTTTACAAATATTCCGTCCTGGTCCTGTTTCAAATACTGTTTGAACCAGGAATCATCTCCGGCAAAGTCCTTCAAATCCTTAACCTCAATGGTGACGCCGACCTTGATTCCCGCGGCATGCGCCGCTTCGACCACTTTAGCAAGCGTTTGAGATTTCCAGCCAGCGCCAAGTATTAAAACATTGCATCCCTCTTCCGCCATCGCTGCCACATCGCTGACCGAGGGAAGCCGGTCTTTCGCGTAGTAAACCCTCGCCCCGATCAGGATATTCCTGTCGTCGGCCGGAGCTTCAGCCCTTGAAGATCGCTTGCGTGAACCGGCCACGAAAGAAAGCGTGTTCTTATATATGAGAGCTTCGCTTTCGTTAAAACCTTTCGCTTCCCCTTCATACAGGTTCCAGCCCGCAGTAAAGCAGGGATCCGCTCTCATCGACCCTTCATATGTAGGGACCGGGGACATACCGGAGTTGGGACGTATCAGGGCAAAAGACCCGAAGTCCGTTTTGGTGCCTGTGATTGAGAGCGCCTTTTCCAGGGCAAACTCAGTGAAGTGTGACGCAGGCGCGCCCGGCAGATGAGTCAGGTCATAGGACGCTGCCAAAAAGAGCAGGGGTTTGCCCGTAACTATAGGCGTAGCATCTTTTTTCAGGTCAATATCCAGGGGAATATGCTTGTAGCCCTGGAGCACCGTTTTCCACTGGTCCATCGGGTAATACTGGTTTTCGTCCGGGAAGGCGTATCCGAAGAAGAATTTCTTTGTCCTGTTTGGGTTCGGTTCTTTAAAGAGCATGTCGTCGAGGTTAACTGACATTGAACCCCAGTCCAGCGCATAGGTCTCGTTTGCCGGCAGTTCAAGCGTTATAGCCGTAATTATAAGGCCTGAATCAAAGACCCTGACCCTCTGGCGGACTATCCAGGGAATCTCCTGGGCAATGTTTTCATATATCTTTGGCCGGCTCTCCGTCTCAAAAATAACTTCATCCGCAGCTTCTTTGATAACTTTAAGCTTGGCGTGCCTGTCAGCGCTCGCGTAAGCGATTGCCCACTCGCCGGAATAATAGGCCATCCTGCTTGTAGACAGCGACAGCGCGGGTATGGTGTCTAATGATTTCCACGCAAAAGTTGAGTTTATCCTCTGCCAGGAAGTCCTTCTTAATTTCGGGAAACCGCGGTCCCACCAGCCGAGGGCAGACAAGCCTCTCTGTTCAACGCAGGTGAGCTCGCCGCCGCGTTCCGTGTCCCAGGTGTAGCGGAAATTATTCCCGGACGCTGTCAGCTTGCTGCCCGCGTATTCCAGCGTCATTGCCGAAAGATCAACAGACGGAGCGAGGAGAGCGCCGGCAAGGACAACGAAGGACAGTAGTGCAGTCTTTTTGCCTTTTACAGTGCTTCTCCTCAGAAAAACCGCGAAGACCGTAGAACGCCTGACAAAGATCTCCGCCGCAAAAACTATAAGCGCGAGCACCAGCCAGAGCACCGGGTCCAGTTCAAAATGCGCGACGGCCTTGCCGCCCGAACAAAGTTTTCCGGCTTCCGGCTTGAAAACACCGCCGGTATATTCGCTGAGTTTTCTCAAAGTATCCAGACCGGTTTCCGAATCGTCGAACTCCGCGGCAAAAGATTTTGTCCAGGGAAAAACCCTGTTGGCTTTGCCGGAAGAGACAAAAAGAGCCGCATCGCATTTCTTCAGATCCTTGATGACCGCCGGGCTCGTCTTTATGTCCGCGGCTTCGGTTTTTCCGTCAACGCGCCTGTAAAGTTTCTGGTCAACCTGAGAATCTATTATGGTAAACACCGGATAGCCCTCGGTAAGTTTCATCTCAGGCGTTATCTGCTGGTACGGCGGCAGAAGATCGGAGGCAACAAGCTGCACCCAGAACTTCTCAAATCCCGCGGAATCCTGCTGAATCCAGTTTGAGATCCAGGCGGAAGAAACGGAAGACATGAAGGCCGCCGCCTGCCCGCTGCCGTAGCGCATCTTGGCAAGCAGAGGATCCTGCTTGTTTGAGATGGTGAGCGGGGTCCACGCGTGGGTACGCGCACCGGAGCGGTTGTAGCCGTATAGTTTCGGTATGGCTGAAATATCAATCCCGAGCAGAGCCGGGTCCTCCTCCCTCTTAATGGCGGAGAGAGGCGTTTCTATGATAAGTTTGTCCTGGTAATTCTTCGCGTCCTGCACGACAATCGAAGGTATCTCTTTAATGGTTTTTACATGATAAAACCTGCCTTTTCCGGCGAATGCCAGGGTATTGAGAAGCTTATCATTGGCGTTCAATCCTACCGCGACCGCCGAGAGCGTCATATTGTTTTTTTCAATTGAGTTAAGTATGAGGCTGTAATCCGGGCTTTCCGTTTCTTTGCCGTCCGAGATTATGACAAGGTGTTTGTAGGCGACATCGGCGTCTTTTAATATCCTCAAACTTTCGCTTAGGGCGCCGTAAATATTCGTCATGCCGAGCGCGCCAAGCCTCGCTATCTCATATTTCACGGGATCGATATCCGATATTTTAGTGAGCGGGATTATATTGTGATAATCCGAATCAAAAGAGACAAGCGAGAGCATGTCTTTTTTGTCCAGGTTTTCAACCGCCGCTATGGCTATTTCTTTCGCGACATCTATCTTTCCGACCGCCGCGGAGACGCCCTCGTTCATTGACCACGAGTTGTCGAATACTATACCGAGCGCGAACGGCGGATATTCCTTCTTAGGGCGCAGCAGCACCGGGAAGACCGGTTCAAGGGGACTTCCAAGATACCCTCCGGCCCCGTAGGAGTTTGCTCCGCCGGTAAAGAGTATTGAACCGCCGTCGGCGACATATTTCTCAAGCGCGTCAAGCTGGTCGGTTTTGAAAGCTTTGGCCGGAACATTATCAAGCACGACGCAGTCACAGGAGAACTGAGCCGGCAGGCCGTCCGGAGCAGAGACCTTGACGACCATATTGTTCGCTTCCAGAGTCGCCTTAAGCGGGTGCTGCGAAGGAGGTATCCTGGAGATAATAAGGACGCGCGGCGCGAGCGGCGTATATATGAAGGCGGAGGCGGAATTGTTCCAGGAATATTTGTCCGGGTCGAATTTGGCCCGGACTTCCACGCAGTGAATTCCCGGCTTGCTGAAACTGACCGGCACGCTCGCCGAGGTGCGCCCCGGCATTAATTTCAGTTTTTTGCTGTCAATCACGTTCCCGTCCGCGAAAAGAGAAAGCTCGCAGAGAGTGGGTTCTGTGCAGCGCAGCCCCACTTCCACGGGCGTGGGGAGGTTTTGCCAGGAAACCGGTGGCGTGATGATTCCGGTAACCAGAGCTTCGTTTCTAACGCGCGGCAGCGGGGTGGAATAGACCTTGACTTGTTCTTTCCGGAATTTCTGCACAAGGTTCAGCGGATCAGCCGCGGTGTAAAGGCCGTCGGAGAGAAGAAGTATTCTTTTTTCCCCGCTTCCTCTAAAATTATTATCGGCGGTATTGAGCGCCTCAGCTATATCCGAGACTCCCCTGTCATCTTTTCCGAACTCAAATACCTGGCACGGCAAGTTCTCTTTCTCCGCCGCTTTCTTTGCTTCCGCGATAACCCCGGCAACGATCCTTGCCCCCTCGTCGCTGATTGACGCGGACCTGTCTGCCACAACCATCAATTCAACCTTCTCTGAAGCGTAATTTCTAGGCAGCCGCAAATCCAGCATAAAAGCCGCGACACAGGCCAGCAGTAAAAGCCTCAGCCCCAGAAGGATAATAAGGCGCGCTCCCTTCCAGGGAAGGTCCGTCCGCAGGGCCGCGTAAAGCGTCCCCGCGATTATGAGAACCAATAGAACCGTGTAAAACATCTTTTACTACTCCGTGTACCTGTTATGGAACAAGAACCATTCAAACCCCAGCATTATCATTGCCAGGATAGTCATTAGGGGAGCAAGGGACTTCCTTCCCGGGGGAAGAATGCTCTCCTTCCCGGAAATGTTCCTTAAATCAGATTCTCCGGCGTCAAGGAGTGAAAAAGCGTGGCTTTTGCCGTCAGCTTTATTTTCAATGAAACCGATTT
The DNA here is from genome assembly GCA_903915125.1 of Candidatus Firestoneibacteriota bacterium. Taxonomy (GTDB): domain Bacteria; phylum Oederibacteriota; class D2-FULL-39-29; order D2-FULL-39-29; family CAIOVX01; genus CAIOVX01. The sequence goes on along the minus strand of CAIWRR010000272.1, from coordinate 2,940 downwards.
TTCTGGAAGTCCAGCCGTTTACATACTCTCCGGGACGCAGAATCTCCGGCCCGGGAAGCATCCAGGACAAAGCGTTTCTCATAAGCGCCGGGAAAGAGGCGGTCAGGGGAAGCCGCGAGCTTGAAGCAGACGCCGGAATTCCCATATAAAATATCCTAATGCCTTTTAATTCTCCGGCCCAAATCACCGGCTGCTCGTCGGCCCAGACAAGCGGCCTCGCCCACGACGGAACTTTTGTGAGCACCGCGCCCTTAACGCTTAGCCCCCTCAGGTTAACATCCTTAAGCAGAGGATCGTCGGCCTGGCGGTTTATAACGACGGGTTTATCAAGCAGCCCCTGCACTTCCAGAAACCCTGAAAGGTACGGGCAGATTATTATCGAGCTGTTCTTCGGCATGGCGGAAGGCACGTTATTAACAAATATAGAAGCCGCGCCGCCTTCGCTTTCATCTCCCGACACGGGATAACCCACTCCCTCGGCGCGCAGGGCGGCGAGGACGGAGAGCACATAAGTGTTTCTCGTCTTTGGGTCGGGCCAGACGACATTCACTCTCATCTCGTCAATAGAAGGAACTATCACCCTGGCTTCGTTATCAGTTTCCAGCATATCGCTGATGCTCTCGGTGCCCAGCGTCACATTTACGGCCGCCCTTCCCGGCTCAGGAAACCTGACCAGCTCGTCCCTTGAAGCGCCGGGCAGGACATCTTTCTCTTCATAGGTTCCGCCTGTTCTTCCGTTGCCGAATACCGTACCGGAGAGGGTTGCCTTGTTTCCGCTGTAATTTGCCACGGTGAATTTAGCGACTATGTCCTCACCGGCGCGTTCCGCTGAAAGGGCGATTATGCCGGCGTTCGATTTCGCGCGCGGGGCTATCCAGGCGTTTACGCGTTTTCCCCACGAGGATTCCGGAGGGTTGCGGTCGGTAAACATATATATTTCCGTCCCTTCTTTATTTCCCCAGAGCTTAAAAGCCTTCTCAAGCATTCCCTTCATGTCAACCGGCCCGTCAAAACTTTCAATGCTTTCAATTTTCCTGACCGTCTCGCGCGAAGGAACTCCTGAAGGAAAAATAACGCGCAGTTCATCGGCCGCTTCCACAACGCTGACCAAGGAGCCCGCGTCAAGGGATTCCACTATCTTTCCGGCGGCGGCCTTTGCCCTTTCAAAGTTGCTCTTCCCTGAGGTTACCGCGTTTTGGCTCGCGGAATTATCAATAAAAATAATCAGGGATTTTGCCTTGACCGGCGAAGTGCCCACGCTTAAATCTGCGGCCGCAAAAACAAGGAGCGTAATGATAAGCGCCGCCAGCGTGAATCCAAGGAAGCGTTTTAAGCGCTCTGAAGACTTTCCGAACGGTTCATTTCTGAGAAACTGCTCCCACAGGAAAAGCGCGCTGGTATTTACTCTTTTCCTCGGCAGCGGCATAAGGTAAAGTATCAGTGGAATGATCACGGTTAAAAGAAACCAGAGGTATCCTGGATTGCTGAAGCTCATTTATCCTCCTTGCGGAGGCGTTCAAAATAACCCTTCACGACCCCGAGGAGCGCGTCCGGCAGAGGCTCCAGGTTCAGCACATCGTCGCCGCTTTTTATTTGGGCGTCCGGCCCGGACTTATCCGTAACCTCGGCCAGTTTTGATTTTGACATCCTTGCGGCCAGCGCGAATTCCGGAAGCTGCATCTGCTGGTCTCTTCCCGGCTTGCGCGTAACGGCTCTGCCTGCGGAAATAATCTCAAACCCGGTTTTGTCCGGAGCTTTGACCATCCTTGACGCCGTGCCTCGCGGATCCTTGGACATCGCTCCCGCAAGCGAGCCCTTGTCTTCTTTGCCGCCCTTGTTGCCTTTTGCCTTCTCTTTCGAAGCTTCTTCGCCCATCACGGCGATATCGGTTCCCTTGCCTGCGGCCGCCTGGTCTTTTGCCTTCTCTTTTTTTGAGGCCTGCAGGTCCTTGAGAAGCTGAGCGTCAAGCTTGACCGGATTTATTTTTTCTTCTTCTTTGTTCTGGCTGTTCTTCTCGCCCGAAAGCTCATCCTTGTCCCATCTGATAGGCGTCACGCCTTCCATATCTACTTCCTGCTTCTCCGTAACCTGCTCCATAAGCTTGTCAACCATCTCGTTCGTGATTTTAACCGCTTCGTTTTCCGCCTTCTCGGGTTTTATTTCCTTGAACTCTTCCGCCTGTTCTTTCGTGATGGGCTTCCTTGCTTCCTCTTTTGGCTTCTCTTCTTTTTGCGCCGGCGAAGCCGCGCTCCTTACAGGCCCTGAGGCCTGGGAGGCCACCTTCTTGATAGCGGTAAGTTCCTTGACTGAAAGGCGGCTGGCGGAAGAAGTGAAAATGAGCGTCACGGCGTAAAGCAGGAAAACTACGGCCGAGACTTTCCCTAGGAAACGCCACCTGTCAATACGGGCGAGCGCGTACCTGTTCTTTACTTCCACCTTTTCAAGGGCGGCCGAGGCGAGCGAGCTTGTAAGCGTTCCGAGCCAGCCGTACCGTTTTGGGTCCTTTTCAAACTCAAAGGCCGAAGAGAAAAGGTCTCCCGTGCCGGCGCGCTCGTCAAGCAGTTTGAAGAGTTCCAGCACATCCGGGATTATCTTTGTCCCGCGAAAGTAAACAACGCCTGACGCTATAAGAAAACCGAGCGGGACGAGGAATACCCAGAAGAACGGGAATTTAAAGGCCTGCCTTAATACAAGGAAGGTTAAAAGAGCATTGACGGCAATAGCAGCCATAAAGAGTACTCTGTTAAAGCAGTACTCAAAAAGCCATAGGTTTCTGACTTTTATGAGAATAGAATCGCTATTTTTCAAAAAGCTCCTTTCCTTAAAAGTTTGTAAGGTTCTTAAGGTTTGTAAGGTTTATAAGGTAAAACCTTGAACAAACCAGGTTTGCTCTTACCTTACAAACCTTATAACTTTATAAACCTTATAAACTTTTGATCC
>CAIWRR010000271.1 GCA_903915125.1 Candidatus Firestoneibacteriota bacterium | reverse complement strand
TCTTTATAGGTGTGTTAATATTATTCATGCCGGATTTCCGCCGGAGGCGGATCCGCCTTTGGCGGACATCCCTCTTCGCCATGAATGGTGAGGTTTTCTCCGGCATCTGAAAGATAAAATACTGCGCCATTAATGGCGGGGTATTCTTCGGCATAACGAAATAAAAAAAGGCCCCCGTTGTACGAGGGCCTTCTCTCGTTCTTTCATTATTCCGGTTTGCAGCAGTCTTGAGGGCAAACGTTAGCACAGGCGCCGCAATCTGTACATTTTGCCGCGTCAATTATATACTTGGGATCGCCTTCTGAAATCGCTTCCGAAGGGCATTCCGGCTTGCACGCCCCGCATGCTACGCAATCATCATTTATTTTGTATGCCATAGAATCCTCCCTATCATATTTTAGTACGTACATCAGTTTTGCTAGTATAATAGATGCACGTGCATTTTTCAATGCTTTTTTTCTTCTTTCCGCTGCTCTAGAAAAAATCCTTCGTTACAAAGATAAAAGGATCTACACTAACGCCAAAAACATAGGTTCCCCAGTGAAGATGCGGCCCGGTCGAGAAACCCGTGGAACCGACTGCGCCAATTACCTGGCCTTTCTCAACGATGTCTCCTTCTTTTACATTGAAACTGCTTAAATGAAAGTAAACATTTACAATACCCTGCCCGTGATCAACTACAATAGAATTCCCGGAAGCAATCGTTTTCTCACAATAGAGCACTCGTCCTGCAGCCGCGCTTTTTACCGGATCACCGGCGGCTCCTGCAAGATCGACGCCTCTGTGGCCTCCGCCAGGCAAACCGTTTACGACACGGTTTACTCCAAAAGGAGTTTTTACGACGCCGGGAACAGGTATGTCGAATTTACCGGACCATAGTTTTTCCCCGCTCACAGTGGCAATGACCTTAAGTATCCTGTCGTGCTCAACAGCCGCTTTTGCTTCATCCACATGCTCTTTCGCCGGAATTCTCAGTTTCTCGGTTCCGGCAACCGGGGCTATCACAGCCAACATTGCAAGCTCATTACCGCAAGATATTTGGATGCTTGCGTTCGCGTCCAAAGAAATTCCCGCAAAACACTTCTTGGTCCCGTCGCTGTAAGAGAAAAGCGGAAGCGTTTTACCGCCAAACCTTAAATTCGTCGGCGCGCTGCCGCTCACCGAGATTAGCACGGCATCACCCGGTTTGACTGTTGATGAAGAAATTGTGATTGAGCATGTGCCTGCCAAAGGCAGAAGCATAAACGCGCTTAACGCCATTAACCGGAAACCCAATTTCATGCGGTGATTCTCCTGAGAGCTTCAAGGTATTTCTCGGAAGTCTTTAATATTATTTCATCCGGCAGGGTCGGGGCCGGTGGCTGCTTGTTCCACTTTATGGATAACAGGTAATCCCTGACAAACTGCTTATCAAAACTCGGCTGACCTTTCCCCGGCTCGTAGGAAGCCATGGGCCAGAACCTTGAGGAATCCGGCGTCATGCATTCGTCTATGAGCATGAGTTCACCGTCGAAGACACCAAACTCAAATTTAGTATCGGCTATAACTATTCCTTTCTTTCCGGCGATACCGGCCGCTTTTTTATAGACCGCTATGCTTTTCTCGCGCAGGCCGCTGGCTGTCTTTGCCCCTACAAGTTTTACGACCTCGGCAAAATCTATGTTTTCGTCGTGAACACCGACCTCGGCTTTGGTGGTGGGCGTAAATATCGGTTCCGGAAGCTTTGATGACTCTAAAAGGCCCTTTGGCAGAGTTATTCCGCATACAGAACCGTGTGTTTTGTACTCTTCCCAGCCTGAACCCGCCAAATACCCTCTGACTATGCATTCGGCCATTACCGGCTGAACCTTCTTGACTATCATCACGCGTCCTTCAAGCTGCCCTCTAAATTGCTCAAGTTCGGGGTAGCCGTCTATTTTGGTTGAAATTATGTGGTTTGGGATAATATCTTCAACTTGCTTGAACCAGTATTCAGATATTTTTGTGAGGACCATTCCTTTATTTGGTATGCCCTGCCCGAAAACAACATCAAAGGCTGAAAGCCTGTCAGTTGCGACCATAAGAAGCGCGTCTTTCAGCTCGTAAAGATCCCGAACCTTACCCTTCTTAAGGAACTTAATCCCCGGCAATTTTGTTTCAAGCACGACTTCTGGCATTAGCCCTCCTTCAGGCATTTTAAAGATAATAGCATTAAAAGATGGCGCGGTCAAGATTTTGAAGTTAAGTTTGAACGCGGCGCATGTATGTTGTATAATTCAAAAGAATCCCGGAGGTTCCAAATGTTAAAAATAAAGATATCAGCAGGCCCGCATAAAAGAATAACTTGTCCGGTAATAGTCCCGCTTAACCTTGATTACCAAGGGCCGGTCAAACTAAAAGGAAACACCGGAGAATTCAACGGTGAGGCGAAAAAAACAGGCGGCAGGAACTCCCTGATATTCATGATTGACTCGCTCGCAGCAGGCAGCGAAGATATTTTTGCGGTTGAAAAAACGGCAGAAGAACGGGAAAAGATTACCTTCAAAGAGGTAGGCAGCGAAAAACTCGAAGTCTACAGAGGCAAAACCCTCTTCACTAATTATTGGTGTGACAGCAAATTCTCCAAACCGTTCATACATCCAGCCCCCTTCGCAGGCCTATCTTCAGTAACCAGAAACTTTCCGATGATAAATATTTCCGGAGAAAGCACCGACCATAAACATCACCGGTCTATTTGGACTGCGTGGGGAGACGTGAACGGCGTTGACTGCTGGAGCGAAGAAGAAGGCCATGGATGGATTACACAAAAGTATTTCACGCTGTTTAGCGAAGGTTATACCTCCGCCAGTTTCAGCGCGCTTAACCACTGGACTGACAAGAACAAAAAGAAACTCTTGGAAGAAGACAGGTCAGTGACAATATATAATGCCGGTGAAGACGCTTGTCTTTTGGATTTCGAAAGCAAATATTTCGCCTCCGAAAGCGACGTTGTTTTCGGCGACACCAAGGAAGGCGGCCTGCTTTGTGTAAGGATGGCAACTCCTCTTGAAGGAGACAAAGGAAGCAGTATTGCAAACGCCTATGGCGCACGCGGAGAAGAAGAGTGCTGGGGCAAAAAAGCTCCCTGGTGCGACTACTCAGGGACAATGGCGGGCAAAAGAGTCGGAATTACACTCTTTGACTCGCCAAACAATCCCGGATATCCGGTTCACTGGCACGCGAGAAATTACGGACTTTTTGCCGCGAATCCTTTTGGGGTGTCCGGATTTACCGGCAACAGACAATTAAACGGGAGTTATACTCTTAAGAAAGGAAACGAAATGATATTCGGGTATAGAATGCTCATACATAAAGGCGGAGTTGAAGATGCGGCCCCCGAGATCCATTTTAACAACTACGTAAACCCGCCTAAAGTATCAATAATTCTATAGGCCGGCAATAAAGGCTTTTACAGAGCTCTAAGCCACAGTTCGAGCTGGAGGACTGCCCACAGCTTTCTTCCATTTTCCCGCTTCCCGCTCTTGTGCTCTTTAAGAAGACTCTCAAGATATTCTTTGTTCAGCCTGCCGGCTACAGCAGACTCTTTTGCCAGAACTTTGCCCGAGTAAAGATTTCCCAGCTCTCCCTGAAACCAGCCGGAAACAGGCGAGCCGAATCCGTGCTTTTTCCTGTTGATTATCCCTGCCGGAAGAACGCCACGATATGCTTTTTTCAGTATATATTTTGAGACACCGTTTCTAATTTTTAATTCGTCAGGAAGTGAAAAAGCAAACTCTAAAAGTTCCGTATCAAGCAGGGGAGATCTTGCTTCAAGCGACGCCGCCATGCCGGCTCTGTCCATTTTGGTATTGAGATCGTACTTCAGATAGGAATTGAAATTCAGGTTCAGCAGCGACTTCAGGAGGGTCTTGCCGGTGTTTCCTTCCAGCAATTCTTCCTGCTTCTTTCGCGAAGATAGGAGTGTAACTGAATCATTCTCCGGGAACATGTGCCGCAATTCATCCTCACTAAAAACCGAAAACCAGCCGTCATGCCTGCCGAGAACATCTTCTCCAATGCCTGCAGAAAACCGTTCCAGACGGCTTTTTAAACCGTGGATCGACGAAGTACGCGGCAGCAGGCGTGCAATTACCCGCAGTAGTTTCTGCCCGTCCTGCGGGATTCTTTCCGCAAGCAGAGCCGCGCGGAACCTGTCATAGCCCGCGAAACATTCATCCCCTCCGTCGCCTGTCAGAACCACCGTCACATGCTTTCTGGCTTCGCGGGAGATGAGTAGCGTCGGAACCGCTGAGGAATCTCCGAAGGGCTGGTCAAAAATACCCGGCAACTCAAGCACAATTTCAGCCGGGCTGTTCTTAATTATTAATTCGGTGTGTTCTGTGTTAAACAACCTGGAAACAAGCGCGGCATGTTTCCTCTCGTCAAAAGAATCTTTACCGTCAAAACCCGCGCAGAAAGTTCTAACTTTTCCTTTTGCCGCGGCCGCAGAACAGACAACAGAAGAATCAAGCCCCCCGCTGAGAAGCACGCCTACAGGCACATCGGCTGCCAGCCGCCTTTCAACTGCGCGATCGACAATTTCTCTGATTCTGCGGACAGCCTCTTCCTCTCCTATATCGATGGTTTTGTCTTTCAGCCGCCAGAACCGGGTCAACTCCGGCGTTCCGCCGGAGGACAATACAAGCACTTCGCCTGCAGGCAGTTCTTGTATATCCGAATAGGCGGTGTCAGGCGCAGAAATATATCCGTACGAGAGATATTCGGCAATTGCCGGATCATTTACCTTTTTCCTTATCCACGGGCAGAGGAGCAGCGCCTTAATTTCGGAAGCAAACGCAAACTTTCCGGCGGCAGATGAATAGTATACCGGTTTTTTCCCGGTCCTGTCGCGCGCCAGCATCAGCGTCCCGTCAGCTAAATCGAGCAGGGCCAGGCCGAACATACCTTCAAGCTTTGAGATAAAACCCCTGCCATACTGTTCATACAAGTGGACGATTACTTCGGTGTCCGAGGAAGACCGGAAAACATGGCCTGCTTCTTCAAGGGACGTTCTTAGCGCGCGAAAATTATAAATTTCCCCGTTGAACACAACCCAGACGGCGCCGTTCTCATTTCGTACCGGCTGGTCGCCCGAGGAGCTCAAATCCTGTATCCTTAGGCGTGTCGCGCCGAGCATAACACGCCCTGCCGAAAGTTGAAATATCATATGTCCTGCGGAATCAGGTCCGCGGTGAGCAAGGGAGGCAGCCATAGCGCCGGCAAGCTCAGGCGCAATAACCGATCCCGTTCTGTCTAAGTATCCGAAGATCCCGCACATAAATTACCCTCACTTAGCTCATTTGCTTACCGTATCCAGACAAACTTTCCGTTCTCAACCTTGTAAAAATATACCTGCCCGCCGACAACATCGCCTTTTGAATCAAAAGAAATAACTCCCGTGACACCGCGGTATTCTTTGGTGCGGGAAATAGCCTCTAAGACTTTTGCGCGCGAAAGGTTTCTCCGGCCTTCGGACTTTACCGACGCTGTTATTGCGTTAATGACGATACTCGCCGCGTCATAGGCGTAGGGAGCATAGGACTTAATCTTCCCGTATTCTTTCTGAAACTTTTCAACAAAATCTTTTTGGCCTGAGGCCTGCCAATGTTCAGGAGCGACAAAAGTAATAATAGTTCCCTCGGCGGCTTTCCCCGCCATGCTGATATACTCCGGGACATAGAGGCCGTCAGCCGAGAGAATTACAGTCTTGTGGTCTTGCGAATTCAGCTGTTTGGCAATCAGAGAGCCTTCAGGGTACATGCCCCCAAAATAGAGCACTTCAGCTTTCACCCTTTTTACTTTTGCAACAACCTCCGTGTAATCAGACTCTCCGGGAGACACGCCGCCAAATGATAGAACTGTCCCTCCGCCGGCAAGAACCGCCATGCGGAATGCTTCAGCAACGCCCTGTCCATAGGCAGTCTGATCATGCAGTATGGCAAAAGTTTTCTTGTGAAGTTGCTTGATTGCAAAATCGCCGGCCCCGGCCCCCTGCGCGTCGTCTGAAGGACAAGTTCTGAAAACATTTCTAAGGCCACGGAGCGTTATTTTCGGGTTGGTTGAGGATGGCGTAATCATTGCGAGCCCGGTCCTTGCATATATCTCAGACGCCGTAAGCGAACATCCCGATACCAGGTGGCCGATTACGGCAAAACACTCCGGGTCAGACGCGAGTTTGCCGGCAACCACAGCCGCTTCCTTTGTCTGCGACTGATCGTCAAAGGCGGCCACTTCTATTTTTGTTCCCGACTTGCCGGTTAAATTATATTCCTCTGCTGCCATCTTAACAGCATTTACAACATCCCTGCCTATTGCGGACTGGGGGCCTGTAAGCGGAACGGCAACACCAATCTTAATCGAACCGCTGTGTTTTGCGCATCCGGCAACTAAGATTAGAAATATTGGAAGGAGAAGAAAAGACGAACATTTCTTCATTACCGGCCTCCGTTAAAAATGAGGATACAGAAAACAGTATTCTTGAATACCGTCAGCTGTATCCCGGTGGTTAATCTTCGCTCGATGGAGCTACTTTAGCGCGGCCCTGATAGTTCCGCCATCCCTTCTCAAAACTGCTTTTTCCTCTTTTGCGAGCCAGCCTAAACCTATGTATATGAGCGAATCCGGCATTTTCGTCTCTTTCTTTATTTTTGAGACTGAACACTCCCCGTTTCTACTCAGGTATTCCCAGACTTTCCCAGGAGCCTTGCATACTTCTTCCATCATGATTAGCCTCCCCCTAAAGACGTTCAGCAAGGAATTCTGCAATATGCCTTATCTCAGTTTTAATGCTAGCACTTCGTGTAAAGCTTATCAACTGCAACTTGCAGGCCGGACAAGCAGTCAAGGTTACGCCTGCCCCGGTACTCTTAATGTTTTCCGCCTTTTTTTTGCCAATTTTCCGCGCTATCTCCGGGAAGTAAACATGGTAGAAACCGCCCGAACCGCAACAGGAAGCGCCTCCGGGAAGTTCCTTGAAAACAGTTCCTGGCGCCGCCGCTATCAACTTCCGGGGTTCCAGCGAAATCCCCAGGGAGTTTATCAGATGGCAGGGGTCATGATAGGTTACGGTAGATTTAAGCTCTTTCAGCGGAGGCAAAGACGAGAGATTATTCGCGACAAGCTCAGTGAAATCAGACATCAAAGGCACTATTTTATTTAGTTTTTCTTCGTATTCCGCGTCGCCTTTTATGATGCCGGCATATTTCTGTTTTAGAGCCACGATGCAGGTCGGGCAGCCGGAAACTATGGCATCATAACTTTTAGCCGACATAAGGTCAATATTGATCCTGGCGCTTTTGCCCAGGGACGCCGAATCGCCGCTTATCATCAGAGGCATACCGCAGCATCTTTCGTCTGGAGATATTTCAACATCGAAACCCGCGGCGTTGAGAACTTTTATCACAGCTTTTGCGGTGTCCGAGAACATAAACCTGTCAACACAGCCGGCAAAGAAAAAAGCTTTCTTTGTCCTGCCTGTGCCGGCGGTCATGTTCTTCAATGCCTTGTTTAAGCGCGGAATATTCTTAAGCGACAGCGCGCCAGCCGGCATGTTGAGCGGCATCGGAATATTGCTTATTAAATTGTTATACACAAGCCTCGCCCAATAAGCCGAGAGTTTTCGCAGGCGCTTGTCACCCAGGGCTGCCTTGAGAAGTTTCTTCTTCCAGTCCAGCCCGTATTTTGTCCTAAACTCTGCGCGCATTTCCGAAATGGCGTCGCTTGTGTGAAGGCCTCCGGGACAATTTTTATGGCACGATTCGCACATAAGACAGTTTGAGAGCACCTTGCGGAGAATCTTGTCATTCTTCAAGGCGCCTTCACGGTAGGCTTTTATCAGCCTAAGTTTGGCTCGCGGTGAGACGGTTTCGTCTTTGAGCTCCCGATAAACAGGGCACTGATTTACGCAAAATCCGCACTTCAGGCATCTGTCGGTTATGTCACTCGCTTTATCAGCCAAAACGACCTCTTACAATAGAAATCCCGCAGTCTTTTCTAGTCTATGAAACTTCCCGGGTTAAGTATGCCCTTCGGGTCGTAGAGTTTCTTTAATTCCCTCATGATTCTTAACTCGTTTTCTTTCAACTGGAAACCAAGAAACTTTTTCTTGCTTACTCCAATCCCGTGCTCGCCTGAGAGCGTTCCGCCGATTGAAATCACGAAAGGCGTAAGTTCCTCAAGCACTCGATCCGCCTTTAACTCCTCTTCCTTATTATCAATCAGAAAATGGGGATGCAGGTTACCGTCCCCGGAGTGTGAGATAAGCCCCATCAGAACCCCGTTCTTGACAGAGAGTTCGTTTAGTCTGGTGATAACTTCGTAAAGTCTGCTGACCGGAACCGTAATGTCTTCAGCTATGCAAATATTTTTTAGCCTTGTCATGCTCGGGAAGGCGCTCTTCCTGGCAAGCCAAAGTTTGTCGCTTTCTGCCGCCGTGGCCGCTTCCTTCTTTCCGTAAGCGCCGTGCCTGTCAAGCAAAGCGTTCATAGCACGGCTGTCTTCCTCTACTACGCTCTCTTTGCCGTCAAGTTCAATAAGCAGCAACGCTTCGGCCGCCTTGTCCAAACCGGCCTTTGCGTAGTCCTCAACTGCTCCAATCACCAATCTGTCGATTATTTCAATCGCCGCAGGGATTAATCCTGAGGCAAGGACTTCATTAACTGCCGCGCAGGCCGATTCCATGCCCCTAAAGTGGGCCACTATGACCTTTCTGGCTTTAGGCTTCACTACCAGCTTTACAACTGCTTGAGTAATAATGCCGAGAGTCCCCTCTGAGCCGCAGAAGAGAGACATAAGGTCGTAACCAACAACATTCTTTTTTGTTTTTGTACCTAGCTCAAGAATACTCCCGTCAGCAAGCACGACCGTTAACCCCAGAAGATAGTCCCTGGTTACTCCATATTTTATGGCTTTCATTCCGCCTGAATTTAACGCTATTGAACCGCCAATGGTCGCGATCTTGCTGCTTCCCAGGTCTACAGGATAAGATAGTCCCAAAGGCGAAAGTTCAAGTTCCAGATCATCAAGAACTTTGCCCGGTTCTATAATTGCAAAGCGTTCCTCTCTGTCAATCTTAATAGTTCGGCACATCCTGGAAAAAGCAAGGACCAGCCCTCCCTTTTTCGGGACTGAAGCGCCGCAAAGATTTGAGCCTGAACCTCTTGACGTTATGAAAAACCCCTCCGAGCCGGCCAGCTTTACTATCGCAGAGACCTGTTCCGTGCTTTCCGGAAAAACAACCGCGTCAGGCAGGCTTTCCTTCAGGTAGCCGTCATAAGAATAGCAGACAAGCTCCTCAAGCGCGGTTTTGAGGTTGTCCTTTCCTGCGATTCTCTCAAGTTCCGCCAGCGTTCTTTTATCCATGTCAGGGTTTCTTCTCCTCTGGAGTATTTGGCTTAGCGGCTTCATCCGCGTAGTTCAACTGAAGGTTTGTCAGAATCTGCTCAATGAATTCGCTCTCTTTTCCGTTTAAGTTGCCTTTTGTTTTTTCTTTAAGCATTCTAACCAGCTCTATTGCTCCTTTCGCCTGTTCGAGATCACGTTCGATCTTTTTTGTGACGGGGTTTTCAACCTTGCCCAGATGCATCATGGCCATGCTCTGAAACTGATACAGCAGTTGGAATAGCAGCATTGAGTGAAGTTCGGTTTCGTTAGAATCAGACATTTTCCCTCCGCAATCTTTCGAATTTTGCTTTTCTCATTCTTTCACAGCCAACCGTTCTCAATATACCATTTTGCCGTCAGGGGGATTCCTTTTTTTATGCCGAACTCCGGCTTGAAGCCGAGTTCGGCCTTTGCCTTGCTGATATCACAGGCCCAGTTCCCGCTCATCTCTCGCACTTTTTGGCGCGTGAATATTGTAGACTTTCCATGACCTTTTGCCACAAGCTCAGAGATAAAAGCGGAAGTCAGTATCAGCCCTACCGGTATCTTCAGCTTCAGCGCCTTGATATTCAAGGCCAAAGACATTTCCCTGTAGACCTCTTCCCAGCTGTGTATGTCTTCATCTGCCACAATGTATATACTGCCGCTTTTTACGGGAACCTGCGCCGCCAGGATACAACCCTGAATGAGATCGTCAACGTAACAAAGGTTGAGGTATTTTTCTCTCAATCCAAAGAACGGTTTCACTCTGAATTTTACGGCCTTGAACATTGCCAGCATATCCTCGTCTCTGGGCCCGTAGATAGCCGGCGGGCGGAGGATAATTACAGGAAGCAGATTCTTCTTCTTCAAGACCTCTTCTTCACCTTTCAGCTTGCTTGTTCCGTAAAAAGTCAGCGGGTTGCAAACGCTGTCCTCGCGTGATGGCTTTGACCCGCAAGAAGGGCCCATTGCCGCCATTGAGCTTATGTAAACGAACTTTTTTAGGCCCGGCGCCTCGGCAAGCGCTGTTTCTATCAAATTGCCCGTACCGTGGACATTAACATTTGCGAAATCATCCCAATCCCTTCCCTGCTTGGCTCCGGCGCAGTGAAACACATAGCTGATTCCGGACAGCAGACCCCTCAAACTTTCTCGTTTTGTGATTTCTCCGTTGACGACATTAACATCAAGACCTTTAAGCCATCTGAGGTTCGCAGTGCTTCTGACCAGGCAGCGGACTTTGATCCCCCTCTTTAGCAGTTCCTTCGCAAGGAAGCTTCCGGTAAAACCGTTTGCGCCTGTTATTAACGCTTCTTCGCCCTTTTGCACAGAACCCCTTTAAAATACTGAATTTTGCCTTGACTTGCCCTATAGTGAGTATTATAATTAAAAAGTAAGCTGAATACAATTATTTTCCTGTAATAACACACCGCATATCCCAATAAAGCGGATTCCACACAGGCTTGAGCGGCAGATTCATTAAAGGAGATAAAAATGGCAAAGAAGAAAAAAATACTTCGCGGTCTAAGAGTTAACTCCAAGCGCGGAATGAAGAACCTTTCCCGTAAAGTCAGCAAGATATACAGAGAACAGCGTTTTAAGGTCAGGCTAAAAGCAAGGGATACCCTAAAATTAAGCGAAGAACATGTGTTCCCTACCGGCACAAAGAAAGGCGATCTGTTCGAGAAAGCCCATAAATTCACTACTGCAAAAGAGATAATAGCTGCCGGTGTTTATCCATATTTCAGGGCAATAGAATCCGGGCAGGATACTGAAGTTGTTTATCATGGCAAAACGCTCATAATGATAGGCTCGAATAATTACCTTGGCCTGACCTCTGAGCCCAGGGTAAAAGAGGCCTCAATAGAAGCAATACGCAAATACGGCACAGGCTGCTCAGGTTCCAGGTTTCTTAACGGCACGCTTGACCTTCATGTAAAGCTTGAAAAGGCAATAGCCGAGTTTGTCGGCAAAGAAGAAGCGCTCCTGTACAGTACCGGATTCACTACCAATGTTGGTGTTGTTTCCACCCTCCCGCAAAAAGACGACATAATCTATTGTGACAGAATAAACCATGCGAGCATTATTGACGGCACAAGACTCTCTATCGCAAAAACTGTTAAGTACAAACACAATGACATGGAAGATCTTGAACGCCTTATTTCAAAGGATAATCCTAAGAAGGGCAAGCTCATAGTAACTGACGGCGTGTTCTCAATGGAGGGCGAACTCTGCAAACTGCCCGACATAGTCCGAATAGCGCAGAAATACGGCGCCAAGGTAATGGTTGATGACGCCCATTCCGTCGGAATCTTCGGAAAAACGGGCGCCGGAGTGGCGGAACATTTCGGACTTGTCGATAAAGTAGACCTCCTGATGGGAACCTTCAGCAAATCTTTTGCCTCCATGGGCGGCTATATAGCCGGCGATTCCGATGTAATCGGTTACTTAAAGCATACTTCAAGAGCGCAAATATTCCAGGCGTCAATGCCCCCGGCAAATGTTGCGGCTGCCCTTAAGGCTCTGGAAATAATGAGGACAGAACCGGAACGTAAAGAGCACCTCTGGAAGATAGTAGCTTTCATGCTGAAGAGTATAAGGGAACTCGGATTCAAAACCGGGCATACCGAATCTGCCATCATACCAATATTTATCGGAGATGATTTCAGATGCTTCAAGATGGGAAAGAGACTAGAAGAGGAAGGAGTTTTTGTCAATCCCGTTGTTTCACCGGCGGTCGCTCAGGGGCAGGCGCTAATCAGGACAAGCTTCACGGCTACGCATACAATGAAGGAAATGGAGTTCGTGCTTGATAAGTTCAAGAAAGTCGGCAAGGAACTTGGAGTAATTTAAGACTGACAATCAAAAACAAACTTAAAGCCCCTGCATACGCAGGGGCTTTTTTGTTACGTATTTACCCATAACAACATCGCGTCAGATCCCCCGCCTTTACCGCAGATTTAATATCTTACTCCTTAGCAATTTACGCGCATTTTATCTTTCAGATGCCGGAGAAAACCTCACCATTCATGGCGAAGAGGGATGTCCGCCAAAGGCGGATCCGCCTCCGGCGGAAATCCGGCATGAATAATAGTAACACACCTATAAAGAGAAACTCCGGCCTTCAGGCCGCAGAGTTTCATTTATGAAAACGCGCGGCAGTGAAATTTTATTTTATTGCGAGAAACTCTAGGAATAGAGGGCCAAATATAACAATAAACACAACCGGGAATATGAAAAAAATAAGCGGGAAGAGCAACTTAACGGGCGCTTCAGCAGCCAGTTTCTCAACCCTGCGCGTCTTCTTCTCAAGAACCGAAGCGCATTGCGCTCGAAGAACATCGGCGAGTCCGGTGCCGAATTCAAGCGACCTTGAAACTGCACCTGCAAAGGCCTCAAGCTCGGGAAGTCCGGATCTCTCGGCAAGGCCTGAGAGAGCTTGTTGCCGGCTCTTTCCGAGCCTTATCTCCTGTAAGTAGCCGCGAAATTCCGCTGAGAGACCGGTTTCACGGCATTTTTCGGAATATTTGCTTACTGCCGCGTCAAGAGTCAATCCTGCCTCAACACAAGACGCCAAAATACCGAGCGCAGGCGGAATCTCCCGCAAAATTTTCTTTTCATATTTGGTTCTCTCCCTCTTCATATGCAAATCAGGAATAAAAGAGATAAAACAGGACATTACTCCAGCATATATCCATGGTACACGCAAACTAATCAAAGCAATAAAAGAAAGAAGCATATAGATCTCTTTTCTTGCGAGAAACTCGTCTGCGTCGCAGGAATATCCTGATCCCGCTTGTGAAAGTTTTACGACAATCCATCCGCGGTATTTGCCAAGAGGAATGTTCTTATTTACCCCTGCCGCCATTTTAGTGACTACTCTCAAAGGTCTTGAATCAAGAAGATTCCATCCTTTACCTGAAGCTTTTCGCCCAATCATTTTGCCAAGAGCCTGAGAGGCCTCCTTCTCGGCGGCAGTTTGAATCGCAAAATAAACGGCGATTCCGGCGACTATCGCACATATTAATGCAGCCATCTACACCTCGATATTTGTGATTTTTGCTATGAAATATATTCCCGCCGCCTCTAACGCAGCTGCGACAGAAAGCAAGATAAAACCGCCCTGGCTATGAAAGAGCGGATAGATCAGCTTTGGGTCTAAGAACCAGAAGATAATCAGAAGTGCGACCGGAAGCAAGCCAACCACTAAACCGGAAAGCCTGCCTTGAGCTGTCAGCGCTTCTATCTTTCCCGACAGCCTTACCCTCTCTTCGCATGAATCCAGCATATTTGAAATCAAAGAAACCGTATTGCCTCCGGAATCTTTCATTATAGAAACAACAATAGCGAATAGCTTAATGTCTTCATTTTGCAATTTCCAGACAGTTTCCAATAGTGCTTCATCCAGACTCTTACCGAGCCTGTGCGATGCAAGCACATCATTGTAAACGAGTGAGACAGGCGAGGCCGATCTGCGAGCCGCTTCCTCAAATGATTGCAGCATTGTCTGACCTGAACGGAGTGTACTGAGGATTAGGCGAAGGCTTTCAATGAATTGTTTTTCAAATACTTTTTCTGCTGTTTGTTTCTTCTTTCGTTTCAGATATGAAAAGATGAGCGGGACAGAAGCTGCGAGCAGAAGCGCGAAGGTGATATTAGACAGCATTAGAACAATTACAAAAACAGCTGCCGGGACAATGTATTTTTTCATCCCAGTAAAAAGCACGAGTTTAATATACAATAAAATAAAGCAGGAATCAAGCAAGAAACAAATACTGGGCACTGAATTCTAAACAAAAACAAATAGACAAAATATTCTAAACGCGACAATCCACGCTCTTTTTTGCCTAGCATTGTTTAGTGTTTAGAATTTAGGAATCAGTATTTGCTCAACTTAGCTTCTTCCTGAATCTCAATGCCGCCAGAATAAATACCGTCACTCCGAGAATGAACAATGCAAGCATCTCCGGCCAAAGAATAGCGAATCCTGCCCCTTTAAGGAATATTCCCCTTATTATTGTAAAAAAATATCTGAGCGGCAGCAGATATGATATCCACTGGACTTCGATCGGCATATTTGATACAGGAAACGCAAACCCGGATATCATGATTGACGGCAGAATAAAGATAACGCTTGAGAGCATAGCCTGCTGTTGCGTCTTTGATATTGTTGAGATAAAGAGACCTACTCCCAGCGTATTCAGGAGAAATAAGAATGACGAAAATAGCAGAGTAAAGATATTCCCTTTAATCGCAATATTAAATACCAGCAGCCCTCCCGTAATAATCAGCAGGACGATCATCATTCCGATCAGAGCAAAAGGTATAGTTTTTCCCAGAATAACCTCGTATGAACGGAGAGGTGAGACTATGATTTGTTCTATAGTGCCGGATTCCTTCTCCTTCGTAATCGACATAGAGGTGAGCAGTATCGTTATAAGAGTGAGTATTAGGCCTATTTCACCCGGGATCATGTAATTGGCGCTCTTCATTTCCGGGTTATACATTACCCTGGGCTCGGGACTGACCTGCGGTATCATTATGTTGCCGCCGCGGGCTGCCTTCATTTTTGAGACATTTTCCTTCATTAGCCGCGCGTTTTCGATATTTGCAATTTGCGCCATGTAGCTAAAAGCAATATTTGTAAGATTTGAATCACTTCCGTCCGCGATAATCTCAAGTTTGGCTTTTTCTCCGCGTTTAATGTTTCTTGAATAATCAGGCGGGAAATACAGAACGAGATCGCATCTTCCGCTCTTGAACGCGTGCTCCATACCGGCATCATTTACAACAACTCCGGCATCGTCAAAATATCCGCTGATGACCGCCTTCCTGACAAACTCCCTGCTTTCGAAAGACCTGTCATTATCCCAGACACCCAGCGCGATATGTTTAACATCAGTGGTAACCGCGTAGCCCAGCATTATCAGCTGAATCACGGGCGCAACAAAAATAAGCCCTACCATACGCTTGTCGCGGAATGTTTGGATTAATTCTTTTCGGACTAATTCGAGTATTCTTCTCATCCGATGTTCCTCTTAAAGCGCTTTGAAGCGATAAAAATAAGCAGTACGCCCATTATAAATAAAACCATAGTTTCCAGTATCAGTGCTGACCAGCCGCTGCCCCGCAAGAAAATCCCTCTGAGAATTTGAAGAAAATACTTTGCGGGAAGAATGACTGTTACGGCCCGGATAATTGCCGGCATGCTCTTAATAGGAAAAAGAAAACCGGAGAGAATAAAGCCGGGAAGCACAGACAGGAGCATCGAAAGCTGTATGGCTATCTGCTGGTTATCGGACACAGAGGAAACAAGAAGCCCTATGCCAAGCCCGCAAAAAGCAAAAATACCGGACGCAAAAAAGAGCAGCAGTAAATCTCCTTTTAGCGGAACATTGAAAATGAAAACTCCCGCAACGACTATCATCAGCATGTCGAGCATTCCGATAGTCCAGTATGGGAGCATTTTTCCGACAAGGATATCTCTCGGCGTTGCCGGCGTGACCAGCAGCTGCTCCAGAGTACCCTGCTCCCTCTCCTTAACCACCGTAAGCGAAGTGAGTATCGCGAGGATAATAGACATGATTACGGCTATTATGCCCGGGATTATAAAATTACGGCTTCTCATGCTCGGATTATAGACGGCCATTTGCCCGGCCTCTATAAAACCTGTGTCTTTCCGGAGAGCCATGCCGTTCTTGTTCAACGCGTTAAGCACAATATTCCCGGCATATGAAGCAACGGCTGCATTAGCGTAGTTGAGTGCAATATTTGCGCTGTTAGATTCCGTCCCGTCGACAAGAATCTGCACTGAATTATTCTCGCCGCGGCTCACGTGCCTTGCGAAACCCGGCGGGATGATAAGTCCGGTCTTTATATCGCCCTTGTCCATGCCAAACCCCAGCTCTTTTTCGTTATCCGGAAGAGCCGTCAAATCAAAATATCCGCTTGCGGTTATAGCCGCAATAAGTTCCCTGCTCGCGGGAGTTTTGTCATGATCGACGACTGCAAGCCTGATATGATCTATATCCAGAGTAATTGCATAGGCAAATATAAATAGGAACACAAGAGGCAGGATCAACGCTATTATGAGCGAACGGACATCGCGGACCACATGAAGCGCCTCTTTTCTGGCTATGGCCAGGACTCTTCCGTTAATAATCATTTATTCCATTCCTCTAATAAGATTGACGAAGAGCATTTCAAGGTTGTCGACTTTATTTGCAGTTTTAAGCTCTGCCGACGTTCCCATCGCGACAATTTTTCCCCTGTAAATCATGGCTATCCTGTCACAAAACTCTACCTCATCCATATAATGGGTGGTTACGAATATAGTGGTGCCTGCTTTCGCGAGCCCTCTGATAAGGAGCCAGAATTCGCGCCTGGATATAGGGTCGACCCCCGCAGTAGGCTCGTCAAGAAAAACCACCTTCGGACCATGTATTATGGCGCAGCCCAGCGAGAGTCTTTGCCTCCAGCCTCCGGAGAGAGCGCCGGTCATATTACTTTCTTTCCCGCGTAAACCGGCCATTTCAAGTATCCAAGACCTTCTTGTTTTTGTCTCATCCCTGCTTAAACCGTGGATGCCGCCATAAAAGTTAATATTTTCCTCCACTGTCAGGTCGTCATAAAGCGAGAATTTCTGGGACATGTAGCCTATGACGCTTTTTATCTTCTCAGGTTCTGTTTTGATGCTGAACCCTTCAACTGTCCCGACGCCTGAGGTCTGGTCTAAAATTCCGCACAGCATTCTGATTGTCGTTGATTTTCCGGCGCCGTTAGGCCCTATAAAACCGAATATCTCGCCTTTAGCAACAGAAAAGGATATATCATCGACGGCCGGGAAGCTGCCAAATCTCTTAACAAGATTATTTACCTGAACGGACATTTGCATGAATTTATCCTCTTTCTCTCTCACAAAAGCTTTGTTAACCTTTTAAACCTTATTAACTCTTCATGCTTTACGTTATGAAACTCTGCGGCCTGAAGGCCGGAGTTTCTCTTTATAGGTGTGTTAATATTATTCATGCCGGATTTCCGCCGGAGGCGGATCCGCCTTTGGCGGACATCCCTCTTCGCCATGAATGGTGAGGTTTTCTCCGGCATCTG
>CAIWRR010000270.1 GCA_903915125.1 Candidatus Firestoneibacteriota bacterium | reverse complement strand
GAAGATAAAAAGAATAAAGAATAGAGGTTTATAACGTTCTTAACGTTTTTAACGTTTATAACGGAAACATAAGACCCTCAAATTTAGCTTGTTATCTTTGAAGCGCTTTTATAGAGAACCTGAGTTGTTGAATTGCTTTTGCTTTACGTTACAAACGTTACAAACGTTATAAACGATACTAGCTTAATCCAAAGGTAAATATTTTTACGTTACAAACGTTAGTAACGTTAAGAACGTTATAAACGATAACCAGTTCAATCTTAAATGCTTTATGTTTACTTTATTAACCAATTAGTTCTATTGGAGGCCCTTTTGTCCGAAACCTTTTCCCACTCGCGTTTAGGTTGTTTTGAAAACTGCAAGCATCAGTACAAACTTAAATACAGAGATAAGATAAGGGTTGAGCGGGACACCATTGAGCGCTTTCTTGGTTCCATGGTGCACTTGACGCTGGAGTACACATATAAAAAAGCCAATTTTGAAAAAGTGGCTCCAGACAAAGGTCAGGTCGTAGGCCTTTTCGGATGGTACTGGCGCAGGAAGTGGAATGACAATATTATTATCGTAAAAAGGCAATACAGCAAGGAGCACTACAGGTCTATCGGAGAAAAAGCAGTCGCGAGATATTTTGATCAGTACGCGCCTTTTACCCAAAATAAAATTCTCGGGCTGGAGCAGAAACTGAACATCAAGCTTGATCCTGACGGATTGCGGGTTATGACCGGGGTTATAGACCGCATAGACGAAAAGCCGGACGGGAGCGTTGATATAGTAGACTACAAGACCGGCATGAATCCTCCAAACCAAAAACAGATAGACGAAGAGAGGCAGCTTGCCCTCTATCAGATAGGGGTAAAGGAACTTGTCGGAGAAAGAAAAATCCGCCTGGTCTGGAATTACCTCATGTCCGGGATAGAGTTCACTTCGGAGCGGTCCGACGCCCAGCTTGAAGCGCTTAAAAAGGACACTTTACTCTTAATAGAAGAAGTCGAATCAACCACCGTTTTTGACAAGCATCCCAGCGCCCTCTGCAATTATTGCGAGTATTTGAACCATGATGACGGCAAGGGCGGAGTCTTGTGTGATGGAAAACTGTAATTGCAGTTAAACTGAAAAATGAAGTCTTTAATGCCTGAATGCAAAGGGAAGTGAAATGATAAAAGTGGGAATGATAAGCCTGGGCTGTTCGAAGAACCTCGTTGATTCCGAGATAATGCTGGGCATTCTTGCCGAAAGCGGGGCCGAGGCGGTAAGCGACCCCAAAAAAGCGGATATCCTTATCGTCAATACCTGCTCCTTTGTGAAGGACGCCGTAAAAGAATCGGAAGACACTATCAGGGAATTCTCCCGCAAAAAAACCCCCGGGCAGAAACTTATTGTCACCGGCTGCCTGGTCCAGAAGCAGAAAGAACTTCTCCTGAAAAAATTTCCCGGGGCGGACGCGTTTATCGGAGTCAGCGAGTTCACCAGGATTGGCGAAGTTATACGGGCTGTTCCCGTAAATAAACTGCTGGTCTCAAAACCCGGCTATATCTATAACAAGGACACTCCTCGCGTGCTGGCAACGCCGCTGCATTCCGTTTATGTCAAAGTATCGGAAGGCTGTGACAACAGATGCAATTACTGTTCCATCCCTTCAATCCGGGGCCCGTTAAAGAGCAGAAGGTTTGAGGATATCGCAAGCGAGGTGAGGAATCTTGCCCTTATCGGCGCGAAAGAAATAAACCTTATATCTCAGGACACGACAAATTACGGCGCCGACATATATGGAAAACCGGCGCTGGTCAGGCTGCTCAAGGAACTTGTAAAGATTCGGGGAATAAAATGGATACGTCTGCTCTATCTTTACCCGTCGCGCGTCACTGAAGATCTGATCGAGCTTGTCGCGTCGGAGAAGAAAATCTGCCCCTATTTTGACATTCCGCTTCAGCATATAAACGACGGAGTGCTTAAACTGATGGGGAGGAAGTATAACCGGGCAAAGGCAGAGGCAGTCATAAAGGCGATTCGCTCAAGGATCCCGCGCGCCGCCCTGCGCACCACTTTTATCGTAGGCCACCCCGGCGAGGATAAGGCGGCTTTTGACGAACTGGCGGCGTTTGTTCGCGCCGCACGCTTTGATAAGCTGGGAGTATTTGCCTATTCCCGCGAAACTGACACTCCTTCAGGGATAAAAAAGGGCCAGAACAGCGAAAAGACCAAAAAGGAAAGGTTTTCAAGGATTATGTCCCTTCAAAAAATCGTCTCTTTGGAATTGAATAAGGCAAAGGTTGGCAGTAAAATGGAGGTGCTCGTAGACGGAGCAGGACAAACCGGGTTGGTCTGCCGCTCAAGCACGGACGCTCCGGATGTTGACGGCAGGGTACTTCTCCCCCGGAACGCGAAAGCTGCGCCGGGAGATTTTATCAGAGTGAAGATAACCGGGGCTTCCGAGTATGACCTTTCGGGGAGTCCGGAGTAAACATGCAGAAAAAAAAGAGTTTGCAGGGCAGGGAAAAAATAACTATTTCGAATGTGTTGACGGTACTTCGGATAACTTTTATCCCGTACTTTATTATTTTCCTTTTTTCCAATTACAAGTACGGAAAGCTCATCGCGCTTTTAGTTTTCATTGTTGCCTCTCTGACGGACCTCTATGACGGCATCCTGGCGAGACAGAGGGGGGAGGTAACCGAGTTCGGTAAGTTCATGGACCCGCTGGCCGACAAACTTCTCGTGCTTTCCGCTTTTTTCTCCTTTGTTCAGCTTGACCTGGTGCCTTTCTGGATGGTGCTCATAATCTTTTCAAGGGAGTTAATCATTACCACAATGCGCCTGGGGGCCGCGCAGAAAGGCACGGTTATCGCCGCCGAACAGACCGGAAAACACAAGACCGCCTGGCACATTGCCACGATTATAACGATACTTGTCATCATAGCGTTTCAGGATTACATCACGCGCTTCATCAGTATTCCCTGGGCGCAATTATTCATTTCGACCCCCGGGGATGCCGGCGAGAAATTTGTCGCCTTTGTTGATTCAGTTCCCTGGGTTATGACTTTCATCTGCGTGCTTTGGTCCGTTTATTCCGGCTGGGATTTCTTTAGGCGCAATAAGCATATTCTGACGGAGATAGGCTCGTGAAGGTGTTTTCCATCAAGTGTTTCTCTTCCGTATTATTTATCGGCTATATCCCGTTCGCCAGCGGCACTTTCGCGACAGCCTTTACGGTTCTGCCTTATCTTCTGCTGCGCGGCAACATGCCGCTGTACCTGTCGGTTACCGTTTTCCTTTTTTTTGCGGGGGTTCTCGCTTCAACCGAAGCGGAGAAACTGCTCGGAGAAAAAGACCCGCACAAGGTCGTCATAGACGAACTGGTCGGGTTCCTGGTTACGATGGCCTTCGTCCCTTCGGGTACTCCCTATATTATCGCGGGGTTCCTGCTCTTCCGGCTTTTTGATATCTGGAAGCCGTGGCCTATCCGCGGTTTGCAGGCTTTGCCCGGCGGCTGGGGCATAATGATTGACGATGTGTTGGCGGGAGTGTATGCGAACGTCCTGCTTCAAATTGCCGCGTATTTTTGGATAGGCAAATAGTCTTACGCAATAAACTTCAGGGTGGGATTAGAGCTTAATCAATGTCGTTTCCGCTGCTACTTTTCCGTTCAGATCCATTATTTTCCCGGTGGCTTTGTTCCCGTCTGTGATTATCAGCCCGTAAGTCACGGAAGCGGCCCTTTTATCATTCGCCCTGCAGGAACCGGGGTTTAAATCAAGCCTGCCTGCCCTTATGACGCTTTCATATATGTGCGTGTGGCCGTAAAGCAGAATATCTATATTTTCTGCTTTGATAATCTCTTCAGGATTCCTGTCCTGCGCCATGTCCTCGAGAGTCGCCTTGTTTGAGTGCGTGAGCAGGGTCTTAAACCCGCCGAGATCAATGATTAGCCTGTTTGGGACCTTGCTGTCGTGGTATTCGTCGCACCAGAGCCCCGGGACCATCACCACATCATCGGAGTGTTTTTTGAGCTCCAGCCCGTCGCGGAAAGCGTCTCCCAGATGAATCATCTTTGTCGCGCCAAAACCCTTCGCGGCTTCCGCGGCCAAAGAGAGGGTTTTGAGGTCTTTATGCGAATCGGAAAAGACGGCTGCTATCATTTCAGCCCTCCGTCGTGCG
>CAIWRR010000269.1 GCA_903915125.1 Candidatus Firestoneibacteriota bacterium | reverse complement strand
GGGTTTGTCCAGCTCACTCTCGTTTTCATATTTCTCCTAAAAGAAGATTTCTTTGAAAATTCTGCAGTAGTTTTGCATGTCTTTGAGAGAGGCGTCGGGTGGCACGCGGTGGTCCGGGAGTGGGATATACCCGCCGCTCTTTGCCAGTTTTTCCACCCGCATAAGTTCTTCGCGGATGGCCTTCTCTCCTTTGCTGATTACCAGTTTGTTCACGCCGCCGAGCATCCGAAGGTCTTTCCCGTACTCCTGCCTGAACTTGTTCACATCTCCTTTCCAGGTCCCGACTTCCACGGGAAAGAGTATGTCAACTCCGGCTTCCAAAAGTATAGGGATTATTTCGTCCACTTTGCCGTCGCTGTCAAAGAGAATATGCTTCACCCCGTGTTTTCTGTAGAAAGCTATTATCTTTTTATAGTAAGGAAGCCAGATTTCCCGGAGTTTGGCGGGGGAGAGGAGCGGCCCGTTGTTAAAACAGCAGTCTTCAAAGATATATACAAAATCTATCTCAAGTTCCGTTACGGCTCTTTCAAAACGCCTCATAAAATGATTTGTGAGGTATTCCACTATTTCTTCCAGGAGCGCGGGATCGTCGTACTGCATTATGGAAATCCCTTCGGTCGTCAGCCATTCGCGCGGCCAGCCGAAGAGGGAGCACCCTTCAAAGGAAAGCACAAAATCCCTGTTTTTGTTGAACTTCGCCTTCCTTGTTTCCCAGTCAGCGGGATACGGATCCACGCCCTTCATCTTCTCGTCATAAATCCTGATAAACTCATGCCATGAGGCCCGGTCCTTGATAAAAGTCTCAATGTCCTGGCTGATGCTCGTGCCGCCCTTGCCGGTCTTCCGGACCACTCCGTCATTCTGCCTTTCAATTTTATATTCCGCGGTCTCTTCCAGGAGGAGGGTGTCAAAGTGTTCAAAGCGGAAGTTTACGCCGAGGCCGTTCCAGTTGTACTGCTCCCAGTCGTGGTCCATGCCGAAATAAACCCAGAAGGGAAGGTCTTTGGGAGCGCCCTCCGAAAGCCAGCGTTCCCGTGTCTCCGTCCACTCGCCGAAATACCAGAGCGGCTGGCGGTCAAAAGGCTTGTAATCCATTATGGCGTTGAAACGTTCGCGCAAATTCATTAAATTGATATATCAAAAGAGGGGGGAAGATAGTATCAGCGAAAAGTAGAGCAGGCTAAAAGTCAATATATTCCAATATCACGAAAATAACAGCAACTGCCACTATTAAGATAATGCAAACTATGTGGCAGTCTGAAAACATTGCCTTATCCCCCAAAACATAAAGTGCCTTCAACCTGGTGCCTAATTGTGCATGATATAGCCGAAAAAAACAAGGGGCTGCCGAATTAACTTTATGCTGTTATCGTTTCGCGCATTCTGTCATCCGAAGAGTCCTTCCGCTTTTGATGGGTATTGTCAAACAATCAGTAATGTGATTATAATACAGAAGTGGACAGGAGAAGCGCCGGGGGTAATATCAGCGGAGGCATATGCGATGAAGAAGAAAACATTTGAAGCCATAGTATGTATCTTTGCGGCAACAGCCTTGCTTTATCTTTCTGGTTGTTCAAAAGAAAAACCGGCGTGCGAAGCCGTAGTTAAAGAGAATGCCGTGAAACCTCAGAAGCCTCTTTTGGAATCGCTTGAGCCGGTTGATTTTAAGACAGGGTTCATTGAATACCGTAATATTAATAATAACACACTGCTGTATCAGCCCGCGGTGCTGCTGAAATTAAAGAATATCGGGACGGAAGAATTTCCTGAGAACGTTAAGTTCATGGCGACTTTTATTTCGAACGGGGAAGAGTGGGCGACAGCGACGGCAAATTTCAGGAGTCCCGCGGATACACCGCTTCAGCCCGGCATAGTCAGGCAGCTGCGCCTGCAGTGCAGCGTGGGATATAAGTCGTACCTTTCGGTGCCAAAAGCGGATGTCCGGTGCGTAATTTACGCGGACGACAAGAAATTCAAAGAAGTAAAGATCGACAGCAGGATTCTTCCCTCAAACCGGTTTTAGAAATGGTTTAATGGTTATGGAGTGAATCGGCGCCGC
>CAIWRR010000268.1 GCA_903915125.1 Candidatus Firestoneibacteriota bacterium | reverse complement strand
TGCCTGCGCCTGAAAAGATTACGAGCGCCGACAAAATCATAACCGGAAACACAAGCTTCATAGCCTCTCCTTTTACGTAAAACCGGGACAAGGCTTCATCAGCCCTGCCCCGGAAACTTTCCTTCAGGAGCTCCTAGTTATTCTTTCCGTCCTTGTATTTCACATTCGGATAATCAATGGCATTCTGACCCAGATAAATGATTACTTTGGTCGTGGTCTTCGTTATCGTAGTTTTTCCGACTATCGGCTTGTTTGTCACAACCTGGGTTGAGGTTGCGGTAGACTCAACAACGACCGGATCTCCGGAATTGATGCACGCCGGACTCTTCTGCAGAAAATTATCTTTTACCAGAAGCGCTCCGACCATGGAAATCTTCGTCTTGTCACGCCAGCCCTTCTCATTTTTTGGAAGTTCAACTACCAGCTGGCTGCTCTTTCCGTTGCCGCTCACTTCCATGCCATAAACCGTGCCTTTAATGACTGTAGGCCCACCCGGGGCCGCAGGTGCAGCCGCGGCAGGAGCGGCAGGAGCTTTGCCTGAAGCAGGCTTATCCGCGCAGTAGGCGGAAACAGCGAGAAAAACCGCCGCAGCCAAGAATACAATTTTTTTGTTCATATTTCCTCCCCGCGCAAATGCGCGAATAGCAATTATATCCATATTCTACTCCAAAAATAGCGGCAGTCAACAGAGAACCTTCCCGCATAACAGGGTGAAAGCACCTTATTCTGCCGGAGCTCCCGCGGGCCAGACGGTCCTGCCGTAATAATCAATATAATGCGTTACGGTATCACGCTGGAAAAGCCGCACATATTTCTCCCCGCTTTTGCTCACAAGCCTCGCGTCCTTTATCAACTCTTCGTAGGAAGCAAAATTACGGTTATCATACGAATAAAAGACTTTCGCGACCGAGGGATCCAGAGGGATATGCCTTCCTTTATAATGAGCCAGCGTAATTACATGGTTGTTTATATGCAGCATGTGCCCCGTAAAGCATTTCCGGCTCTTATTTTTGCGGAGCTTCTCAATAACTCCCAGCAGGATTACCGCTGAACTCCCGCACTGCGCGTACTGCCAGCGAAGAGTAGAGAGCGGCGTAAAATCCGTTTCAATCGAGCTTAATATATTCACATAAAGCATAAAGGCCGGGCGGTTAATCAGAAAGGTTGCACCCGCAAGCCGGTCCATGTCATTGTCAAAGAGGGCGTAAACATAATCCGCTATCTTCTTCAGCGCGCCGGCCTTCATCAGGTCAAAAACAACTTTGTTGTCCGTGCTCTTTATAATAAACGGCTTATCCTTCGGCCGGTAAAAATCAGGGATTCTTGAGAGCAGGTACCGGTATTTTTTCTCCACAAAATCCGGGTCTTTCGGATCCGGCTGCGGGTTTTCCCCCTCAGGTTTCCCGTAAAGCAGCATCATGCCGTGCTTGTAGCTTACCTTATAGGCCGCTTCATAGTATTTCTTCCCGTCCTGCCCTGTTATTTCAATCCTGATAGTTTGATACTCCCATTCAAAATGGTCTAACCTGTAAAAACCCGGGGCGTTAAACCTTTTGCCGGGAGCGGCTTGGAAGGCGGCCGAGCTCTCATAATAACTCTTTTCTTCATCACCGGTTAAGACGGAGAGTTTAAGGTTAAACAAAGTTTCCTTCGACCGGTTCACCCCGGAAACAGTGAGAATGTTATCAACGAGCAGTTTTGTTTCTCCGAGGCATATTTTATCCGCAAGCAAGGTCCTGCTTTCCGCTGCCAGGTCCATAAAGGCCCAGGCAGAGTGATTGTCCCTTTCAAGATACACTGACGGAACCGCCGCGTCTCTGCTGTCGGCGTAATGGCGCATAAGCATTATTCCCATTACCGGCGCGCCGGCTCCGAGCGCGGTTCCGAGGGACTTGAACGGTATTATCACGAGCGTCTTCCAGATTCCGTCTTTTAGGCTGGTTCTTGAGCTCCACTTTTTGTTAAAAGGCCCGCTCTGCCTCTTGTGTTCTATCGTAATATTCCCGGGCATGTTCTTGTGAGAAAAGGCAACCCTCTTATTCTCCGAATTTACAATGAACTGGATATAATTCTGGTGATCGTGAGAGGCGTTTATCATAATCTCGTGCGTGTCGTCAAGCCAGGGAACATCCTTGCGCCAGATGGTCCTCAGGGCCTTGCCTGCGCCGCTTTGAAGCATTACATAGAGGTTTTTGCTGTCTCTTCCCAGAAAAGCCGCAACGCCTGCGGCATTGAAACCGGAATACTTCGCGGCGCCGCTCCTGCTGAAGCTGTTCACGCTTACCTTTCCCTTTATCGAAATCAGAGGACAGACCAGCGTGTCAAAATTAAATGTTGGCGGATAGTAATGCAGGTTCAGCGTTCTGTTGTCTTTCATATCTCTCCTTTGCCGCTTT
>CAIWRR010000267.1 GCA_903915125.1 Candidatus Firestoneibacteriota bacterium | reverse complement strand
TCTCGATCTTCGATACTGAAGTGCTTATATTGCTTTTTCATAGACACTTAGGTTAACATAACCTCCTAAGTGTTGCACTTCCTTATTGAACTCGTGACCTTATAAACGTTACAAACTTTTATCTTTCAGATGCCGGAGAAAACCTCACCATTCATGGTGAAGAGGGATGTCCGCCAAAGGCGGATCCGCCTCCGGCGGAAATCCGGCATGAATAATATTAACACACCTAAAAAGAGAAACTCCGGCCTTCAGGCCGCAGAGTTTCATATTTAGATACCGGCATCGCCAAGTGCAGCTGAGTCGATACTTCCTCAAATCCGAACTCACGGTAAAGTTTAAGAGCGCCCTTGTTGTGGGCCAACACCTCTATGCGCATCAATTTCATCCCGGAATCCTTTATATATTGAAGCGCGTGACGCAGAAGCTCTTTACCTATGCCTTTCCCCTGGTATTCCGGCAGGACGGCGAGATGGGGTATTCTGCCCGTGGAAAACTCACTGTCTATGACCGTTGTGATAAAACCGGCTATTTTATTGTCAACAATCTTGACAAAAACTCCCTGAGGGTTCTGGGCCAAGTCCCGGCGAATATCTACCGCTTTGCGGTTTATCCAGGGAGTCCCTGTCAGCCGGCCAAAATGGTCCTCTATGGATTTGTCTATAGAGACCTTTTCAAAGGTTATTCTTATGATTTCTATGAGCGCGCCTATCTCTTCGGGTTTGGCAATTCGTATCATAGGGAGATAATAACAGAAACCCGGAGCAGCTGCAACCCAAACTGCAAAAAAGCTTTGTTTTAAAGCTTTTCCCGTTTCTGGTTGAAAAATTGTATATTCTCTGCTAAATTAGATAGTACTTGTCAGAAGCAGAAAAATGAAGGAATTTCAGGAGGGGTAATGGCTTACGGCTACGCAAAAAGAATGAGCAGGCTGGGAACAGAA
Organism: Candidatus Firestoneibacteriota bacterium; assembly: GCA_903915125.1. Lineage (GTDB taxonomy): Bacteria > Oederibacteriota > D2-FULL-39-29 > D2-FULL-39-29 > CAIOVX01 > CAIOVX01. The sequence goes on along the minus strand of CAIWRR010000267.1, from coordinate 4,793 downwards.
AACGCTTTTGTTGTGCTCGCACAGGTGAAGAAACTCATGGCCCAGGGCAGGGACATTATAAGTTTCGGGCTGGGTGAACCGGATTTTGACACACCCTTAAACATAAAAGAAGCCGCAATAAAGGCTTTGAAGGAAGGCCAGACCAAGTACGGACCGTCCGCCGGAATACTGCCGCTTCGGGAAGCCATAGCGAAAGAAGCGGGAAGGGCCAGGGGCATTGAGATAGACGCCGACGAAATAGTTGTAACTCCCGGGGCGAAACCCATTATTTTTGACGCGGTGCTCGCGCTGGTTGACGAAGGCGATGAGGTAATATATCCGAACCCGGGCTACCCGATATATGAATCAGTCGCGAATTTTGTGGGAGCAAAAAGCGTTGCCCTGCCTCTCTGGGAGAGCAAGGGCTTCAGTTTTGACATAAACGACCTCAAAAAAATCGTGAATAATAACACAAAAGTCATTTTTATCAACTCCCCCCAGAATCCGACCGGAGGAGTAATCTCCTATGACGACCTTTTGGCCATTGCGGAACTTGCCATTAAACACAACTGCTGGGTCATCTCGGACGAAGTTTATGGTAAGATTATTTACGGCGAAAAGTTTCACTCCATCGTTTCTATACCCGGCATGAAGGAAAGAACCATCGTGGTCGACGGTTTCTCAAAAACTTACGCCATGACGGGCTGGAGGCTGGGCTACGGGATAATGCCGAAGGAACTGGCAGCCTACATTGCGAAAATTGAGACTAACGCTGATTCCTGCACCAACACTTTTGTGCAGTTCGGAGGCATCGAAGCGCTCGTCGGGCCGCAGACCGCTTCAGCAAAGATGGTTGCTGAATTCGAGAAACGCAGCAAATTGATTGTAGACCTGCTCAACGATATAAAAGGAGTTTCGTGCATACGGCCTAAGGGCGCGTTCTATGTTTTTCCGAACGTCACGAAGGCGTGCGCAAACCTTGGTTTTAAGGACGCGAGAGAACTGCAGGAATACTTATTGGATAAAGCAGATGTCGCCGTGCTCGCGAGGACTTTCTTTGGCCCCAAGAACGAGGGAGAGACGGACGAATACATCAGGCTTTCCTATGTGACATCGGAAGAGAAGATTAGGGAAGGGTTGAAGAGGATGAAGAAGGCGATAGAAGTAAAACAAAAGTAAAAAACAAAGAGGTTTTTAACGTTCTTAACGTTTGTAACGTTTGTAACGTTTGTAACGTTTGTAACGTAAACAGAAAAGGCAAAAGTTCATAAAGTTTTTAAGGTTCTTAAGGTTCTTAAGGTTTATAAGGTAAAAATAGAGATTAGAATAAATAGAAAAACGAAACACAGCGGGGACAAAAATTTAATGCTGAAACCGAAGAAAGACACACAGATACAGGCCATTATGAGCAGGACGGTTATTACGGCGCAGAAAGAAGCGTCTGTAACGGATATCTGCAGGCTGATGGAAGCGAGCCATGTCGGCTCCGTCGTAATAGTTAAAGACAGGCTGCCGATCGGGATGATGACCGAGCGTGATGTGGTAAGCGCCATTGCCAAATCCGGGCATGCGGCTCTGAATTCCCAGGCTCAGCATATGATGCGGTCTCCTGTCTTTACAATGCAGCCGCGACAGAGCATAAAAAAAGCCGTGGAGTTTATGGTTTCAAAGAGAATACGCCGGCTGCCGGTTGTGGAGAACCACAGACTTGCGGGTATTATAACTTACGGCGATATTCTCCGCGCTGTCCAAAAAGAAGTCGCGGACATGGAACTGCAGACAGAGCAGCTTAAAAAGGAAGTCCAGAAGGACGGGCTCACAAAATTTTACACGCAGAAGTATTTCAAGATACTTCTGGAAAAAGAAGTGGAACGCGCAAAAAGGTTCGGCGGATTCCTTTCCCTTATTATGATCGACGTTGATCATTTCAAGAAAATCAATGATACTTTCGGACACGACGCCGGAGACTATATTCTCCACAAGGTATCGCTGCTGATTAACCACAATACACGCAAGATTAATATAATAGGCCGCTACGGCGGGGATGAATTCGCTGTAATTGCTCCAATCAGCGATATCCGCGGCGCCCAGCGGCTTGGCGAGAGACTTCGCCAGTTCGTCAACCAGACCAAATTTATGTATAACGGCAAACAAATAAAGACCACGCTTAGCGTGGGGGTTGCCGCCTGGGACAAGTCCATCGAAACGGGGCGGGACCTTATAATAAAAACTGACAAAGCGCTCTACAAATCTAAACACGGTGGGCGCGACCGCGTCAGCGTAATTTAAGATTACACAGATTGCGAAAAGAGATTGCGCGGATTAGGGACGGTTTAATCTGCGTAATCGTCCCAGAAATCCGCGTAATCATTCTTAAAGGGGACAAAATGAAAAAAGCTGTTATCCTATTTGCCCTGATCCTCGCCTCACTGTTCATTACCGCCCAGTCTGCGAAGAATATTTACCGCGTGAACATTTTTAATTTCTACGAAGAATTCCAGAACATCAAAGAAGTTGCTATCGGCAATGACCGCATTTATTTCTTCAGCGCGCTCACTAATCAGCTCTCCTGCTACGGGTCGGTTGACAAGAAAAGGATTTGGCAGGCGGAAATGAAAAGCCTGAAGATGTACCGCAGATATTTCGGGCTTTGCTGCGACAAGCTCGGCCGCTGCATTATTGTAGCGCCTCAGGCAAAAGGCGTGAAAGTCCTGGAGTTTTCAAACCTGGGACATTTTGCCGGAGAGCATGTTTTCCCTGATATTGACGGCAGGTCCGGGAAATTTCTTCTGCTTAACGGCAAAATACTGTATGCCGGAAAAGAGATCGGAGAACTGAAGACGAAACTTGTTTTCACTGTTGAGGAAAGGAAGAAAGTAGCCGAAACGGCGGTTAAAGCAGGCAGGCCTTTGCGAAAGAACGCGCGGGAATGGGAGGTGCCGGTAACACTCGAAGTTGAAGGCGAGAAGACGCGGACTTTTAATCTTGCGCTAAAATACAAAGAGCCGGTAGTAATTGTGTCTGCGGATGGAATAAGGGCGGACAACTCAGGCAGGATATATATTCACACTGTCATTACCGGGGAACTTAACACCGCGGCGGCTGAAAATACAAAGAAATCCGGCGATTTCAGAAACGAGCTGCATATTACAGATATTTCCGGGAATATTCTGTTAACAACAGAGCCCGTTGAGGCCATTGTCTCCATTATTACGGTGGATGATGACGGCAAAGTATGCGAAGTCTACAAAATGTTTGACACGGACAAAAAGATGAACGTCTATCGCGTCTATTACTGGTATATCGGAAAAGCGTTGAGATGAAGAAGCTAAGAGCGGCCCCGAGGCCCTGGGATTTCAAGAAAGAGCTGGTAAGGAAATCAATCCATCTTTCCGCGGTAAGTTTTCTCATACTCTACGTGCTGGTCACGAACACAGTTAATCATAAAGTGGGCCTGCTGGCCCTTTCATTTATGCTGATTATACTTTTTGAACTGGAATTCGTGCGCGTGGAGCTCGGCACAAAAGTCGCATTTTTGCGCAAGCTCTGGGAATACAGGCGCGATAAAGAAAAGGAGCACCTCGGCGGGGAGATCTATTTCCTGATAGGTTCCATTATAGTTCTCGCGGTCTTTGACCTGCGTATCGCTGCGGCCGCTATACTTATGACCACTTTCGGGGACATACCCTCTGCCATAATCGGCACCCGTTTCGGCCGGATATGGGTTATGAAAGACCGCGCGCTTGAAGGTATACTAGCGGAATTTTTTGTCGACCTTTTTGTGGGGTTTTTAGTGCTCCGCACGCCGACGCTTGTACACGGTAAGTTTGAAATGTGGTGGGTTCACCACCTGACGCCGCTGGGAGATCCGCTGTGGATCCCCATAATAGTCATGGCTGTAACCGCTACCGTTGTTGAAACGGTTGTCCGCAAGCTCGACGATAATCTGCTCGTGCCGGTTTTCGCGGGATTCAACGGGGAAATAGTACTTTTGCTTATGAAGTATATGAATAAAATCTGAAATGACAAAAGTTAATAAGGTTTGTAAGGTTTATAAAGTTTGTAAAGTAAAAGCAAAATCATCAAAGCAATCGGAGGGTTAATATTTACCTTATAAACCTTACGAACCTTACGAACCTTACAAACTTTATAAACTTTTATATATTGCATAAGGGGCGTTTATGAACCAACAGCGTATCGGACTTGGTTACGACATTCACCCTTATGAAAAGGGAAGGCAGCTTATACTGGGCGGAGTAAAGATTCCTTTTCATATGGGACTGGAAGGACATTCAGACGGGGACTGCCTGTCTCACTCTATAATTGACGCTCTGCTCGGTGCGGCCGCAGCTGGCGACATCGGCAAAATGTTTGGCGTAGATCTTCCGGAGTATAAGGACGCAGTCAGTCTGGTGCTGCTCGAAAAGGCCTGGGGCACGCTGAAGAAAACATATAGGATAGTAAATATAGACACGGTTATTATCTGCCAGGAGCCGAAACTCGGGGGATATGTCCCGCTGATGAAAAAAAATATCGCTGCAGCACTGGGAATAAAAGAGAGCTGTGTAAGCGTTAAATCAACGACCGCGAAGAAATTAGGCGAGATCGGTAAAATCAAGGCGATAGCTTCACGAGCTATTGTTTTACTCATTAGTAAATGAAACTCTGCGGCCTGAATGCCGGAGTTTTTCTTTATAGGTGTGTTAATATTATTCATGCCGGATTTCCGCCGGAGGCGGATCCGCCTTTGGCGGACATCCCTCTTCGCCATGAATGGTGAGGTTTTCTCCGGCATCTGAAAGATAAAATACTGC
>CAIWRR010000266.1 GCA_903915125.1 Candidatus Firestoneibacteriota bacterium | reverse complement strand
TATTTCTTCACGTTCAACTGCGCTTAATCGCTTGTATGTTGTCCCTTTCATTGATTTTCAACGCCTCCTCTGGTATTATATCACCAGAGTGTTGCGTTAAATCTGAGGGACTAAGTTAGTTTGAAAAATTAATTTGTACTGGCAAGCGGAAATTCTCCCATTCCGCTGTTCTGGCCTGGCGCCAAATTGTCTATTACCTCGGCGCCGTCCAGCTACAATCCTTAGCCTTGGATGAGAAAGCATCCCGTCTTGTTGTTCCCGCCCGCTTGGTTATACAAGAGGGTTCATAAGAAGCTCCCTTTTACTCAGAAATATTAGGTTTCAGAATAAATATACGGCAAGCAATCTTATCTGTCAGATATTGTTCTTAGCCCCTTACTTAAATAGGGTTAAAAGATTGACACCCATTAGATGCAATAGTATAATCCATTAGGGGGCTTTAATGGAAAAGTCGGCTATTTCAGGTTTCAAAACACAACGCTTAATTACAATATTAATTGGAGCAATCGCTCTCATTATTCTTATTAATAATCCCGCAAACTCCCAGCCGAATATTGTTTTTGACAACTCGTCCTCCTGGACTAAATATTCAGGCACCGGAACCCTGTTTATGGATCCCGGAGATGTTGTTGACATAACTGTATGCCTTAGAAATACAGGAAACACCACTGCCTATAATGTTTGGGCATATATATCAGTAACTGACCCAAACCTAACTTTATACCTTTTTGGCAACAGGTCGTGGTCCGCTTCGTATAATAACATAGCTCCTGGTACTTCTGCAGGGCCGGTGTCAGGTGGCGATGCATCCGGGAAATTCCGTGTCACTATCTCGAGTTCTATGCCGCCGGGCAGTATAGTGCCTGTGACGCTAAATATTTCCGACTCATATGGTAATTCTTACCCTGGAGTTGGCTTCAATTTAATAATAAACGGCCCGCCGGTGGCCCCCGGCAGCTTGAACGGAGTCGCGCAATCTCCGGGCAGTATTCTCTGGTCTTGGGCCTTTACGCATAGCAACGAGAGCGGGTTCTCTCTTAGAGATCAGGCCGGTAATACTGTCGCAAATGCGGCAGCCGGGGTTACTTCCTGCACAGAATCTGGTTTATCTCCAAACACGGCATATACGAGAACGGTTTACGCGTGGAACGCTTATGGAGGAAATCAATCAGCCCAAGCGACCGCATATAGCGGGGCCGCACCCCCTGTTTCTTTGATTCTAAACGGAAATCTGATAGAAGGCTGTGTCGCTCTCAGTTGGACGGGAAACGGCGGCACTAGATATTGCATAGAAAGGGCGCTTGATTCAGGAGGGAGCGCGGGTATCTGGGCGGCTGTCAAATCCTGGGCGGATAATGTCACAAGCGAATCATATATTGATAGAGGGCTTAACCCATCGACAATATACTGGTACAGGGTCAAGGCCTATAATGGCAACGGACTAATAAATAATACTTCTTCAACTGCCATGAGCGCCGTTACTATGGCTGGAGTTCCGGCGAGAACTTACAAAACCGTTGTTTATAATAATATGGTCAATCCGGCCAGAAACCAGTCGGTGCAAATCAGAGTGGACTTGCCCGCGCCCGCGCTTCTTTCGGTTTCCATACTCAGTTTCACCGGGATTGAGATTGCGAAGCTTGTAAACGGCGAGAATCGGTCCGCGGGTGTCAATATAATCGAATGGAACGGCAGGAATTCTGACGGCAACATTGTGGCAAGCGGTTCATATCTTGCCTACATTCAAGCAGGCACCCAGACAGACAAGAGAAAGATACTGGTGGTAAAATGAAAGGACGAATCCGGCATATCGGAACGGCGCTCGCGCTTGTTTTGGCCTATTATTTATCGGGTCAGGCAAGCTCGCTTTCTACCAGCGGAGCGCTTTTTCTGCAGGAAGCGGGCGCGCGCCCTTTAGGCATGGGTGCCGCGTTTGTGAGTCTCGCCGATGACAGCAGCGGAATAAGTTTCAACCCCGCTGGACTGGACTACATCCTTCAGCCGGAGCTTATGCTTTCCTATAGAAAAAACCTTATGGATTCCTATTATGGCAATGTTGATTTTGTGCTGCCGGCCGGCAGAGGGGGTACCTGGGGCTTTTCCCTGATGGTCTTTGATACCGGGAATATTGACATAAATTATCTGGACGGCACCTCCGCGACGGTTTCAATGGAAAAGGATTATATGCTTACCGGAGCGTACGGCGTAAATCTGCTCGAAAGGTTTTTTGTCGGGGCCAACCTGAAGTTCATCACCAGCACTCTCGGCGGAAAATACAATGCGACCGCCATCGCAGCCGACCTTGGCTTTATATACCGCTCCATAGATTCAAAACTTTCTCTGGGAGTCGTGGCCAGAAATTTTGGGACCCAATTGACATATCTGAATGTCGGTGATTCTCTCCCGCAGGAAATACGGCTCGGCTTTTCTTACAGATTCGGAGAACAATTCTATGACAGCAGCCTGCTTACTGTTGCCGTTGATACGGTCAGCCCCATTGACCAGAGCGGGCTGAGCCTTTTTGGTAAACTTAACCTCGGATTGGAATGGAAACCTTTCAATGAGCTTATCTCCCTCAGAGCCGGCTATAAAATCGGCTACAATCCTAATTCTTTCAGTCTGGGGTTGGGATTCAATATTGAGAACGCTGTCATAAACTACGTTTTTCTTCCGTCCGCGGTCGATACCATCTACCAGGCTTCCATAGCTTTTAGGTTCGGAGGCTTAAGCAGACAGGAAACCCTGGCGAAACTTGAAGAGAAAGGGCTCTTTGAGAGGGCGCAATATGTCAGGTCTCCGGACGACTACATGTATGCGCGCGCTGATGTCTCTACAGATAGAACTTCTTTCATCCCTCATATCACAGGCGCGGATCCGGGCAAGGCTGGTCCTGGTGCGGAATTGAGAATTTCCGGTGATAAATTCGGTTCTGAAATAAGGAATGTGTCTGTCAGGTTTGACGGAGTTGCGGCAGAAGTTTATGAGGTTTCAGGGAAAAATATCAGGGTCAGGATCCCAAATGTTCCGGCCGGAACAGCGAGGATAGAGGTCAGCACAGATAAAGGAATATCCCAGGGTTTTAGCTTTGCGGTTCTGCCGCTGAAACCGCCGATGCTTTCAGTCGAAAGACTTGCTTTTTCGGATGATAATGACGACCAGGTTCTAAGCGCCGATGAGAACGGTAAAATAACTTTTACTGTTGTTAATAAACAGGGAGCAGGCGAATGCTTCGGGTTGGCTGCGGACATCAGTTGTTCCTGCAACGGTATAACATATCAAAGCAAGCTGAAAATTGGCGACATTCCCTCCGGGGGCGAGCAGCGGGTGGAAATACCGGTCTTCGGCAGTCTTGATATTCCGGAAGGCAAGGCCATTTTTGAAATGATTTTTTCCGAGGCAAATGATTCGGCTCCTGACAAAGCAAAGCTAGAAATATCCACAAAGAGACTCAAACCGCCTGATCTTCAGGTAGCTAAGGTGGAAATCGATGACTCTACTTCAAATGATGCGGAAAAACTCTCAGTCGGGAACGGGAACGGCAAAATAGAACTTGGTGAATCGGTGGAATTTGCTGTGACGCTGATTAATAAGGGCACAGGTGTCACAAAGGACGGCAAAGTGAGCATTGTCGCAGATGATACCAGGCTTACGCTGCTTTCCCCTTCAATAATTGACCTGGGTGATATCAAACCCTCGGGCTGGAAGCAGGTCAAATTTACGGTCAGGATAGAAAAACAGTATGCCGGCGATTCAAAGCTGCCAATTTCTCTGGAATACAGCGACAAGAGAGAAAGGTTTAACAAGGTCATTCCTGTCGGTGTGAGTCTCGGTGCCTTCTACGGCCGTTCCGGAAAAACCATTGCCGGAAAAAATGACAATTCCACGGATGATTCTTCCGGTATTCCTGTCGGGGATGATCTTGTTCCTATACCGAAATACGCGACAAACGGTCTGGCCAATGCGTACGCCGTTGTTGTTGGCATCGAAAAGTACAGGGATATCGTGCGCTCTGATTATGCCGCCCAGGATGCAAGATCTTTTAAAGATTATCTTATAAAAGGTATGGGCTTTAAGGAGGAAAATATACGGCTTGCGGTTGATGAAAGGGCCAGCAGAAACGACCTGACCAAATGCTTTGATGTGTGGCTTAAAAATAATGTTGAGCAGGATTCAACGGTCATTGTTTATTATTCCGGGCATGGGGCTCCTGACCCGGCAACAGGAGAGACATATTTGGTTCCCTACGATGGGGATCAAAACAGCATTAAGCAAAGCGGCTATTCCTTGAAACAGTTGTATAGCACTCTGAAAGAGCTGCCCACAAAGAAAGTGCTTGTAGTTCTTGATTCCTGTTTTAGCGGAGCGGGCGGGCCAAGAACCATAATGGCTAAGGGCACAAGGCCTATTGTCTCGGTTGAGAAAGCGGACAGCGGGGAGCTGGTTGTTATGTCCGCCACGGACAGCAGTCAGATAGCGGGAGGTTTTCAGGAGAAAGGGCACGGTACTTTTACCTATTATTTTCTTAAAGGTCTTCAGGGTGACGCTGATTTGAGGAAGACCGGAAAAATATATTTGTCAGATCTTTATACTTACCTGCGCCCGCAAGTTTCCAAGTACGCGAGAAGGCACAACATAGAACAGGAACCGCAGTTGTTGACAGGGCCGGCAAAATTGAGAGAATGGGAAAAAGTTCCATTGGTCATCTTGAAATAAAAAATAAAGGGGGATAACTTATGTCAGGAATAAAAAAGGCAGGCATTACCGCAGTATTGTTGTTTTTCCTTGCCGGTTCCGGGTATTCCACAGAGTACTTTAAAGGAGGTTTGGGCTTATGTTTTAGCCAGGGAGCAGGTGACCTGGGCGCCTATCTGAAAAAAATAGGAAACGACAACCGGTTGTGGGGTGTGGATTTTAACGGTGAAGTTGGCTCGGATTTTGGCACAAATCTTCTTGTCCTGGGGACCGGTTTAGACTATTGTTTCGTGAATGACAATGATTCCGTTACGCATCTGACTACAACCAGCCTCTCGAGTTTTTGCCCTTATGCGACACTTTCACTGATTATCATACGGAGCAAGTCTGTCTTTATCACTGCCGGAGCTGGTTTCGCCTATACTTTTAATAATGTATCCTACCTGAATTACAGTATTAACCAAACACAGATAATGCCATTGTACAAGCTTTCTTTCTTTATTGACGGCGGGATATCGGTCTGGGGGATTGACGTGACAATAAAAACAGGGAGCATGAGCGTAGATCCAAGAAAACTTGGCATTTATACCGAAGCTAATCCGATGCGCATTGACCTGTCAACATTTTCTATAGGCGGAGGGGTCCAATGGTTTGTAAATATTTTGTAGCAGGTATTACGGCAGTTCTGCTGGGTTCTCTTGTCTCCGGCTGTTCTATTAAGACTGGTTATACCGGTTCAGGGTTTTTTGTTTCCGGGGACGAAGCAGGCTTAAAGAATGGAGATTTTATGCCGGAAATCGACGCAGTTACACCGGGCAGATCCACTCCTGGGTCAGAGATTAAGATTAGCGGAAAATTCAAAGTGCCGGGCGGCTATCCTGCGGCGGCAGCCGTAGAAATAGACAACGGCCGGATACCGGTTTTGAGTTCTGATTCATCCGTAATCAAAGTGAAACTTCCTTTGTATCTGCGCGCGGGAGAACTGAAGGTTGTGGTAGTAAACGCTGGAGGTCGTTCTGCGCCGGCCTCTCTCTATGTGGCTCCGGTTCAACCGGCATCGTTGCGGCTGGCTTCAATCACTTTTAGTGATGAGAAGCGGGATAATAAATTAGCGGCAGAAGAAAGCGGCAAGATAAGTATGTCTATTGAGAATAAAACAGGGGCTGGACCCGCATTCGGAATTAAGGCCTATTTTAGCTGTTATCCTGACAGTGATATAACTTTTCCCGCAGAATTGGTTGTAGGAGATATACCGGCAGGAGAGAAAAGCACAGTTGAACTGCCTTTGTCGGGCGGTGCTGACCTGAAAAACGGAACCGTCACTTTTAGCGTGAACTTTTCTGAAAAAAATAATTCTGAGCCGGCGCCGTCCAAGGTGTCTTTTCAGACTAAAAAAACTGAAGCCCCCGATTTCCAGGTTTCAGGTGTACAAATTGATGATTGCGTCTATCCGGGAGATTCCAATAAGCTGTCTGTTGGCAATAATAATGGGATAATAGAACCCGGTGAATCCATAGAGGTCAAAGTTGCCATAGTAAATAAGGGCGCAGGAGTGAGCAAAAAAGGGGTTGTATCCGCAAAAAGCGGCGTACAAAATGTTTCTATTCTGCAGGATTACAGCGCCAGTCTTGATTCAATGCTACCCGGGGCGGAACGGATGTTTAAGTTCGCTTTTCGGTTAGAAAAGAAATACGTAGGGAGTGATCGCCTGCCCATAGAACTTGTTATAAGCGACGCCAGGCCGCGCTTCAATAAAACCATACCGCTTGGGCTAAGGCTTGGAAAGACCTACGCAAAGACGCAGGAGGTAATAGTAAAAGGCGAAACAGGAGGAGTTGCCGGGCCGGCGGCAGGAACCGGAGATGACCTGACTGAAATACCAAAATACGCAACGGGAGACCGTCCCAATGCCTGCGCCGTAGTAATAGGGATAGAAAATTACAGGGACATAGTAAAATCTGATTATGCGGCTGCTGACGCGAAATCTTTCAAGGATTATCTGGTGAAGGGTATGGGGTTTAGAGAGGAGAATATAAAACTTGCGCTGGATGAAAGGGCAAGCAGAAATGATCTTGTGAAATATTTTGATGTCTGGCTTAAGAACAGGGTGGAGAAGGATTCGCCGGTCATAGTATATTATTCCGGGCATGGGTCTCCTGATCCTGTGTCAGGAGAGACCTATCTTGTGCCCTACGATGGAGACCAGAACAGTATTAAGTATAGCGGTTATTCTTTGAAGGAGCTCTATAGCACGCTTAAGGAATTACCCACGCGAAAAGTTCTAGTTGTCTTGGATTCGTGTTTCAGCGGAGCCGGAGGGCCACGGACCGTGCTGGCAAAGGGGACAAGGCCGCTGGTGCGGCTTGTTGAAGAGGATAGCGGAAATCTTGTGGTGCTGGCCGCAACGGACAAGAGCCAGATAGCGGGGGGGTACGAAGAGAAACAGCACGGGATATTCACCTACTTTTTCCTTAAGGGCCTGCAGGGCGGGGCAGATACAAAGAATAGCGGGAGGATTTATCTCGGAGATCTGTACGATTATTTGAAACCGCAGGTGTCGAGGTATGCAAGGACGCGCAATATCGAACAGGACCCTGTGTTAAAGACCGGAGCGGCAAGATTAGGCGAGTGGGCTGATTTTCCGCTCGCTATAACAAGGTAATATTTGCAACCTGACTTGTTCCTGAGCTTAAGGAGTGTGGCTATGCCAAAAAAGTTGTTTAAGTATATGTTGCCCGCGGTTTTATTGCTGCTCGCCTCGGGCTGCGGAGTAGTTTCCTCCTATAAGACTTCCGAAAACTACAATTTCAGGTTCTCAAACCGGATAAATGCCGATCCTTCTGTTGTTTATTATGTGAAAGGGGCACAGGAAGGCAGCGGCGGCGGCAGGGAGTTTATATCCACACTTGTGCCAAAAAAAATAAGAACTGCGAGCAGGGATACCTATACGGATTCCGCGGATGAGGCGGACTTGATTGTAAAAAGCAGAATAACATTGTGTAATGATGCGCTTAATCGGTATGCTAAAATAGATTTAAATGTTATCGAGGCCAAGACAGGTGACATAGTTTTTTCAACCAATGCCACGAAAGGAGATATGCTCGGAGGGCTGGATACTCGCGACTTTCTTGAGGATGTCACCCGGCAGGCGGTGGCTTCCTTTCTTGAGGTGTACAGGGCGCAGCGCGCCCAGCCTTTCATAAAGGATGCTGTGCCGTCAGTTGCGCAGGTAGGGCAAACATTGCGGATAAACGGCGCAAAGTTTAACTCAGCGCGAAGCAGGCCAAGGGTTAGAATCGGAGGAACCGATGCTTATGTTTTGGCTCTTGATGAAAGTTTTATTTCTGTAAAAGTCCCTGATACCGGAAATATAAGGAACGCAAATGTCCAGGTTTTCACTGACCTCGGTGAATCCAATACTGTCACAATAAAGGTAACTCCTTCCAAGCCGCCAAAACTTAATGTTGCGGGTTTGGGTTTTATTTCAAAGAACGGCAGGCAGGTTCTTGAACCTGACAGCGAAGCCAAGGTAATCTTTACAGTCAGCAATAGTTCAAACGCCGGAAGCGCTTTTGAACTGTCTGCGCAAGCAAGGGCGTCTTTCGGCTCGGACATTAACATAGCCGCGGAAACGCTCATAGGCGATATATTGCCGGGAGAGGCAAAGAAAGTTGAAATACCATTATCTGCAGGATTGAACATTCCTTCCGGAAAAGCAGTAATTAGTATAAGCTTTAAGGAGTCTAACAATAGCAATCCTGAACCGGTTAATATTGAAATCCAAACGCAAAAGTTGGAGGCGCCGAATATTCAAATAGCAGGTTTAGCGATTGACGACACTATTTACCCGGATGAGCCGCAAAAGCTTTCTGTAGGGAACGGTAACGGAATAATTGAGCCGGGGGAATCAGTGGAAATAAAAGTGACACTTATAAACAATGGAGCCGGGCGCTGCAAGGGTGGGATAGTAAAGCTGTCCGCAGGAGACCGGAATGTATTATTGCTGACTCCGACAGGCGTCGAGCTTGGTGATTTGCTGCCCGGCAAAAGCAAAACAGTTATGTTTGGCGTTAGAGTTGAAAAAAAATATGGCGGCGGTTCCGTGCTGCCGCTGTCTCTGAATTATTCTGACAAAAGAGAAAGGTTTAATAAAAATATTCCGTTGGATCTGAAAATGGGGAAAACCTACGCGAAGACGCAGGAGGTAGTAGTAAAGGGCCAAGCCGAAGTGGCCGCGGGTACCGAAACCGGAGATGACCTGGCTGAAATACCGAAATACGTCACGGGAGACCGTCCCAATGCCTGCGCTGTAGTAATCGGCATAGAAAATTACAGGGACATAATGAAGTCGGATTATGCGGCTGCTGACGCAAAGTCGTTCAAGGATTATCTTGTAAAGGGGATGGGTTTCAGAGATGAGAATATAAAGCTTGCGCTGGATGAAAGAGCAAGCAGAAATGATCTTGTGAAATATTTTGATGTCTGGCTTAAGAACAGGGTGGAGAAGGATTCGCCGGTCATAGTATATTATTCCGGGCATGGGTCTCCAGATCCTGTATCAGGAGAGACCTATCTTGTGCCCTACGATGGAGACCAGAACAGTATAAAATACAGCGGTTATGCCTTGAAGGAGCTCTATAGCACGCTTAAGGAATTGCCCACGCGAAAAGTTTTAGTTGTTTTGGATTCATGTTTCAGCGGAGCAGGCGGACCAAGGACGGTACTGGCAAAAGGGACAAGGCCGCTGGTGCGGCTTGAAGAGGCGGACAGCGGAAACATTGTGGTGCTGGCCGCAACGGACAAGAGCCAGATAGCGGGTGGCTACGAAGAGAAACAGCACGGGATATTTACCTATTTTTTCCTGAAGGGACTGCAGGGCGGGGCAGATACAAAGAATAGCGGGAGGATTTATCTCGGAGACCTGTACGATTATCTGAAACCGCAGGTGTCAAAGTATGCGAGGACGCATAACATTGAACAGGAACCAGTGTTAAAGACCGGAGCGGCAAAATTGGGCGAGTGGGCTGATTTTCCGCTTGCTATAACAAGGTAACAAGGAGGAAATATGAAGAAAAATATAGCTTTGGGCGTTCTTCTCTCTTTCTTTGCGGCTGTTTTTTCCGCAGGCTGCGCCGGACCGCAGGTGGTCAGAGTTGATAATCAGAAGAAAGAGGCTGCCAAGGAGAGGATGGAAAAGGCGGCAGGCAGTTATGACATGACCAAAGGAACCACCGAAGAGATTGACCAGTCCAAGGAGAAAAAATGAAGAAAGTATTTCATTTTAGTGCTGCGGCGGTTCTGCTGGCCGCAGTATTTCTGGCAGGCTGCGCCGGCGCCCCCCAGGTTGTCCGGGCCGACAGTTCAAAAAAAGAAGCGGCCAGGCAGAGGATGGAAAAAGCGGCGGGCGAATTTGACATGACAAAACAGACCGCCGAAGAAATTGATACCAAGGGCGGTCTTCAGAGTAATCCTGCTCCCGCGGAGAAATCGGCACAGGCCGGCAAGCAGCCGGGTACGGATAAAATAGCTGAAAAACCTCCTCTATTCGCAAATTCAAGCGCGGCAATCAGCCAGGCCGGCGATACTGAATATGCCTTTGAGGAATGCGGAGAGGGCTTTATTTCCAAGGATGAAAACTTAAAGGAAGCGGAAAGAAGGGCTGAAGAAGACGCCCTGCAGAAGGCAATGAAAAAATCCGGAATGGTAAACCAGTTTTACGGTTTCCAGGATTTCCAGGCACAATACGGAGATACCGCCTATCAGAGCGTTTCAAAATATCTCTATACCTGGACCAATGCTTTGGCAGAGTACGAAAGGGTTGGCGTTCCGGAAACGGTTATTCTTGACACCGGAGTCAAATGCACGGTCAAAATAAAGGGAAAAATCAGGGCTAAGGGAAGCGTTGACCCCTCTTTTGAGATACGGCTGGACGGCAAGAGCGCTAAACTGGGTTTGAGCCAGCCGTCCTATTATGACGGAGACGAGGTGACGCTGAGTTTCTGGCCTACCAGGGACGCCTATGTTCAGGTGCTTTGCATTGACGAGGCAAAGGATGTTACGCTTATCTACCCTACAAGGGATGATCCGCAGGGGCTCATCAAGGCGGGCGAGATCTTCACCATTCCAAATGATAAGATGACCTTCAAACTCAAGGCAATCCTTCCTCCCGGGAAAAAAGAAACCATAGAAATGGTCCAGATAATCCTTACCAAAGATCAGCCGCTCTTTAACCTGTTTGACAGCAATGTGAAGTATGTGGGCGGCTACAAGCAGCTTGGCATAGGAGAAGTTTCCGGGGTGACGCAGAGGTTTGCAAAACTTGACCAGTCAAAGTGGACAATGATGGTGTTGCCCTATAAAATAGTGGCGAGATAACTGTTATATAATCTGTTTTCCGGAGTTGATGATGAAAAATCCCGGTATTTTTTTGTGTTCGGTTATGCTTCTTTGCCTTGGCGGCTGCGCCACGGTTGCTCCCGTTCCCGGCTGGGTTACCCGGGGCAGCGGCGCCTATCCGGGAGATCAGGGCAGATATTTCTACGGGGTCGGTCGCGCCTCGGCTGATATCAAAGATCAATCCCTGCGTTTCGAAACCGCGGACAACAGGGCGAGGGCAGACATCCGCCGTGTCTTTGATTCCTACACAACCTATCTTATGAAAGATATGCCGGAACAAAAAGAAGCAGGCGTGGAGCGGTCACTCAGCACATTTTCAAGCGGGCGGGTCTCGGGCCTGCTCTCGGGAGTCCAGGTTACGGACCGGTTCACGGATGAGAAGGGAAATGTTTTCACTTTGATCTTGGTTGACCTGGAAACCTTCAAGAAGAATGCCGTGCTTATGGAAGGACTTTCTCCGGAAACCCGCGAGTACATCAGAAAACAGGCCGACGGCGCATTTGACCGCGTGAGCGGCTCTCAGGAGAAGGGGCTAAACAGATAGATATAATGCGAGAGTTGGTGAAAGTTAACAGGAGAATAATTTATGCGGATTAATATGAGGAAAAAGATAATTGCCGCGATAATTGGCCTTCTTCCGCTTTTTTGCGCGGGAGGGCCTGCGGACGGATTAAAGGCCGCGGGCGAAGAGAATCCTTTGTTGCTAAGGACGCTAACGGGCCATACTGGTGGTGTGTTGTCAGTAACCTATTCCCCAGACGGGAAGAAACTGGCGTCGGGGAGCGCAGATGGAACGGTAAGAATCTGGGATGTTGGAAGAGGAGAGTGCGAGAGAACGCTAACTGGCCATACAAGTTATGTGTATTCAGTAACCTATTCCCCAGACGGGAAGAAATTGGCGTCCGGGAGCTATGATGGAACGGTAAGAATCTGGGAAAACCCATTCTGGGTTGGAATTCCCTGGTATGTTATTGCTCTTGGTATTCTCTTCCTGGCAAGCGTAGTTATTGTTGTTTTCTTAGTTTTAAGAAAAAAGAGTAGTAAAGAGAAAGCGCCGAACCTGTCAGCCGGCAAAGAGCTGAAGCCGTTTTCACTTGGGATAAATGTGCAAAAGAAAGAGAGAGAAGAAAGAGTTGGAAGAGACGCAACAACGATAGTATCCACGCGGGTTGCAAAAGAAATAGAGAGCGCCGTGATAAATACAGTAAATCAGGGAAAAGGCGCTTTCCTCGGGAAGTACCGTTTGAATAGGGAAATCGGCCGGGGGGGAATGGGCGTAGTCTATGAAGCGTTGAATAAAGAGTTGAATAAAAAAGTTGCAATAAAGAAGATGAAAGAGGAGCTGTCCATAAGCCCGCGCGAGAAGAAGCGTTTTATGGAAGAAGCCCGCCGGGTCGCGGAACTTCATCACCCGAACATCATTGACATCTACGATATGGGGGAAGAAGACAAGATAGTGTATCTGGTCTTTGAGTATGTTGACGGTCAGACGATTGAACAAAGATTAGACCATTCCGGGCGTTGCACTCTGAAGGAGACAAAGAAGGTTATGCTTGCCGTCTGTTCCGGTCTGGAATACGCTCACGGTATGAAGCTCATCCACCGGGACCTTAAACCTTCCAATATTATGGTGGCCTCTGCAGGTTGGGTCAAGGTGATGGATTTCGGCATAGCCAGGGAACTGAAAGACACGCTCTCGCGGCTCACGGGAACGGAAACCTCCGGCACGCTCGCCTACATGCCTCCCGAACAGCACCTTGGTACCGGCTTTGACTCACGGTCCGATATTTACTCTTTGGGAGTCACTATGTATGAAATGCTTACCGGCGAGCTTCCCTTCAAAGGCCCTGATTATTTAATCCAGAAAGAAAGGATGATCTACCGTAAGATGAGGGAGATAGAAAAATCTATCCCGGAGGAAATTGAGGTAATAGTAGCAAAATGCCTGCAATTGGACAGGGAAAAGAGATTTAGATCAGCCAAAGACCTTAGGGTAGAACTGGAGAAGCTATAGCCCCAATCTCCTATATGCTTTTGGGTAGCGAAACAACTGAGGCGTTAATGATCTTCTTTCAAGACGCCTGTATTTGTCATTATTTTTCAATTGTTTTAACCTGTTTTGCTGTGAGTTTTAACTTGTGAAAAGATAGTTTATTGATTATAATACTTCTGCAGTTCTTGCCTGATCAAATGTGTTTAATGGGGGAGCGATGGGGACAAAAAGAAAGATTATTTCTTCAAATCCCATTAAGGGGCTGTTCCCTTATTCAATATCTGCCGGAGTTCTTATTGGTTTTTTCCTTTTAATGCTGCCAGCGATTGTTATAATCTTGCCTGCCTGTAAGAAAGAAATCCCAAAAATAGAGTCCCCCAAAGCGCCTTTTGCTCAGCAGGGGTGGGTTATTAAATTTACGAAAGCAATGAAAACTATGACGGGCAAGAATATTTATGGGCTCGGTATTGCCGGTCCTGATCCAAACCCTTCAGTTCAACTAAGACAAGCTAGAGCGAGAGCTAGAGTAGTTCTCGTTGAAAGATTGCAACGCCAGGTTCATCTACTTACACAGAAACTTTTGGAAGAACAAAAAGAATGGTTTAGCGGTGATCTCACGGTCAAATCACTCAATGATTTTAAGGTGTTTGTTGAGTCTGAAGCCGGCAACACTCTGATATTAAGCAAGCAAATTAGCGAATATGAAGACCCCAAAACCGGACACCTCTATCTCTTATATTCTATGGAAATTGGAAAAGACTTCTACAAAAATTTCAAGGAAAAAGTTGGAATAGCTTTGAAAAAATATTGCCCGAAAGCTTCCGTGTCTGATTTAGCCCTGAATACTGCTATTGAAAGTCTAAACCTTGACAAACTCCAAGCTAATGAAGCTATTAAGAGACTTGATCAAGAAATTTTTCATTTTCGCGAAAAGGAAGTGAAGCTTATTAGCAAATAGTCGGACGACTGTCATTGTATGGGGGAGGTGAATAAAGAAGGTTGCATTTTAAACGAATATCAAAAGGAGGAAACATGAAAAAGATAATTGGTTTGTGTCTTGTTGCGGTTTTTGCGGTTGCTCTTGTCGGTTGCGGCGGCGCTCCGGTCAAGCCCGATTGGGTAACGAAGGGCTCAGGCGCGTATCCCGGCGACCCGTTCTCCAAGATTTACGGTGTCGGAATAGCAGGCGTTGATCCGAACCCTGCGGTACAGAAGAAGCAGGCGAGCACGAGGGCCAGGGAAGAGCTTGCGAACTCAATCAGAGTTTCGGTAAAGGGTTTTGTGAAAGACTTTATGCAGAGCCACAAGGACTGGTTTGACCTTAACAATACCGCAGGTTCTGATGAGTTGTTTACTTCCGTTACCGTAACTTTGACGGATGAATCGCTTATGATGAGCAAGCAGTTGAACGCTTATGAGGATCCCCAGACCGGGACACTTTATGTGCTTTATGCGGTTGATCTTGACAATAAGTTCTATGATACCTATAAAAGCGATATGAAGAAGGTTCTCAGGGAGAAGCACGGCGCGGTAGTTGCCGAGAAGGCTGACAAAGCCATTGCTGAAATGGACGCGGCTATTGCCGACCAGAGAGCGCATGAGAAAGATATAATCAGCGGAAAGTAATCCGGTTTGAATGAGGCCGGCGGGGTTCTATCCCCGCCGGCCGTCATTAAAAGGGGACGTTATGATAAAAACATTATTACTGAGTTTCTCGGCATTATTTCTCCTGTCCTCCTGCGCAAGCATCCCCGGCTGGGTGCGCGGTCCGGAATCCTATGAAGAGGGTCAGTATATGTATTTCAAAGGTGTCTGCGCTCCTTCATACTACCGCCAGGACGCCGAGAAGAGCGCCGTGAAAAACGCGCGCGATGAACTGGCGGCTACAAGACAGGTAAGGGTAAAAAATACCACGGTGGATGTCCTTTCGTCAGGCGGCGGCGCAAGTTCAGGTAACCGGCTTAACAGCGTCACAACAATCGAGACTGATGAAGTGGTGAAACTGTCCGAGCCGGTCTCTGTGTGGTTTGACGACAAAGGCGAGGTCAGGGACAAGGGTTCTGCCTTTGCTTTGATACGCATAAAAAAGTCTCTTATGTCAAATTATAGGAACAACGGCGGAGAATGATTATCGGAATAATGCCAAATATATTGAATAAGAAATGGTTGTTGGCGCTGCTGCTGATTCTTGGCGTGCAGCGCAGTTCTTTTGCCTTGCTTGACGGGAGCAAACCGGTATTTGCCGCGCAAGAGCAAAGAAGCGCGATTTCCTCTGTGATGTATTCCTCTGACGGCCTCTATACCTGTCTCGCCTATGATGACGGTACGATTAAGTTAAGGGAAACTGCGCGGAACAATCTGATTGCGGCGGCTTCGGCCCATAAAGGTAAAATACGCTTTGCGCTCTTTTCTTCTGACAAAAAATATGTTGTTTCGGCGGGTGAAGATAAGTCTGTCAAAGTCTGGAGCCTGCCGGAATTAAATCTTGTTTGCGAAACCGCGCTTGATTATATCCCTTCTTTTGCCTCCTGTTCCGGAGGCCCTTCCTCTGCGGCAGTCTCTGATGATAAAGGAAATATCAAAGTATTGTCGCTCTCGTCGCTACGGGTAACAGATACCCTGACCGGAGAAGGCAAGAAGGCAACCTATATTTCATATTCCAAAGATTCAAGGTGTGTCTCCGGCTATGAAGACGGTAGCTTCCGGCTTTGGTCAAGCTTTTCCATGCCGCTAAAGACCGTTCAGGCGCACTCGGGCGCTATTTCCTTTCTGGGATATGCCAATGGCGAAAAATACCTTATTACAGCAGGCGCTGACGGTAAAGCGAGAATCTGGGAAACAAAGGGTTTGACGCAAAAAGGCCCTGATCTTGAACTGCCCAGGAATATAACCAAAATTGCCGCATCAGCAAGTATGAGATACCTTGCTATGCTTGGCTCGGATAATTCCATCCAATTCCTGCTCCTTCCAAAAGGTGATCCCGCGGAGCCGTTTAAGACCGAGCTCATGTCTGTTGCCTCTTTTGGCATATCACCGGATGACAAATACTTTATGCTTTGCGGATCGCAGGGAGAAATAGATATATTCCGGAATCCTTTTATGGTAGCCCAATATAACGGAAGCATGGACAGAGGCGACCAAGCCATGGCCTCAGGCATATACGAGATGGCCATGGCAAAATACGCCGATGCCTTGTCGTTTTTCCCGGAAAAAGAGGCTCAAGAAAAACTGCAGGAAGCTCAGAGAAAACGCCTTGAAAAACAGCAAAAAGTTAATGAAGATATGCGCAAGATGAAAGAGAAGGTAATGCAGGATCTGCAGAATATACGAAAATAGGGGGGCATATTGCTTTGCCCGAAGTGCGGCACAAATAACAGGGAAGAAGCAAACTACTGCAAAAACTGCAGGGCTGATTTTATAGTTCAAAAAGTAATAGAAGGAATTCGCCAGCGGGAAAAAGCTCTCAAGGCGGCGAAATATGGCGACCTGTCCGATGACGATCTGGAGCAGGCCGGTAAATGTCTTGAGAGAGCCGAATCTTTCGCCGCGGCCAAAAATTACGAGGGGGCGATGGAATGGATAAAACAATTCGATTCCATTCTTGTGAAGGAGCAGGGCAGCGATTCACAAATAGAAGCGCAAGAAGACGATGTAAATTCAAGAGGCATTAATCAATATAAGCAGCAAAGTTCCGTTGATACAGAATCAGCGGAAGTAGAAGATATAAATGCCTTGGATTATATGCGTAATCTTCAAGCGATGGGCGAAACAGATAATACTGTAGCCCCTGGATTGGCGTCCGGCAACTTGGAACAAGATACTGAGCCTTTACTTGATTCTGTAAAGTTCTTCGCATTTATTGTGCTTTTGGGACTAGTGGTGTTTGTTATATTGACTATTATGGGCTTTTGGTCGAAATAAGATCATAGCTGTCAGGAGGTTGTCTAATTATGAAATGTCCCAAATGTAAAGAGACGGTGCCGGAGGCGCAGTATTGCGATCTTTGCGGCATGGACTTGCAGAAGGTTACCATTATTTCGGAAGCGCCTTCAACTGAATCAAGAGCCGATACCTTCCAGAAGAAATATAAATATGTCAGGCAGATTGGCGAGGGCGGAATGGGCATAGTCTATGAGGCGGTAGACACGTCCATAGACAGGCCGGTTGCAATCAAGAAAATGCGGGAAGAAATAAAAATCAATCCGAAACAAAAAAGGAAGTTTCTTGAAGAGGCGAAGCGGGTAGCCAAACTTGACCACAGAAATATTGTAAGTATTCTTACCGTAGAAGAAGAACCGGACATCTGTATCGTTTTCGAGTATGTTGACGGAGTTACTCTTGAAAACCGGATATCCAATGAGGATAAGATAGCGCTCAAAGAGGCGTTAAAAATAGCCGGGCAGGTCCTTGACGGCATGGAATACGCTCACGGGAAAGGAGTCATCCACCGCGACCTTAAACCTGCCAATGTAATGATTAAGAAGGACGGTACCGTAAAGTTAATGGATTTCGGCATAGCCGCCGAAGCTCACAGAACCATTATGACGGTGACTAAAACCGTAGAGACTTCCGGAACGCTTGCCTATATGGCTCCCGAGCAGCAGCTCGGCAAGTTTGATGAAAAGTCGGATATCTACAGCTTCGGGGTTATGTTTTACGAGATGCTCACGGGTGAGCTTCCGTTTCAGGGGCAGAGCCTGCTTGAACAGAAAGAAAGGATGGTCTTTACGCCGATGACAGAACTGGTTCCCGCTCTTCCTGCGGCTATGGACAAGTTCTTTGTCTCTCTGATCCATGAAGATAAAGAAAAGAGATTCGCGTCAGCGGGCGCGGTCAGGAAGGAACTGGAAAAAATCAAACAGCAATAAAGGGGGAGTTATGAGAAGAGCATTTGTTCTTGTTGCGTTTTTTCTGGCTGTGACTATTCTTTCCGGGAGCGCGCTTATTGCCCTTTCTCCGAAGGAGATATATCAGAACGCTGCAAATGCGGTGGTGCTTATCATGAGTTCTGATTTTCAGGATTCCAAAGTTATGGTCGGCTCCGGCTCATTGATTGCCAAAGACGGTTCCATTCTTACCAACCGGCATGTTATTTATAATTCGGCTACCGGGAAAATATACTCAAAGATACACATTTTCTTCAAACCGGAGCAGGTAACCGGGGATTTAAAAAATGATCTGAAAAACCATCTGATGGCAGAGGTCTCGTTGTCGGATGAAAACATGGATCTCGCGGTGTTGAAGGTCAAACTGGATACTCCCCGCGTGTTCAGGAACATATTGCAGCTGGGGAATCCTGAAAAAGTAACGCAGGGCGATCCGGTGGTCGCTCTCGGGCATCCCGAGCAGGGCGGTTTCTGGACGCTGACAGCCGGTATAGTCTCGGCTCTGCTGGGTGATTTCGGAAAAATAAACGGCAAGAGTATGATTCAGATAGACACAAATCTCAACCGTGGCAACTCCGGAGGGCCTCTAATTGACCAGCGGGGCTATATGGTAGGCGTGAATGCGGAAATAGCCAGAAAAGCGGACGATGGTTTGGCCATAACAGGAATAAACTTTGCCATAAGGTCGGATGTTGTGAAAAAATGGCTGGACGCGCATAACATCCACATCCCGTACGGGCCGGAAAAAACAGAAGCCGGGCCGGCGCCTGCCGGTGAGACCGTCAAAGGAGACGCCTCGCCTGCTCCAGTTGTTCCGGCCGCGCTCAAACCGGGCTCTGCCGGCAACACGGCAAAAACCGGACGTTCTGTTCCGGTCGAAGTCTTTCATCAGGAAAAGCATCCCTATAAGATTGACAGCGTGTATAAAAAGTTCCTGGAGATGGAAAAGAGCAGCGATGCAGCGGTTGATGAAATGAATAAGGCCCTTGAAGAGCAGAAAAAGAAGGAGGGCCAGGAATGAAACGAAGTCTCTTCCTGCTTGCGGGTCTGCTTATAGCGTTTTCCCCGGCGCTCACCGCCTCCGGCGCGGAATCAAATGATGCGGCTTCACAGGAGCGGCAGCGTGTTGAGCAGGAACGCAGGGATAATCAGACAAGAGACAAAAACAGGGAGGAGATCGAGCGCAAGTTGGGGGATAAATCCATAATTTGCGCCCGGGCTGAAATAGAAGGTAATTATAGCGACAAAACTCAGGCGGAAGATGACGCAAAAACCAAAGCTCTAGCCGAGCTTTCAAGGAAACTCCAGGAAAAGATAGGCGACTCTGTCGGGGTTTTTACCAGGAAGGACAGGGGCTTCGTGGAGAATCAGCTTTCGGAAATTTCCGGGTTCTATTTGGGCGCGCTTCTCAAGCTTTCAAAAACAACCTATTACCAAAACTTCCCTGATAAGAACAAACTCACCGCTCTGTGTTATGTGACAATAAAAGATTACAACAAAGAAGTTGATGCTGACCTCAAAGACAAAAAGGAAATTGTTATCACTCCCCTCAGGGACGGGCTGGCAGAGATAAAAAGAGAGGATTTCGAGGCGGCGCTCGCGAGTTTTACGGCCTGCAGGAAAAGTCTGCAGGATTATTTTGGCGGTTATCTCTATGCCGTTATCAGTACTAAAGGCCAGGAAGAGGATATTGCGGAATTGCTGGTCAAAAATATTAATGATGCGGAAGAGAAAATACGTTTGAAGGTGGAGTTTAAAGAAAGGGAAGAACGTCTGGCCGCGAGAAAAGATATTGAGGCCAAGATGGCCGATGAAAATCTCATTTGCGAGTCGGCTTTCTCGGAGTACAAAGATTATAAACAGGTTAAGTATGACGCCACGGCAGCCGCCAAGCAGAATGCCAGGGTCGAACTTTCAAATAGGATACAAATACGGGTCGTCAATACCGTCAGCGATATACTAAAAAAAGATAAAAAGGTGGTCGAGGAACAATTTTCAAGTGTTACCAAAACATATTCCGACGCTCTTTTCCAGAACTCAGAGTCCAAGGTTTATCAGAACTATCCGGGGAGAGGGCAGGTGACGGTACTGGCCTGGATTACAGTGAAACAATACAAAGATAAAGTTGAAGAGGACCTGAAAAACAAGAAAATAATGATTCTTTTCCCGCTGAAGCAGGCCTTTGAAGCGTTAAATCAGAAAAACTTTGGCGAGGCGTTGCACCGTTTTCTTGACAGCCGTGATAAATTGCTTAGACTGTTCGGAGGCGTGCTGAATGCGGATGCCAACGGTGACGGGCAGGTAGTGGATGTCGGCGATATAATAAATTCAAATATCAGGGGGATTGTGAATAGGCTTGAAGTAAAAGCGCTGGATGATAAAATATCTTTTGACAATGACGGCAGAGTTTCAAAAAGACCGTCTATCAGTGTGGTTTACCGCGTTGATGAGAACACCCAGAAACCGGTTGTCGGCCTTCCGGTTAAAGCGGAGTTTGTAAAAGGCGCCGGAAAAATAGTACAAACGGGCCTGCAATCAGGACCGCAGGGCGACCTGGAAATTCCGGTTGAATCCGTTGATGTCAGGCCGGATACAACCGAAGCGGCTATCAGCGCTGAAATAGACGGGGACAAGCTCGGGCTTGAAAAAACATTTCTTATGCCTAATGCCAGAATAGAGATAACCAAGAGAAAGTCCATTGCTTACTGCGTCAATTTCTTCAATTCCGATTCGCTTTCCCATCCGGATTCATGGGCAGCAGAGCTGCGGGAATTGATAGGAAACTGCGGGTTCAGCGCTGACGCGTGTGTTATAGAAGAAAAAGAGCTGACTCCTGAATCATTAAAAAGGTTGTCCGGCCGGAATAATGACTACCTGGTCTATCTGGTTTTTGTTTCTGAAAGCAGAAAAGATCCTTTTGACATGTATAAAGCCAGTATCCGGGCAAAAGCCGATATTTACCTGCTTCCTTCAGGCAGGATTTGCAGGACCATAGAAGGCGCCGGAGGCGAGGGGTACAGCACCTCAGCCGCGAGCGCGGGGTACAAGGCTCTCGGAAAAATTAACGCATCCCTTTCAGACAAGATAAAATCGGGCGTAAAAGCCCTTAAATAGCGCGGAAAAATGATTACTATCACTAAGAATATCAAATACTCCCTGCTTGGCTTTATGCTTCTATGCGCGCTTGGATTTGGCTACATCAGCTTTTTTTTCAGCGGTGCTGTTGATATTAAGCCGTTTGACAAGGCGGTTGAGCAGCTGTCTTCGGACATATTGGATAAGTGCGAGCAGAAAGGCTGGAAGGGGACTATTCTTGAGTTTAAAACGATAGACGGACCGGTTCAGGATACCTATCTCAACAACAAAGTCATCCCTGATCTGACCTGCGCGATTATGAATAGCAAGAAGAAAGTGCTGACCTTTATTATACCTCCCGAAGAATACCAGGAAACCGTAAAGAATCTCAGAAAAGTGCTTATTTCCAAGGGCGTCAACGATGATGAAATAGCTGCCATAATAATTGATCGGGCGTCGAATGCAAAGTACGCTCCTGATCTTACAGCCGAATTGAAATGGTCTATAGAGGACAAGGAGAAACAGCACATTCAACTCGTTCTCAAGGTCAGCAAGGCGGAAAACATTGAATCGTCCGTGATTTTTACCCACCCTCTCTTCATGCAGGAATATAACAGAAAAGTATCTGTCTATGGTTTTGCAAGAATGCTTCTTATTGTGCTTGGATTGCTTGCGTTCCTTCTATATATCAGTCAGGCGGTTATAGTTTTTGTCAGGGGCAAGTTGTTCAAGTTAGAGCCGACGCTGGTCCAGCTGGAGAATTATTATAAGCGCGGAAGTTTTATTGCAGCGGAAACTCTCGTGAACCAGGCCCTTGGAGCGCTCCCGGGAAATTCAGAGCTGGTCGCGTTCAGGCAAAGGTTGTTAACCAGAACGAAGAACAATCCGGGGAAGGCGGAAGAGGTCTACCTGCAATACATGCTGATAATGACAAAGCTGCAGCAGAACGCGCCGTTGACTGAGGAAGAATACGAGAATTTTAGGAATATGGACAAATATCTTGTTGAACGGGAGATAGCGGCCAGTCTTGCGAAGTACGAAAACTTTGCGCGGCTGCATGAATTGAATATGCAGCTGGAGAACAAAACTGAAAATATAAAGAGCTTGCTGGAGTCTGGAAACATCTCTGCGGCGGAAGCCGAACAAGAGAAGCTTATGAAAGGCAAGGAAATAACAGAGCTTGAAAGACTTAGAAAATCAACGGCCGGCGATAATTCAACAGGCATGCTGCTGCTAAACTCCGGTTCTGAGCCGCAGGACTATAGGGAAAAGGTCACATCTTTTAGCGGTGAAATATCGAGAATCAGGGAGGAAAGCGAAAGACTGTTTGGGGAAGCCAAAGAATTCCTTAAGGGAGAGGATTTGAGCAGCTATGTCGCGTCGCTTAATAATATCCTTAAGATCAACAAGGAATACCCCGAAGCTGCCGCCAGACTGGAGTGCGTCGAAAAATCAAAGAATACGGAAAAGTTTGCTCTTGTTCCGCAGAAGACCGGGAAAAAGGTAATTGTGCTGAAAAAAGACACGGTCACATTTGGAAGAAAAAGTGTTGATGTTAATCCCGATGTGAATCTTGATAATCTGAGTATCAGCCGCAAGCACCTGAAATTATTCATTACCGGGAATGCTGTTATTGCGGAGGATGAGGGTTCCAAGCTCGGCACTTTCTGCGGCAATGAGAAGATAACGAGAACACAGCTTGAGGAGGGTTCAGTTCTTGATCTGGCGCATATAGTCCAGATGACGGTACACTTCTCAAGGTCTGGAGAAGGCGCCCGCCAGCAGCTGACCTCGCCGGCATTTACTGCGGATTCTCCTTCCTATAAGAAAGGCAGAAAGGAAAAGAAAGGGATAGGCGGGTTGTTCATTGAGAGCATGTCAGACCCGGTCAAAAAAGATTTCATTGTTGTGCGTGACTCGGTCTCCATAGCTTTTACTAAAATAGGCATTGAGTGTGGCAAAACGGATGATTTCAGGATATTACTCAGGGATGATATTCTTCTGCTTGTAACCCCGGATGACGCCATAGTGCTTTACCCGTCCTGTTCTTTCAGTTTTGGCGGGCAGGAGTATAAGGTCACGGTTGACAGGGGGGAATAATGGCATGCAGAAATTGCGGGGTTGATAACAGGCCTGAGGCAAAATTCTGCAAGTCTTGCGGAAAGACGCTTGTATTAACTAAAAAGTGCCCCTCCTGCGCGGAAGAAATCCTCTACGAGGCAAAAAAGTGCAGGTACTGCCAGGAAATACTGGTTACTAAGTCAGTAAAAGGCATAGAGAACGCCTCAATGTCTGCTCCGGTTTATGACCCTATCGAGTACATTGCGCCAGAAACTCTCCCGGCTGCGGATCAAATTGATGAGGCAGAGTTAAAGAAAGCCTGCTGGTCTGGTTTTTTTCTAAACATTTTTTGGTGTTTTTCCCGCGGATTCTACGGGCTTGGTTTTGCATGCCTGATACCCTATGTAAACTTGGGCGTAGTCATTTATCTTCTTATTAAGGGTAACAAGATAGACTGGGAAAAGAACTGGGATAAAGGCAAAGAAGAGTATTTTAGGAAGCGTAAAGCTTGGGACAGAGCCGCCCTTATAACGTTATTATGTACTGTTCCAATAATAGTGTTTCTTATTATTTTGGGTTCAATGAGTTCAAGGTGATTTGTCTGTTAATGTGAACTTTCAGGGGTGCGGAGAATATGAAAAAAACTTTACTGGTATTTTTAGCTGTTGCCTGTTTCACTGTCGTTAAATTGCAGGCGCAGACTGCTTTTGAGAATTTTGCTCAAGGGCAAGCAGCCGTTTCTGAAGGGAAACTTTCTCTTGCCGTTTCGCTGTTTGAGAAGGCAGTGCGGGAAACACCTTCCAATGCGGTTTACAGGAACTGGCTGGGTTCCGTGCTGTATGATACCGGGGACTATGACGGCGCCATCAAGCATTTAGAGAAGGCCGCGGAGATAGGCGATGTTTGGTGCTACTACTGGGGAATGAGTTATTTGAAAAAAGGTAATGTTTCAAAAGCAGCGGAGATATTCAGGAAAGGTATTCCAGCGGAAAGAAAAACGGTTCGTAAGAAAGAAATGGAGACACTGCTGGTAAATATGGCTAAATATCAGGAAAAAATAGCTGCCGCTGAAGCTTGCGTGGCTACTGAGGATTACTCGAAAGCAGCCTCCCGTTACAGGGAGGCGCTTGAGATAATACAGACAGAATCCGCCAAGTATAGTCTTGTCCAGGCAGAAGCAGTTGTTCACAGGAAGCAAGCTATTGTAGCTGTAATCGTTTTAATCGTTATCTTGATAGTACTTTGTTTGCTTTATGTAAGCTACAAGAGAAAGACTATTTCGCTTGTCGGCGAAATAGAAAAGAGTGTAAACGACACGGAGAAAGCGCTTGTATTGTTTGCTAAGTATAAGAATAGATACTTTAGCGATGTGAAAAAACTGCAAAAATTGTCTCCGGAAACGCTTTATAAGCTTTATGCCTATAAGGGCAAGCTGGAATCAATATCCTCCGACATCGGTAAAGAAAGTGAAGATATTGAATACAAGAAAGAATTGTTGCCTGTATTGATTAAGAACAAAGAATACAAAGTTGCAAGAAATATTATTATTGAGTCCATTCCAAGTTATCCAATGGCTTCTGTTTTCCGGATTTGTGAAGGGTTGAATGATTACTCTGATATTAGAAGACCGCAGGTTCTCCCCGAGTGGCGCATTGCTTGCGCGGATTATTTGATGAAATGCAAGAAAACGGATGAAGCTATTAAAATGCTTGATAGCAGATTCCTGGAAACCATCCTTAAGAACATAAAGGCTTTTTCTGGAAAACATTTTGAGACGCTATCTATTATCGTGGATGTTTATGATGCCAACGGCAAGCTGGAAGAACTGGTGTTGGATATTCTAAAAGACAAAATCATTTTAAGTGAAAATGCGACAGCACTAACGCGGAAACTTATGACTATCGGCAAGTATGAGATGTCATTCCAAGTAATGAAATTAAAAGCAGGTAATGGAGGCTTTGAGAAGCTTAACGAGAATGAATGGAATATTTTTGTGGATATTTGCGCAAAGTTAGGAATGCTGGAATGTGTTTCTCCTTTAGCTCCAGCAGCGGTAATTGATAAGGCTGTCGCTGCGATGGAATCCAAAGGCGAGAATAATAAAATCAGGGAGCTTCTTTTGCAAATCCCGAAAAAAAGAAAAGAACAATGGCTGCAGTTGTTGGATGCCCACATCAAGCTGGACGAACTTCAAGCTTTCCCGCTTGACGCTCCTGATTATGCGATAAATTGGGTTCTTGAAGAGTTAGAGGGAAAGAAGGCCTTTATGGCTTTGAAGCAGTACATTGAGCAATTGCCTAAAATAACTCCGGAACAATGGGATAAGTACTTTGTCGCCTGCAGCGCGTTGAAGCAGCTTGGCGCAATCCCGCCGACAGCCCCTGCTCCGATAATTTCAAAAGCCTTAGAGCAACTGGAGAAGGATAAAGATACAGTCTCACTCCTAAGTCTGCTTTCGAAAATTACAAAGAATGATGAACAATGGCACAAGTATTTAGCTCTCAAAGAGAAGGCCGGGGAATGGAAAGATCTCGTTTCGCCAAAAGAAATACCTGCCAAGTATCACAAGAACATTCAAAGAATGTTGTTTGACCATAAGAAATATAAAGAGCTGATTGCATTTATGGCCAAGGCTGATGCCTGGTCGCCGGACGAATACTTGACATGGTTTGAAGTCTGTCTCCTTGAAAGAATGAGTGATTCTGCAGTCAAGCCGCTGGCTGAACTTGAGAATAAGCCAGGCGGCGCGAATGTTTTAAAGACCTACTTCGCCTATGCCAAGCGTCTCGAAGGTGAAAATCGCCAAAAGGACGCGCTGCTTATATATAGAAAGTTTGTGAATGAAAAAGTATTCTTTGAAGATGTACTGGAAAGATATATCAGTCTTTCCGGCGGCAGCCGGGTGTTTTCCGGAAGCAGTGGGAACAAAGGTGATTCTTCGGTGAAAGCGCCAAAGACGCCTGAAAGTTTGCGCTCCCCCGATGAGACTCAGACTTCAGGCGGGGATGAGTTAATCGGCAAGAAGTATGAGTTTGTCCGTGAAATAGGCCGCGGGGGAATGGGCGTTGTCTATGAGGCGCTGAACCGGGAAATAAATAAGAAGGTAGCGATTAAGAAGATGAAAGATGAACTGGCAATAAATCCGCGAGAGAAAAAAAGGTTTCTTGAGGAAGCTACGCGGGTCGCCGAGTTAAATCATCCGAATATAGTGGCTATCTACGACAGAATAGAGGAAAGCGGCTGTATATATCTGGTCTTTGAATATGTTGACGGAGAAACAATAGACGGAATACTTGACAGGAAAGGCAAGTGTACTCTTAAAGAGACAAAGAAAGTAATGCTGGCTGCAAGTTCGGCATTGGAATACGCGCACGGCAAGAAAATTATTCACCGTGATATTAAACCCTCCAATATTATGCTTTCAAAAGAAGGCTGGATTAAGGTGATGGATTTCGGCATAGCGCGAGAGATTAAAGATACACTTTCCAGATTGACAGGAACCGATAACTCAGGCACAAGGGCCTACATGTCTCCCGAGCAGCATCTGGGTACAGGGTTTGATGCCAGGTCGGACATATATTCTCTCGGAGTGACTATGTATGAAATGCTTGCCGGTGAAACTCCGTTCAAGGGGCCTGATTTCTATTTGCAGAAACAAATGATGGCATATTGCAAGCTTAGAGAAATCTGCCCTGAATTGCCGGAAAATGTTGAGGAAACAATCACAAGGTGTCTTCAATTTGACAAACACAAAAGGTATAAATCGGCAGGAGAACTCATTGAAGCGATAGAAGGACTGAAGGCGTAGTTGACAGACAAAAAATTGAAGAGAAAGGAGCTGTAATGCTAAAAAAAATTGTTATCTTCATATTAATCACAGGTGCTGCAGTCTGTCTGTTTGCAGAGGAATCCCTTCTAATTAGAACGCTAACGGGCCATACTGGTTGTGTGAATTCAGTAACCTATTCCCCAGACGGGAAGAAAGTGGCGTCCGGGAGCGAAGATGGAACGGTAAGAATCTGGGATGTTGGAAGAGGAGAGTGCGAGAGAACGCTAACGGGCCATACTGATTGTGTGATTACAGAAAAATATTCCCCAGACGGGAAGAAAT
>CAIWRR010000265.1 GCA_903915125.1 Candidatus Firestoneibacteriota bacterium | reverse complement strand
CTACACCACGGTCTCCGGCATTCCTCTTACCGAACTTCTTCCGGCCGAAAAGATAGCGAAGCTCTCGGAAAGGGCCAGGAACGGCGGCGCGGAAATAGTTGCTCTGCTTAAGACCGGAAGCGCCTATTTTGCTCCCGGAAGTTCGGCCGTCGCGATGGTTGAGAGCATTCTGAAGGACCAGAAACGCATCCTCCCTTCCTGCGTTTATCTTGAAGGCGAGTACGGAATTAAGGGCGTCTTCATCGGAGTGCCGGTAAAAATAGGAAAAGACGGAGTTGAGCAGATCGTGGAACTTAAACTGAACGCCGAAGAACTTTCCCTGCTGAAAAAATCGGCTGAAGCAGTGGCCAAAGGCGTTGCGGAGCTGGGGTTATAATAATTTTGATGTCACCGATAAACCTTCTCACATCGGTGGCATCGGTGTTTTCATCGGTGTAATCAAACTGATTTTAATTTTCTCTGAAGGTGGTTATGATAAACTCTAAAACCATATCGCGCACGGTAAAAGACCTCTGCATTGAAGCCAATCTGAAACTGCGCCCTGACGTGGTAAAAGCGCTTAAGAGTTCTCTTCGAAAAGAAACTTCTTCCAAGGGCAGAAACCTCCTTTCAATTCTCCTTGAGAACTGCTCTATCGCGCGGAATGAGAGAATCCCCCTCTGCCAGGATACGGGTATGACTGTGGTCTTTGCCGAGGTGGGACAGGACGCGAGGATACAGGGAGACCTTACAACCGCCATAAATAAGGGGGTCGCTGCGGGCTATAAAGAAGGGTTCCTGCGAAAATCAATCGTAGCGGACCCGCTCATCAGGAAGAACACCGGAACGAACACTCCAGCAATGATTTACTATGACATAGTCCCGGGCAGGAAACTTAGACTGACGGTGCTCCCCAAGGGCTTTGGCTCTGAAAACAAGTCAAAACTTTATATGCTCAACCCGACGGCCGGCTCTGACGCTGTCGCGAACTCAATACTCAAGGCCATCAAGGAAGCAGGGCCTGACGCCTGCCCTCCCTATGTGGTCGGGGTGGGAATAGGCGGAGACGCGGCGAAAGCCTGTTACCTCGCGAAGAAAGCGCTGACAAAACCTGTAAATTTCCTTTCAGACAAGCCCCATTTCAGAAAGATGGCGCAAGAATTGCTCGCAAAAGGCAACAAACTCAATATCGGCCCGCTCGGAGCGGGGGGAAAAACAACACTGCTTGGGGTAAATATACTGTCTATGCCGACGCATATTGCGGGACTGCCGGTAGCGGTGAATATAAGTTGTCATTCTTTGCGCTCCGCGCATAAAAACTTGCAAAGTTCGCAACGTTCTTAACGTTTGTAACGTAAACCATGAACAAACACTTATGAAAACCATACAATTGCCCATAGATGAGAAGGCCATCAAAACCCTTAAAGCGGGGGAGATGGCCCTACTGTCAGGCAAGCTTATAACGGGAAGAGACCAGGCGCATCTTAGATTTGCCGGGGCGATAAAAAAGGGCAAGAAACTCCCCGTGGACATAAAAGGACAAACCATCTATTATGTCGGCCCGACACCGGCGAAAGCGGGTGAAGTTATCGGATCCTGCGGACCGACTACAAGCAGAAGGATGGACTCCTTCTCTCCTCTCCTTATGAAAAACGGATTGAAAGCCATGATAGGCAAAGGCGGCAGGAGCAAGGAAGTTGTTGCTGCGATAAAAAGACATAAGGGAGTCTATTTTATAACCATCGGCGGCGCCGGCGCGTATCTCGCCAAGCGTATAAAATCGGCTAAAGTCATCGCTTACCCAAAACTCGGTCCCGAAGCTGTATATGAGCTTGAGGTGCGAGACTTTCCCGTCATAACAGCGATAGACAGCAGAGGGAAAAGCATTTTTTAACAGGCTGACAAAGAGAGGAAAACATGATTATTCCCTGGAACCGAGTTAAGATAGTGGCAACAGCGGGCCCCGCGAGCAACAACTACAAAACTTTGAAAGCAATGATCTGCTCAGGCCTGGATATTGTCCGCATAAATTTCTCTCACGGAAATATTGGCGAATATAAAAAGACCATCTCTCTTGTCCGTAAGATTGAAAACGAACTGAACCGGCCGATAGGGATTCTTGCCGATATGCCCGGGCCGAAACTGCGGGTAAGGGGCCTCCCCGGCGGTAATCCGATAATCGCGAAGCACAACGCCGTCTTGAAGATAGTTACCGGAAAGATAGCGGCGGAAAACGAGTTTAACATTTCCCATCCGGCAATATTAAAAGCTCTCGTCCCGGGCGCGCAGATTTATATTTCGGACGGAAAGATCCGCATAAGAGTTTTGAAAACCGGCCGGCAGTCCGTGCTCTGCAAAGTCATTGCGGGCGGAGAAATAAAACAAGGCGCGGGGCTCAACTTCCCGGACATTGACCTTCCCATCCCCTCTGTAACCGCGGACGATTACAGGAATATAAAATTTTGCGCGGCGCACGGCGTTGATTTTATCGGCCTCTCTTTCGTTAAAGACGCCCGGGACGTGAAAAGGGTGAAAACCTTCATCGGAGGATTCAAACACAAACCCTTTATCATCTCCAAGATAGAACGGCGTTTCGCAATTGATAACTTAATCGGAATAATTGACGCTACCGACGGGGTGATGGTTGCCCGCGGGGACCTGGGCGTTGAGATGCCGATTGAGCGCATATCCAACCTTCAGAAAGACATAATACGCAAGTGCAACGCCGCGGGCAAACCTGTCATAACCGCCACCCAGATGCTGGAGTCAATGATAGACAACCCCTCGCCGACCAGGGCCGAGGTTTCCGATGTCGCAAACGCCATATTTGACGGAACGGATGCGATAATGCTCTCAGGCGAAACTGCAGTCGGAAAATATCCGGTTGATTCGGTAGTCATGATGGAGAAAATAGCCGTCCAGGCCGAGAAGAAATACAATTTTGATGTTCACATCGGGAAAACCGTCAAGAGGGACATTACAGACATAATCAGCCAGAGCGTCGCGGATATAGCCCTTAACTACACTGTGAAGGCAATAGTAATACCGACGCTCTCCGGCAAAACCGCGAGGGTCGTATCGCGCCACCGCCCTTCCGCGATGATTATAGCGCTTGCCGCCGGGCAGGATGTTCAGAGACAGCTTACTCTCTCCTGGGGAGTTTATCCCGTGTATTCAGCAAAGCAGCATCCTTCGGTGGTGATGAATACTGTTTCAAGATTCATCAAAACCTCGGACCTTTTCAGGAAGGGCGACAGGGTGATAATTGCGGCGGGAACGATAGATAAGGGAGGGGATCTCAGTAATATTATAAAAATAGCACAGGTCTAAAAGTTTTTAAGGTTCATAAGGTTTATAAGGTAAGCGCAAACGCAAAACCCCGGTAAAGACCGGGGTTTTGCGTTACTATTGACTGCTAAAAGTTACTCGCCGGCGCGAAACGGGGAGACAGGCATTCCGGTTTTATTGAAAAGATTCACATCGGGGCAGTTCGCCCAGCCGTACTTAACGCTTGCGGGTGATGAGACTTTGTCGCAGGTCAGTATTACGGAATCTCCCGAGACCTTAGCGTCAGCCGGATAATAAATCCTGTTCTTTCCGGCAAGGGCAAATCCGTTCGGCTTCTCACCCTTCACAAGCAGCCCGTTATCGGCGTATTTGAACTTCACGGTTACCGCGTTTCCCGAAACCTTCATGAAATCAAATACCGGACTGCAGTAATCAGGAATTGTCTTTTTATATTTGACCGCGAGCGCGGCCTTAGCAAGCCTCTCGCCTATGGGGAGCTTATCCACCGGATGCGCGGTATTCGTGTCCTCGTTGTCTATGGCCGAAACCATAACGGTATTAGGCAATGAAAGCGCCGACAGCTGGGCTTCGCGCGCCTCCGCGCACGCGCTTACCCTGTTCAGGTCAGCCGTCTTTTGCCCCGAGGCGGCAAGCTGGACAAAAAGGAACGGCAGGTCCGCTATGCCGAACTCTTTTCTCAGCGTTTTTACCAGGGCGATATTTTCTTTTGCGAAATCCTGCCCCTGGCTGTTGAAGTAAAAATCCTTGGCGACATTGGATTCTCCCTGGTACCATAGCACTCCGGCCACCGCCATTGGAAGCAGCGGCGAGACTCTGCAGTGATAGATGCCGCCGAACGCAAGTTCCGGAGGAACTATGGGATTTGGAGGATACTTGTTCCTTTTTCCTTCCGGAGCGTTCTTCCAGTCTGAGTATTTCTTGTCATAATCGGCCTTGGAAGCGGCGTAAGCCTTTTCAGCGGCGGCTATTTTTGCTTCCCAGCCCGGCAGGTCAGGGTTATTGCTAAAAGCCCTTCTGGGTATCCACTGCTCCACCGTTGTACCCCCGCAGCCTTCGTCTATCAGTCCGACGGGAACTTTCAGTTCTTTGTTCAAATACCTTCCGAAGAAATAACCGATAGCCGTGCAATCGCCCGCGAACTTTGGCTCGAAAGCGGCCCACTGGCTGGTGTTCTGGAAATCCTCCTGCGGCTTATCGGCTGCCGGGCCGCGTGTCAGGAAGAACCTTATTGAGGGATTATTGGCGTTTTTAACTTCTTCCGGGCCGCCCTTTGCAAGCCTCAGCACCCAGGCCATATTGCTCTGGCCGGCGCAGACCCAAAGTTCTCCCACCAGGATATTTTTTACCTTGATAGTGTTGGAGCCGGAAACGGTCAGCTCAAGCGGTTTGTCGCTTGCATTCATCGCCGGCAGCTCGCACTGCCAGGACCCGGACTCGCCTGCTGTTGCCCGGGCGGTGTTGCCGTCAAGGGAAACGCTCACGCTCTCCCCTTTGTCGGCCCAGCCCCAGACTTTAAATTTCACGCCCTGCTGAATAACCATGTTGTCGCTCAGCAATCTTGGGAGACGTACTTTTGCTTCAAGAGGAAGAACAACTGAAAGAAGAAAAAAGAAAAGAGAGATGAAAATAATTTTGCGCGTATTCCCTCCCGCAAACTTCAGAAAAGTTTTATTCTTTTTACGGGTATCTTCTTGACTGTTATTTCATCGGACTCAACTATCAGCGCAAGAAGCTTGAAAATATTGCTCGGACCCGGCCGGTTTAGCCTTACCCCAATATAGAGTTTTCCGTCCTTTGCTTCCATTTTTTCAACTGTTTCCGGGAGTTTTGCCCCCTCCCTGACTTTGAAATCCGCGATATCGGCTTCATAGACGGCGTAGGAAAACTCGCTTTTTATTACAGCCGGAATCTTTTCCGCGGAGATTATGCGTATTCCTTCCGGAGAGGCTTTCTTTAGCGCCGCTTCAACGGCTGCCCTGTCAAAACTCCCGTAAAGCTCAAAATCGAAACTCTCCGCTTCGCTTGAAACTCCCACAGAGAGCGCCGGAGAGAACGCGGTCTTTACATGGGGATTGAACCCGTCCGAGAAAACTACCGGCATGCCTGTCCTCATAAGTATGTGATGAACGGTGTTCAAAGCGTCCAGATGCGAAATAAACTTCGCCCTCTCCGTCTTGGCGTATTTCACCCGTATCTTTAGAGCTGAGCCGGACGGAGCCCTCGTAATTCTAGGCTCTTCAATTCCACCGGGAACCGAAACGGACGCGCACTCCTTCTCCAGCCCGCAGGAATTACAGGCTTCTTTGGCGCAATAGGGAGTTGTCTCGGCCCGCTTGGACTTCTCGTTCTCTTCCTTCAGAAATTCTTTCCTGACACCCGTATCAATGAGGTCCCAGGGCAGGACTTCTTCATAGGTTCTCTCCCTGTTGGCGTAGAAGGCCGGATCCAACCCGTTCTCTTTGAACGCCTCCGCGTAGCGGGAGGCCGAGAAGAGTTCGTGCCAGGCGTCAAACCTCGCGCCTTTATTATAGGCGGAAAGCAGCACTCCGGAAAGGCGCCTGTCGCCGCGGGCGAAAACCCCTTCAAGCGCAGAAAGGTCCACGCTGTGCCACTTGATCCACTTGGGATTCACGACTTTGCGCAGGACATCTATTTTCTGTTTAAAACTCTGCCCTGTATCCTGGGCCATCCACTGGAATGGAGTGTGGGGTTTGGGCACAAAGAAAGCGACATTAACCGTCAACCCCCTGAATCTTTTGTTCTGCTGGCGGCCGAGCTGGTTTATCTTTTTCGCAAGATCTCCTATGGCCAGGATATCCGCTTCGGTTTCGCCCGGAAGTCCCAGCATAAAGTACATCTTTATATTTTCCCACCCGCCAGCGAAGGCCTTTTCCGCGGCTGAAAGAACATCAGCCTCGGAGATGGGTTTGTTTATCGCGGCCCGAAGTTTTTCGGTTGCCGCTTCCAGCGCAAAAGTCAGCGTGGATCTTCTTACTTTTGAAAGTTTCGCGGCGATGCTTGCCGAGAAGGCGTCTATGCGGGATGAAGGCAGTGAAATTGAAACATGTTTTCCGGAGAACTCGCTTTCAACCGCCTCCGCCAGCGGTTCAATGCCGGAATGGTCTGTTGAAGAAAGCGAAGAGAGCGAAATCTCATTATAACCCGTATCGGCCTGTGAGGCCCGCGCAAGCTCCATGAGTTTGTTAACGCTTCTCTCTCTGACCGGCCGCGTGGACATTCCGCTGACGCAGAACCTGCAGCCTCTCGCGCAGCCCCTCATTATCTCAAGGGTAACCCTGTCCTGCACTACATTCATATAAGGCACAACCGGAGCAACAGGGAAACAGGCTTTATCAAGGTCTCTTACCCAGGCCTTTCTGACGCGGTCCGGCGCCGCCTGTTCATTTTTTACGCAGCTTTTTACCGTACCGTCAGCCGCGTATTCCGGCGAATAGAAGGACGGCACATACGCACCTTCAACTGCGCAGGCAAGTTTGAGAAATTCTTTCTTTGAGAGTTTTTCTTTTTTCTTCTTCTCGAACAGGACCGCAAGAGCGACCATACTCTCCTCTCCGTCGCCCACTATAAAAAGGTCGAAGAAATCCGCGAGCGGTTCGGGATTGAACGCCGAAGGACCTCCGCCGAGAATAACCGGATCCTCTTCCTTTCTTTTTGAAGCAAGGAACTCAAGTCCGGAAAGATCCAGCAGCTGCAACACATTTGTGAAAGTCATTTCGTACTGAAGCGTTATTCCGATACAGTCAAACTCTTTTGCGGGCGTGAAAGTTTCAAGGGAGTAGAGCGGCGCTCCCTGCTCGCGCATTATTTTTTCCATATCCGGCCAGGGTGAGAATGCCCGTTCCGCAAGGCAGTTTGGCAGGCCGTTCAAGATCCCATAGAGTATCTTTAGGCCCAGATAGGACATTCCTATCTCGTAGACCTCCGGGAAGGCCAGCAGGAACTTTGCCCCTGTTGAAGCGTGAGCTTTCACGACAGAGTTGTACTCTCCGCCGGAATATCTCACCGGTTTCTGAACAAAAGGCAGAATGTCTTTGTATAATTTCTCTTTTAGCGTCATATTAAAGTGAGGACCTCTTTATTGAAAAATGCACGTTCAAAAGGATGCCGATCAGCGCCATCGTAAACAGCAGTGAAGACCCGCCGTAGCTTAGAAGCGGCAGGGGAACTCCGACGACGGGAAGAATCCCTATGGCCATTCCAATGTTCATAAACAGTTGTGCTGTGAGCAGGCTCACGACCCCGGAAGCAAGGAGCATTCCGGCCTTATCCTTGGCGTGCATTGCAATCTTTAGCCCTTCAAGTATCAGCATAAGGTATGCCAGAAGCAGAATAAAAACAAGAAGAAAACCCATCTCCTCGCCGACCACGGCAAAGATGAAATCCGTGTGGTTTTCCGGGACGAAATTCAGCTGGCTCTGCGTGCCTTTCATGAAACCTTTACCAAAGATACCTCCGGAACCCACCGCGATCTTGGACTGAATGATTGAATAACCTTTACCGAGCGGATCGCTCTCCGGATTTAAGAACGAGAGCAGGCGGTTCTTCTGGTAGCTCTTCATAAGCGTAAAATAATACACCGGAGCAAATATAGCCATCAATGTTATCAGGTAACCGAGATATCTGATACTAACTCCTCCCACATAAAGCAGGCAGAAAAAAAGAGGCACAAACACAAGCCCTGTCCCGAGATCCGGCTGTACAATAATAAGAATCAGCGGAATAACTATCATTGCGCC
Organism: Candidatus Firestoneibacteriota bacterium; assembly: GCA_903915125.1. Classification (GTDB taxonomy): domain Bacteria; phylum Oederibacteriota; class D2-FULL-39-29; order D2-FULL-39-29; family CAIOVX01; genus CAIOVX01. The sequence goes on along the minus strand of CAIWRR010000265.1, from coordinate 7,561 downwards.
TATCTTTATCATCCCCTCAAGCACTTCCGCCTTGCCTTTATTGTCCAGTATGAACCGCGACAGGGCCAGCGGCATTGTAAACTTCGCGAGCTCTGAAGGCTGGAAGGTAAATGGCCCTATATGAAACCACCTCATGCTGCCGCGGAAGAAGAGCAGAAGTACCAGGAGAATTACCGTAATCCAGTAGAGTTTATCCGCTATCTCAATCCAAGTGGAATAGTTTATGTAGCTGATTGCAAACATGACGACAAGCCCCAGGGACGCCCACATTATCTGCCTGAGGTAAAAAGCCTTGTAGAGAGCCCGGTATTCCACGCTGTTCGTGGCAGAATAGATCATAAGCACGCTGAACGCGAGCAGTATGCAAACGCAGGAGAGAATGACAACATTAAAAGTCTTTGCTGGCGTTTTTGGCATTCTTCTCCTTTTTTATTTTGAAATAAGCTTCTATTACGGATTTCACAACAGGCGCGGCGTCAGTTCCGCCTCCGCCTCCGGACCCTTCAAAAAACGCAATCGCGGAGATCTCCGGATTGTTGAACGGGGCAAAACCAATAAATGAGGCGTGCGATGGCCCGTGAGGGTTCTCTATGGTAGCCGTTTTGCCTGCGATTTCGTAAATTGATTTAGCATTCCTTCCCGTTCCGCCGAGGTTAACCGACCTCCAGAGACCCTTCTTAACAATCACGAGGTCTTCGCTTCTGATAGATATGCTTTTTACCGCGGAAGGCTGGACCAATTGCTCTCCGATTGACCTGACTATATGCGGACGGTATAGCATCCCGTCATTTATCAGTATGTTGTAGGAGTCCAGCATCTGGAGCGGGGTCGCAAGCAGGTAACTCTGTCCGATCGCGAGCTGGATAGTATTGCCGGGAAACCAGTGTGAATTGTGGAACTTTTCTTTCCAGGCGGCATCAGGGACTATACCCTTGCGCTCACCGTCAAGATCAAGTCCTGATTCAGTGCCAAAACCAAAGAACCGGCTGTAAGCCGCGAGTTTTTCTACCTTTACCAAAAGGCCGGTCTGATAGAAAAAGATATCGCAGGAGTGCCCGATCGCGTCTACAATATTCTGGCTGCCGTGTCCATCCAGTTTCCAACAGTTATAATTCCAGTCGGAATACCAGAAGATGCCGCGGCAGTCGAAGTAGTCTTTCTCGGTAAGCAGCCGCTCTTCCAGGGCTGCCGTGGCCGTCACAATTTTAAAAGTCGAGCCCGGCGAATAAAGTCCGGAGACGGCCCTGTTCAGGAAAGGCATCTCCGGGCTGTTTATGAGACCCGACCATTCCCGCTTGTCCAGCTTGCCGCTGAAAATGTTGGGGTTAAAACCCGGGTAGCTTACCAGCGCGTAAATCTCGCCGTTTTTCGGATTCATCGCTATGATGCAGCCTTTTCGTCCGCGAATAAGGCCCTCGCAAACATTCTGCAATTTTGAGTCAATGGTAAGCGACAGGTCCGTACCCTTTACGAAAGGTTTGCTGCCTGCCGGCTTTAGCTGCCTACCCGCGGAGTCCACTTCAATTTCTCTGGAACCGTTAACGCCGCGCAGTATTTCGTCATAGCGTTTCTCCACGCCGGCCCTGCCGATTGAATCGCCGATGCAAAATTGATTATTGGATACTTCTTCCAGGTTTGATTCACCTACATAGCCGAGCACATGGCAGCTGCTGGCCTTGCCCGTATAATTGCGTTTGGGTTCTGTATCAACCCTTACACCCGGCAGATTGCTCTCTTCCAGCTGCGCGACTACCTGAGAGGGAACATCACCCTTTATCTTTACCGCCTCAAACACCCTGTTTTGCTGCCCGTCAAGTTTAGACAGGATATCATCCTCGTTTAACTCAAGCAAATTGGCCAGTTCCGAAACAACATAGTCCTTTTTCTTAAGATCGGCAGGCACAAGGGAAACAGTAAAAGAAGGGACATTATTTACCAGTATTTCACCGTTCCTGTCGCTGATCAGCCCGCGGCAGGCGCGGTCCGGAATGACGCGGGTGCTGTTGCTCAGGGCAAGCCCGCTGTAATACCCGCCCCGTATTACCTGAAGCCAAAAGAGCCGCAGAACTATTATTACGAAGAGGCTTATAATTACAATCAGTATAGTTTTGAATTTTTTGCGGTCTTCTGTATCCTGTTGGCGCTTAAAAACCATAGGTCTTCCTGGTTCTGGAGAAAAAACCTTTCAATACGGATCCGGCCCCAAGCAAAATGAACATTAAAAGCCCCGTGTAGAGCGCTGAGGGACCAGTGTAGGAAAAGAAAGATGCAAAAATATTCCCGCCGCCGTAGTAGAATTTAATAAGGGCCAGAGAAACAAATCCGTCAATAAGCGTGACGAGAGCTGCAATGCCGGCTTTCGAAAGGTGGTTATCGCCGTAGGTTTGTTTTAGAAGGAGTCCCGCAAAAAAACCGTTAGCCGCCTGGACAGTCAATCCCAGTCCGAAATAGCCGCTGCTGGCAAAATCCTGCATAAGCCCGAGCGGCAAACCGTACCTTATCATGGAATCAATAGGACCTTTCTTGGAAGAGGTGAAGACGAGCGCGATAACGAGGAAGTTAGGACCGGCGCCAAGCACCGCAATCTCCCGGCCGAGGCTGGTCTGCAAAAGGAAACACAGGAATAGAAGCAGGAAGTCTTTTAGCATTAATATCCCACCACGACAAGGACTTCTTCAAGTTTGAGCACATTCACGGAGGGTCTGATGTCTACATCGTAACTCATGCCGTCGGCCGTCTGTGAAACCGCCGTCACTTCTCCGACTTTTACTCCTTTGGGATAAATCTTTCCGTCCCCTGAAGTAATAATTGCGTCACCCGGCTTAATATCGTCGTTTACAGACAGGAATTTCATTTCGCAGAGGTCTCTGCCTTTTCCCTTCACAGCTCCCGTGCATCTCGTACGCTGCGCGATACAGCTGACGCTGCTCCTGATATCGGTCAAGAGAAGAACTTTTGAGTAACTGTTTGAAACGCTGAGAACTTTGCCGACGAGCCCTGAAGTGGCGACAACAGACATATCTTTCGAGACGCCGTCGTCTGAACCCAGATCAATGGTGAGCGAAGAAAAATAACTGTCAGGATCGTAACCGATAACCGAGGCAACCTTGAGTTTAAATCCTGAATTGCGGACGTAATTTAGGAGTTTTCTTAGCCGTTCGTTCTCGTTCGCGGCTTCAAGCAGTTCTATGTTCTGCGCAGTCAAGCGGGAAAGTTCTTTATTCAGTCTTTCGTTGTCGCTTTTTATGCTGAAATAAAAGAAGAGGTTTTCGGAGAAATTAACGGCGGACCTGCCCGCGCCTGAAACAAGTTTCTGCCAGGGCGCCACGGCTTCGGTGACAAAGCCGCCTGAGTGCCCGCCGCTTCTGAGAATAAGAGTTACTAAAACAAGAACCATGACGGCAAGCGCCAGTACAACATAGACCCTGTTTTTCTTGAGAAATTTACGCCACATTGGGTCAGCAGCCTTCCGTTAGAAATATTCTTTCTCGAAAACGGCGACCGCTTCCAGAAGCCCGGTGTCGTCATCGAGAAGCTTGCCCACACCCTGCACGACGCAGGTAACGGGATCTTCCGAAAGGTTAATTGGAACTCCGGTCTCGTACCTGAGACGTTCCGCAAACCCCTTAAGAAGCGAAGTGCCTCCCGCGAGAATAATGCCTTTGTCCACTATGTCAGCAGAGAGTTCCGGAGGAGTGCGCTCCAAGGTGCCTTTAATTGCTTCTATTATCTGGGAGACAGGGTCCTTGATGGCTTCCCTTACCTCTTCAGAAGTAATCTCCAGGGTTCTCGGAAGGCCGGTCACTATATCCCTGCCCCTGACGCTTATCTTGAGCTCTTCCTTAAGCGGAAAAGCCGAACCAATCTCCATCTTAATATCTTCCGCGGTCCTCTCCCCTATAAGCACGTTGTAGGAACTTTTTAAATACTGCGAAATAGCTTCTGACAATTTGTCGCCGCCGACGCGGACTGAAGTGTTGCAGACTATTCCCTTGAGAGAAATAACGGCTACTTCGGTGGTGCCGCCGCCGATATCGGCTATCATGTTTGCCGACGGAGTGTCTATGGGAAGCCCCGCTCCGATTGCCGCTGCCATGGGTTCTTCAACCAGGTACACCCTTCTCGCGCCTGCCTGCTCGGCGGAATCCCTGACCGCTCTCTTCTCTACCTCTGTCACGCCGGAAGGAATGCCGATTACTATGCGCGGCCGTACCGGAGTTCTTTTGTTGTGGACCTTATTGATAAAATGCTTGAGCATTTTTTCGGTTACTTCGAAATCGGCTATAACGCCGTCCTTCATCGGCCTGATTGCCACTATATTGGTAGGAGTGCGCCCCAGCATGGTCTTGGCTTCCCTGCCCACGGCAAGTATCTCGTTGGTATCTCTCTTGAGAGCGACCAGCGACGGCTCATTAAGGACAATGCCCCTCCCTTTCACGTAAACAAGCGTGGTGGCAGTGCCGAGGTCTATAGCCATATCGTTGGAAAAGAAGCCAAAAATCCAGTCTAAGAGCATTTGTTCCTCCGTTCTCCGATATTAACGCCTAAAATTAAGTCTAATATTTTAAACAACAGTATGCCGAAACTTCTTTTTCTATTAACTGCGCCTCGCGGAGAAGCGTTTCTGATTCTGTCCTCACCGACTTTTTATAAGTTTCATCTTTGGAGTAAGCCAGGTTGATGCGCACATTCACAAAAGCAGCTTTAAGCGCCGCGAGCGCGAAAACAGCCGCCACTTCTACATCGCTTAGAAGCATGGCGTTTCCCTTAGCGTAGAGCGGCCTGCAAACCTCAAGCACTTTTGCAGAAGCCTTCATAACCTTAAGCGGAGTTGCCGCCGCCTGTTTAGTGAGTTCTTCCCTGCGCGCTTCTTTTTCGGAATCCGTAAGAGTTGATATTTTTATTTCTTTAACCCCGGCGGAATACGCGGAGTAACCGTCAACATCCGCCTGCAGCAGGCCAAGAAGTTCAACCCTGAGTTCCTCGGAAGTTTTTAGCAAACTCTTAATATCTTCTTCCACGCTCCTAAACCGCTCGTTGCCGGCCGTAAAGTTGCAGACCATTGAATTGAGCGCGGCGGCAAGCGAACCGACAAGCGCGGCCGCTGCGCCTCCGCCGGGAGCCGGGAGCCTCGCGGCTAAGTCATCGCTGAATCTATTAAGCGTTTCAGACGAATAATTCATGGGTCAACCGTTCCGCGGAATATTTCCAGGCAAAAGAAGGCATCCTTTCGGAATCCGCCGCTTCCACAAGTATAACACCCGCGCCGGCGAGCAGCCTGAGAGATTTAATCGCGAGCAGGCCGTCCCTGTCCGTTCTGTGATAATAAGGGCTTCTGGCTATGCATACTGGAAGCCCTGCATGTCCGTTCAGCTCAAGCTGTTCCAGTTCTTTTTCTGCTTTAGCCGAATAGGAAACCCTTGCCATGCCGTAGATCTCTTTGACAATCAGCTTCACCTTTTCTTTTATTGTGTGGTCAAGCTCGTAAACCGGCTTGTAATAACTCTTCTGAGTGCGTATCACTTCAAGCACGCTTTTTACCAGCTCGAGATTCTGTTTAACGCCGCTTCCGTTTGTGGAGGAGAATACAACCTTAACGCCCAAGTCAGAACAGCGCCTGACAATTATCTTTATTTCGTCCTGGGTAGCGTCTCTTTTGTCATTTACGTTGACAAGGACCGGAATACCGAACTTTTTCGCGGATTCAATGTTCCTGAGGAGTTCGGGCACGCCTTTTTCGAGCGCTTCCAGATTCTTGCCGAAAGCGGAATTAAGATCCGCGCCGCCATAGTAATTCAGTTCCGGTATGAAAGTGTTAAGTACTATCATGTCCGGTTTGATGCCCGAATCCCTCGCGGTAATATCAAGAAACTTCTCAAGGCTGGAATCAACCGAACCGTCCAGCCTTGCAATAACAAATTCCGAAAGGCTTTGCGCAGTCTTTAACGCCGTGATATTCCCGGGAGGAAGCATTCTGCTGGACGGAGAAACATAAACAAAAGCCGGGTCTCCCCTTCTTGACTGCATAAGCGTCGGCTTAAGAGTGTCTTTGAGAAGGTACGAAACCGCGTCTTCAAGCTCAATATCCTTAATGGTGAGAGGGCTGCCATCCTTGTTGAATCCGACTATAACCTTCTCAACTCTTGCCTTAAGATCTTCGAAGGAGACGGACAGCGAAGCAACCGCGGCAAGCTCGGAATGGAGTATGTATTCGAATTTCTCTTCCTTTACATGCCTGTTAGGTTTGTTGTTATACATACCGGTTATGACGTTGCGGAGAGGCTCGTCGACAAAAGCAGAGGCGCGGTTCCAGTTAATAACCGCGCTGCCGGCCTCGGAATTTGGATCGGCGACGGCAATATTGCTCAGGAACGCAGAGATAAGGTTGTGCGCCTGAAATATATTAAAGAAATCAACATTCTTGAGGAATACATCTTCAACGGGAAATATTTCAGGGTGGCCTTCGTGCCGCATGACCTGGTCGGGAGTGAAAGAAGGAAGACAGAGCGCGGTCTTCTTGCGCAGCAAGACAAGGGATTCAACCAGCCTGTCGCAGATGTTGCAGCCGTTCCCGTTAATACCTTTGACCGAAGGAGTCGCGGTTATTAGGATCAGCTTGCCGCCGTCCCTTATGCTCTTTCCGGCCGCCGAGAAAGTGAGTTTTGCCGAATACTTGCCTATGTTCTCCAACTCTTTCTTTCTCAGGCCTATTTTTGCTGCTACTTCCGCTGCAGATTTGAGTTTCGTTTCAATAATTTTAGCTTTTTTCATGGTCAATTAGTTTATCATTATTGGTCAAAATAGTCAATGAAATCAATAGGAAACACATTATTTGGAAAAGAAATACGCTTATTTTTCAAGTAATTAGCGAATTAACCTTTGGAGAGCATGCGGTCAATAGCCCTTTTTGCCCTAACTCTAATGGCCTCAGGAACTTTTACCTCTGTCTTCAAATCCTGAAGTGCCCAGAGGACTTTCTCTAGAGTATTCTTTTTCATGTTTGGGCATAAGGCTGCTTCTGAAGCCGCAATAAAATCCTTCTCCGGAACGAGTTTTTTTAGCCTGTAAAGCATCCCTATCTCTGTCGCCACTATTATAGCGGCAGCCTTTGATTTTTTACTGTGATTTATAAAACCCTCTGTTGAACAGACCACATCCGCAAGCGCGCAGACTTCCTGCCTGCATTCCGGATGAGCCATAACAGGCGCTCCCGGATACTCTTGCTTCTTCGCAAGCACATGTTCCGGCAATATTTTCGCATGCGTGGGGCAATACCCGTCCCAGAGTATGAGATTTTTCCCTGTCTTTTGCGCCGTGTAGGCCCCCAGGTATTTATCCGGAACAAACAACACGGTGTCCTCTTTTATGGAGTTTACCACCTGAACAGAATTCGCAGACGTACAGCAATAATCGCTCTCCGCTTTGACTTCAGCGCTGCTGTTCACGTAGGTCACGACCGGCGCGCCGGGGTGTTCTTTTTTGAAGGCGCGGAGCTGATCAGCCGTTATCATGTCGGCCATGGGGCAGCCGGAGGAAGCGTCCGGAATAAGGACCTTCTTTT
>CAIWRR010000264.1 GCA_903915125.1 Candidatus Firestoneibacteriota bacterium | reverse complement strand
CGATTATCAGGTACAGGACGAGAGACATTACAGCGATAGACCCGGTAAGGTGCGCCTGCGGCAGAACGCATGTCAGGATAAAGAGAATTCACGGAAGGGCCGATGATATGTTCATCATTCGCGGCGTCAACATCTATCCTCAGCAGATAGAACAGGTGTTGATGGGCGTAAACGGGGTCGGGAAGAATTACCAGATAGTTTTAGAATCCTCCGAAGATATGACGATTAGGGTAGAGTTTTCCAAGGGCTATTTTGACGGAAACCTGGACAACCTCAAAACCCTGCGCGGTACGCTCGTCGAAAAACTTAAAGCCGCTATCCTGGTACGGCCTAAGGTTGAACTTGCCGAGCCAGGCACTTTACCGGTGAGCGAGGGTAAATCAAAGAGGGTGATTGATAACAGAAAGGTGTATTAGAGGGTTGGAAGGTTGAAGAATCAGAAGGTCGGATGCTCGGCCGCCTTTATCGGTGACATCTACCAAAGGAGTTGTAAATGAAAAATATTAAGCAGCTGTCCATATTCGCCGAAAACAAGCCGGGGAAACTGGAGCATATAACCAAAGTTTTTGAGGAAAACAAGATTAATATCATGGCGTTTAATATCGCCAGCCAGGGAGACTTCGGGATAATGAGGTTCATTGCAGACAAACCCGAGAAAGCGCTGGAAGCCTTCAAAAAGGCAGGCTTCACCATATCGATGAACGAGGTCTTTGCCATTGAGATGGAGGATAAACCGGGCGGGTTTCATAATGTCGCCCAGTTTATCGCGAAAAGCGGCCTGAACATTGAGAACGCCTATGTTTTAATTGAGAAGGACCGCCAGGGCGCGTTGCTCATTTGTGACATTAAAGACACGGAGAAGGCAAAGAAGACTCTATAAAGCAAACACTAAATTCTAAGCACTAAATTCTAAACAAAAAGACAAACTTCAAGAACAAAGAGGCAAACAAGGAACACTTTACCGCATAATTTTCTTTTTGCGTTTTTTTTAGAATTTAGTATTTAGTGCTTGCTGTTTGGTTGTTTCTAACTTGCTCGCATGGAGGTATCATGTCCCTTATCTGGAACAAAAAGGCAGAGTGTCTTCTGCCCATAGAAAAAGACCAGCTGCAGCTGGAGCGATTGCAGCATATTGTTAAATACGCCTGCGAGAAGGTCCCTTATTACAAAAAGGCTTTCGACAAGGCCGGCGTAAAGCCTTCTGATATAAAGTCCCTGAAAGACATTGAGAAGCTCCCTTTTACTTCCAAGGCGGAACTTCGCGACGCCTATCCGTTCGGCATGTTTGCCGCTCCGATGGAAGAGATAGTCGAGATACATACCTCTTCCGGAACCACCGGCAAACCTGTGGTTATGGGTTATACGACTGCGGATATAGAACTCTGGAGCGAAGTAATGGCACGCTCTCTTTCTATGGCAGGCTGCACCAAAGCGGACATAGTCCAGAACGCTTATGGCTACGGGCTTTTTACCGGAGGGCTCGGTGTTCATTACGGAGCCAGGAAAATTGGAGCCAATGTAATTCCCATCTCGGCAGGGAACACAAAACGCCAGCTTGAAATAATGCGTGATTTCGGCACGACCATTCTGACCTGCACGCCCTCTTACGCGCTGTTTTTGGCGGAGTCGGCAAAAGATGACAAGATAGACCTAAAATCCCTCAAACTCAGGTCGGGTGTATTCGGAGCAGAAATGTGGACCGAAAAGATGCGCGAAGAAATAGAAAAACGCCTGCACATTTCCGCCACAAATATATACGGCTTAACCGAAATAATAGGACCCGGGGTTGCGCAGGAATGCGAAGTGAAGAACGGCCTTCACCTGCAGGAGGACCTCTTCTATCCTGAAATTGTATCTCCGGAAAACCTGTCAGTGCTTTCCGAGGGCGAAAAGGGCGAGCTTGTTCTGACAACGCTTACACGGGAAGGCACTCCCATGATCCGCTTCAGAACAAAAGACATCACTTCTCTTCACCGCGGTGAATGCAAGTGCGGCAGGACCTCTATAAAAATGGACCGCATCACCGGCCGCTCGGACGATATGCTGAAAATAAGAGGCGTCATCGTTTTCCCGTCCTCCATTGAGAAGGCTCTCCTTGAGATAAAAGGACTTGAGCCGCACTACAAGATTATAATAACAAGGCCGCACCAGCTGGACGAGATTGAAGTTCAGGTTGAAGCGTCAGAAATCCTCTTCTCTGACGAAATAAGACACATGGAAGAAACGAAGAAGAACATTGAAAACCACATCGAGAAATCCGTCGGGCTGAAGCTTAAGGTAACACTGGTGGAACCGAAGACCCTGCCGCGCAGTGAAGGCAAAGCAAAGCGGGTGTTTGATCAGAGAGAACTCAAGTAGAGAAGCTTGGAAGCTTGGAAGGTTGGAAGATTGGAGGGTTGGATGTTTAGAGGCTCAGATGCTTAAAAGCCGGCATAGGCGCTTAATCAATTAGTTCTACATTAGCAATTAGCAATCAGTAATTAGTAATCCGCTGAGCGGCAGACTTTGGAGGCAAATATGCGCGTAAAACAAATTTCAATTTTTCTCGAGAATAAAAAGGGCAGGCTGCTTGAGGCCCTCAAGGCGCTCGGCAGGGAAAAAATAAATATCAGAGCCCTTTCCATAGCCGACACTCTTGACTTCGGGATTCTCCGGCTTATAGTGGCCGATCCGGACAAGGCAAAACTGGTGCTGGAGCAGAGCAATTTTACAGTAAAAGAAAACGATGTAATAGCAATGGCCGTGAAAGACCAGCCGGGCGGCCTGGCCGACGTGCTTTCCACTCTCAGTAACGCGGGCATAAACGTAGAATACATCTACGCTTTTGCAGACAAGCAGGAAAACGACGCGGTGGTAGTGCTTAGGACTGAAAATATTGACGAAGGTATAAAGGTTTTAAAGAAAGCTGGCGTTCACATGTTATCAGCCAAGGAAATCTATTCTCTTTAGAAGTTCTGGGGCTTACAAAATAGTTTTACTCATAATTAACTAAACAGAGAGAGGCGGCATTATGCGCGTGATACTTCCGGAAACGCTTCCCGACCCGTTCAAGGCCGTCAGGGATAAGGACGAGAAATTCCTCTGGGTAGGCGAACCTGCTTTTCTTCCATTTCTGCTAACCGGCGTTCCCTTCCTTATACTCGGTTTGCTGTGGGGCTGTTTTGATTACTTCGGATTTATCAGGCATATGCCGGCGAAAATGGCAGGATTTATGATTCCTTTCTTCGCGCTCCACCTCTTTCCTTTCTGGGGAAGCATTCTAAATATGTTCCGGCTTGTCCTCGTCCATAAGAACACATTCTACGCCATAACGAATAAACGGGTAATGCTTCGGAGCGGCTTTTGGGGAATAAGTTTTGAATCCATAGACTACGACAAGATAACCGACATACGGGTTACGGTAAATCCGGTTGAGAGCATGATGGGCGTTGGTTCAATAAAGTTTTCCACGGGCGAGCTGTCTTCCAAAGGAGTTGCGCTCTATAAAACATTCGTCAGCGTCCCTGAGCCCTATGAGGTTTTTAAGCAGATTAAGACAGTTTCTGTGGATGTAAAGACAGACTGGAATTATCCCAATAAGCTCAGGCCGGAAGATAATCCGGGTTACGAAACGAAATATACCCAGGAAGACAAAAAGTAATTCAAGCTACTTCTTTT
>CAIWRR010000263.1 GCA_903915125.1 Candidatus Firestoneibacteriota bacterium | reverse complement strand
GCTGCGGAAATTGATTACAACACAGGCTCCACGTCGTTGCGCCAAGGTGCGTCGATGGAAACTAGGCTCTGTCCCCTTTGTTTCACCAGGGTGCATCGTGACGCACGATGCACTCCATAATGTTTTCTAAAGGACGGTGTATGGATAAATTCATTAAACTCCGCAAGTTGATGGAAAAGGCCTGTGTTGACGCTCTGCTAATCACAAAAGAAATTAATGTCACTTACCTTACCGGTTTTTTGGGCCAGTCCAGCTGGCTGGTTGTTACCGGCACAAAGGTCTTTTTCATTACAAACAGCATCTATATCACCCAGGCAAAGGAAGAAGTCAAAGGCTGTACCCTTGTTGAAGCGACCCAGTATATTCAGTCCGTGGTCAATGTTCTAAAACAGGAGAAAGTCACTTCCGTCGGGTTTGAACCCTCACAGATGCTCTACAAAGAATATGAAGAGTTCAATAAGGCGCTGAAAGGCATAACCTTCGGCCCTGTTCAGGGAGCGGTTGAAGAGATCCGCAAATACAAATCCGAAGAAGAGGCCGCCATAATAAAGAAGGCCGTTGAAATCTCGGAATTTGCCCTCTACAAGACGATGAATTTCATATATGAAGGCATTTCAGAGAAAGACCTGGCGATTGAGCTTGAATATAGGATGAAGAAGGGCGGCGCCGACGGCATCGCGTTCCCGACCATCGTTGCTTCAGGTTTCAGGGGCGCTTTACCCCACGGTTCGGCTTCAGCCAAGCCCATCAAGAAGGGAGAACTCATAGTAATTGATTTCGGCTGTGTTTATAAAGGATACTGTTCTGACTTGACAAGGACAGTCGGATTGGGTATAATACCCGCGCGCTTGAAGTCAGCTTACAAAGTGGTTTACGAAGCCCAGCAATCTGCCATAAAAGACATCAAAAGTGGGGCAAAACTCGCTTTAATAGACAAAAAAGCGAGAAATACGCTTAAAATCAAGAATTTAGACAAGTACTTTACACACAGCACGGGGCACGGAATAGGCATGGAAGTTCACGAAGCGCCCCGTTTGAGCATGAAATCAAAGGAATCCGCCGGGCCCGGCATGATATTTACTGTAGAGCCCGGCGTTTATTTTCCGGGGGAATACGGCATAAGGATAGAAAATATTGCCGTTGTCACGGAAAAGGGCTGTGAGATACTGGGCAAGGACCAAAAGCAGTTAGTGATAATTTAATTACGCAGATTACGAAAGGCGATTACACAGATTAGAGTCTGAGTAATCAGGTGAAACAAGGAGAAACTGGCATGGCATTGACGATCGACGCAAGTGAAATTAGAAGGGGAACCTATTTTGAGCTGGACGGAATTCTTTATGTAGTTGTTGATTACGCGAGGCACAAACCGGGGAAAGGCCCCACCTCTATCAAGGTCAAGATAAAGAACGTCAAGATGGGGACAACGCTGGACAAGACTTTTGACGCTTACAACAAGCTCATCGTCCCGGATATGGAACAGAAAGATATCCAGTATCTTTATAAAGCCGGCGATGAATACGTGTTCATGGACATGATCAGCTACGAACAGATTCACGTCAAAGCCGCCGACCTCGGCGACAACGTGAATTACCTGCTTGAGAATACTATCAGCTACGCGCTCTTCTTCAAAGGCGAGCTGGTCGGCGTGGAGCTTCCGACAACCGTGGACCTGAAGGTTTCCGATACAGGCCCGGGCATAAGGGGCGATACCGCCGCGGGCGGCGACAAGAAAGCTACACTGGAGACGGGCGTTGTGGTCAGCGTGCCTCTATTTATCAATATCGGCGATAAGGTCAGAGTTGATACCAGGACCGGGGAATATCTTGAAAGGGTCAATAAGTAAACGGTCCATAAATAACGGAGGGGCTATGAACGTAAAAGAGATAAAAGAGTTGATAGAGCTTCTTAAGGGCAACGAGATTACCGAACTGGAAATCGAACGCGAAGGCGTAAAAATAAAACTAAAAAAAGGAACCGGCAATCTTGTGACCACGCAGGTAATGGCGGCGCCCCAACAGGTCGTCCACCAGGTCCAGGCAGCTCCCGCTCCTGCCGCAAAGAAAGAAGAAAAACCGGCGGAGAAGAAAATAGACGGGGTTACCATTAACTCGCCTATGGTCGGCACCTTCTACAAGTCCCCGGCTCCTGACGCGGCGGCTTTTGTAAAGGAAGGCGATG
>CAIWRR010000262.1 GCA_903915125.1 Candidatus Firestoneibacteriota bacterium | reverse complement strand
CGCGGTCTCGCCTAAGGCGCCTGCAATTGTCAGCGGGTGAGTCCCGCCTGCAACGCCAAAAGTCTTGTTTAGTGTAACGGTTTCCGGATAAGTTCCGGCATGAATCCTCACAAGGACGGGTTTCCCCATATCAGCCGCGTAGGCGCCGTCAAGGCTCATTTGGTTTATTGCGGAGGTGATAGTATTAAACGGATATCCGCCCGGCCCGACTTCGTAGACAGACTGAAGCAAATTGGCGGCGGGCCTGTAAAAGAGTCCGCCTGCTGAAGTGCTGTTTGTTCCTCCGCCGTTGGTAACCTGGGCGTAACATGTTACAGCCGAGCTGCTCGTTCCGGCATTCGCGACAAAACCCAGAGGTATCACGGCTACAATGGTTGCGTCGTCCGTCGCTGTGAAAGACGAAGGCGCGAGCAGTATGGTGGCAATCGCCGGAGACGTTACTACAAGCCTCAGAGCAGAAATATTTGGGGAGCCCGTGCCTCCGAAGAATCCGCTGCCTGCAATGGTAACTGTCGCAGGCGCTGTACTCCCGCCTGTGTTCGGAGTTACGGCCGATACCGCCGGACCAGAAACGGCGGAAGTAAGCATAAAACCTGTGGAAGCGTTCACTGGGCTTGTGTTGCTCAGCGCCGTGGTCATCGTTCCCGTGCTGTTCTTTATCCTCAGATTATAGGAACCCTGCTCAAAACCCGCGGGAATGATAATATTGGAAATACTGCTGTCTGATGCGACGCTGTAGGACGACATAACAATAGTGGAGAGAGTTCCCGACGCCTTCTCGAGAGTTACGGAAACAATATCTGCCGAGTTTGAACCGGCAAAGAATCCAGTGCCGCTGACAGAGACCGTGACCAGGGCGGAGCTTGAACCATTGTTGGGTGTTATTGAAGCCACCGAGGGCGCAGGAGTTGAAACAGTGAATTTAGTTGAAGATACCGCGTTTGCCGTTGACCAGGTTGACACCAATACATTATAGATTCCCGCCCGGACACCCGCCGGGAAGATCGCGTTGGTAATCGCGGTTGTTCCCACGCCTCCGAAGACCGTCGTAACCGTTGGCGCCGTTGTGTCAAAAGCGATCCCCGTGACTATTACACCTGAAGTATAGCTCGCGACCGCAAAATTGGTGCCTGTGATAGTGCTTATGGTGATAGACGAAGTATTTACTGCAGTTAAGGGGCTTAACGCGGTAACCGTCGGCAGCATTATGACCGTGACCACCGAAGATGAGTTTATCTGGCTTGTCACATTTGAAGTGGAAACCACTCTCGCGTTATAAGTGCCGAAGGTCATGCCGGAAGGCGCCAGTATGTTATTAATCAGCGTATCGCTTACGACTGAGAAAGAAGTTATCGGATAATTGCAGAGGCTTGCGGCAAGTGTGGTCGAGGGTGTTCCAACCGTATTTGAGGTCCTCTCAAGCCTGAGGCTTGAAACCCCTCCCAGGAAACCGCCGCCCGTTACGGAGATAAAATTAGCTGAGGAATTTGTGATGGCGGTCGGAGAAACGCCGGAAACCCCGAGTATCAGCGTGAATAAACCCGCGGATGAGGTTACGCTTGTTCCTCCGAGAGCCGTGACCTGCATATAATAGGAGCCGAGCGGAATGCCGGGAGGAATTATAACACCGGGCAGAGCAGTATCGCTTGAAGCAGGGCTGAATACCAGGCTGTTTGTTCCCAGCTTTACGGAAGAAACCGTGCTGCTCCCTATTCCGCCAAAGAAGCCAACGCCGTTCACGGTCAAGGTGACTGTGCCGGAGCCGATTGAAGAGCTCAGGGCTGTTAAGACCGGCAGGGGAGTTGTTACAGAATACCTGTCTGAAACAGAAGTCGGGCTTGACCCCCCCCCCGTTGTAACCACAAAATCATAAGTACCGGTCATAAGTCCCGGAGGAATAATAACGCTTGCTATGGAACTGTCATTTACCACGCTGAATGAAGAAATATTATTTGGGCCAAGCGCCACAGAGTAAACATTGCCGCTTCCCGTGCCTCCGAAGAAGCCGCTTCCGCTGACAGTAATAGTAGCAGGAGAAAGGTTTGACCCTACGGCGGAACTCAACCCGCTTACGTTAGGAGCCGCTGCCGAAATAGCGTATTTATCAACCGAGGATGTCTGGCTTGCCGCGCCTCCGGACGTTACGATCAGGTCATATGTCCCTGCAGGAGTCCCCGCCGGAAGAATCGCCCCTGTAATGCTTGAATCGCTTACAACAGAATAGCCGGAAAGAGTAGCCGGCCCGATATTTACGGCATTTACGGAATTGACCCCGATGCCGCCGAAGAATCCCGACCCGGTGATGTTCAGCGTTGCCGGAGCAATATTGGAGCTTGCGTTCAGGCTAAGACCTGTTACGGCAGGAATGATTCTGAAAACCTCATATCTATCGCCTGAGGAAGTAACGCTGGTTCCTCCGAGCGCCGTTACCGTCAGGTCGTAGGTACCAAGAGCAATCCCCGGAGGAATTACTACCCCTGAGATTACACTGTCGCTTGCCGCGGGGCCGTAAGACAGGGATAGCGTTCCAAGCATTACCGATGAAACCGTATTGCTCCCCACGCTGCCGAAGAAACCCGAGCCGGAAATATTCAAGGTAACCGTCACATAGGTTGACCCGGCGGTCACGCTCAACCCTGAAACGGCCGGAACCGGCGCGGTAGTCGTCGCCATATACTGGTCTGAAACTGAGGTGCTGCTGGTCCCTCCAAGCGCTGTTACTGTCATATCATAAGTCCCTTTCTGGATACCGTAAGGAATGACCACACCGGGAATCGTGCTGTCGCTCGTTGCCGCACCAAAAACAAGGTTCATCGTTCCCAGGTTTACGGCCATTACAGTGCTGCTTCCAAGCCCCCCGAAGAAATTGGAACCGGTTATGCCTATCGTAACAGGCCCAAGGTTTGAGCCTGTCGGCGGGACCAGAGAGGTGATGACCGGCGGAGGAGCCGTTGTGGTTACCGCGTATTTCCCTCCGGCTGAGGTAATGCTTGCGCCGCCCAGAGTCGCTACCAAAATATCATAGGTTCCGATCCTTTGGGCTCCCGGGATCACGACACCAGGTATTGTGCTGTCATCGGATGCCGGGCTGAAGGCGATTGAAAGCGTGCCGAGTTTCACTCCCGTCACAATGCTGCTGCCCGCGCCTCCGAAGAAACCGGACCCGTTTACAGATATCGTTGTCGGGGCGCTGTTCGTGCCGCTCGCGGGATTTAGCGAGGCGACGGCAGGAACCGGCGGAATTACAAAGAGGTTTGAATTTGAGACGGCGCTCGTTCCCGCGGGGGTGCTTATTTGCAGGTTGTAAACTCCGCTCGGCGTTCCCGCGGGGATCACTACCCCGTTCATTGCTTTGTAACTTACAACGGAGTACGAACTGAGCGTAACTGTCGTTCCGGTTGTCCCGGTAAGCTGCACGCAGGTTACCGAGTTGCTCCCCGTACCGGCGTAGAAACCTTCCCCGTTTATTGTCAGGGTTGCAGCTCCGCCGTTGACCGCCATTCCGGGCGTGAGGTCAATTATCCTTGGCGCCGGCGAAGTCAGAATGAACTGCGTAAAGACGGTCATCGCGCTGATGCCCGTCCCGTTCACGACCCGCAGGTCATATGTTCCCAGTGGACGGCCGCGCGGAAGCACCGCACCGGTTATTATGCTGTCATTCAGGACTGAGTATCCTGAAAGAGTGATGCTGGTTGATCCGTTCAATAGCACCGTGGAAACATTATTACTGCCGGTCCCTCCGAAGAAATTGTACCCGTTAATGCTGAAGGTAGTGGCATTAGAATTAGTGGTCCCGGCGGGTGTGATTGAATTTATAACTGGTACCGGGCCCGTTGAGATTGTGGTAAAGGTATTATCCGCCGAGGCGGTGAGATTGCCCGCGGCGTCCTGCGATTTCACCCTGTAGTGATACACTGTGGCAGGCAGCAGCCCGCTCAAGGCGACGGAATGGGCAGTCACGCTCGTTGAATCAATGTTCGTCTTGATATCATAAGGCGCGCTTGACAGCCCGTATTCGACCTGCGTGTCAGAAGGTTTGTTCGTGTTCCATACAACGGAACCTGCCGAAGTAGTTACCGATACCGCTTTTACCGCCGATAACACGGGAGGATTCAAGTCGCCTCCCCGCGGCTGGGCCATTGAAGGTTTTCTCAAATAGGAAGTTGAATAGCCGCCCGCGTTTGTCAGTTGGATAACACTGCTGCCGTCTGAATTCATAGTATAGAAATAATTTGGACTGGTCAGGAAAACTATTTTGGTCTCGTCCGCGGAATAAGAAGGATAATAATCCGTTTCGCCGGAAACGCTGTGCAGCAGCGTGACATTTGCTCCGTCGGCGTTCATTCTGTAGATTGCCTGTATCCCCCCGTTCCTGTTGCTGGTGAAGATTATCCTGGTGCCGTCCGGAGACCAGGAAGCATCCCTGTCTTCAGCAGGATTATTTGACAGGTTTGTCACCCTGGTACCGTCGCTGTTCATCACCCAGACTTCACCGTTGCCTGAGGCGGCGGAATAATACAGGAGTTTTGCGCCGTTGGGCGAAGGTTTGGGAAGAGCAAGCGTCCAATCGGAACCGGTTGTCAATTTCAGCAGGTTGGTTCCGTCTGCATTGATTCTGTAAAGGCCTATTGTGGAGGCACCGTCATCCCACCTGAAATATATATAATTCCCGTCCGGGCTGAAAGCCGGAGTATTTATGGTCCCGGTAGCAGCCGTATAAACTTTTTTCTCACCGGTTCCGTCCGCGTTTATAATATAAATATACGGGCCGTAGGCATTTATGTCCGCCCTTACAAAGACTATCCTTGTTCCGTCCGCGGAGAATGACGGGTCATAATCATACGCCGAGTTATTTGTGAGGCGGACAAAATTACTGCCGTCCAAATTTATTTTATAGATCTCGGATTCCAGGTCTGACTCATAATAGTTATTCGGCTTGCGGTCGAAAACCACCTGATTGGTCTGCGGGGCAGGCGTAGTGGTGAATGTCGCGTCAACGGACATGCCGAGCCCTCCGCTCCCGTTGTCGGACTTCACCCTGTAATGATAGCCGCTTCCCGCCGAAAGGCCTGTCACCACGACAGTATGAGTAGTCACAAGATTGTTGTCGATCAGCGTCAAAAAGCCGTAGCCGCTCGAAGGCCCGTACTCCACCTGGGATTTTGCGGCCAAGTCTGTTGTCCAACTTATTGTCGCCGCTGTCATTGCCGTGGACGCGGCAATATTTGAGTTATTCGGCGCGCCGGCATTCTGCACGGTGTATTTTACTTTCAGCTGGGGACGAAGAGCGGTGCTGCCGTTGTTTTCCGTGTTTAGGGTCAAGTCGGCCCCGTTATTAAAATAAATGAGCCAGCCCTGGTTCGGGGCGCTTCCGGTTCTGAAGGATTCCACTGCGGCGGTAACATTATGGTTGTACCAGCCGGTTGCGGAATAGTACTGCGAGCCGCCCGTTTCAGCCGCCAGGCAGGAATTTTCCAGATTGTTGCTTACCGAACTTGTGGAAGTGTTTGTCCAGTAAACGCAATCCGAAAGAAGCGTCGCGGACCTTCTGTAGGCTTTGGTGGCTCCGCTAACGATGCAATTTCCCCCGTAAGTTGAATAATAGAACGGGCAGATTGCCCAGCCTGAGGGGAACCCGCCTCCGAGATTGTCAGGGTCAATTATTTGTCTCGCGGCCACGGTATCTGCGGTGCTTTTCGTGGAACAGCAGAGGGCCAGCGTCGCGCCGGTAATCGTCCCCCAGTTGTAGGTATTGCCAAGGTCAAACCTCAGCAGCCACTCTCTCTTGGATTTGTCATTCGCCCCGCCGATTCTGTATGTAGCCCCGTAACCGACACCGGTATTCCAATTGTATGTATTTGGATCCCAGGAAGCGGTTCCCGTGCCTGCTACGCCGTTATAGGTGCCTGAAGGCGAAACTCCCTGCTGGTAAATAACAGTTGCGGTAATTGCCGGCTGCCCGAGACCTAGCGAGGGCGTTACGCTTACCTCGCTTGAGTTAGCGCTTGTGGAATTCGCAATAGTCTTTACGGCATAGAAGTAGGTTGTGGAGTTTGCCGTCCCTGTGTCCCTGTAGTAAGTCGTCTGTCCCAGGCGTGTTACCGAGGTTGTGTAGACTCCCGACGCGGTTCCTCTTGAGATGATATATCCGGAGACCAGCGGATTAAGGACAGGATCCCACGTAAGATTTACTATGGAATCTCCGGGTACTGCCGCGACATTCGCGGGCGGTGAAAGCGGCGCCGGCGTCGCGGTGGCTTCACTGCTCTTTGTCCCCTCGCTCAGGCTGTCAAACGCGGATATCATATAGTAATAGGGCGTGCCGTTCGCAAGGCTGTTATCCGTGTAAGAGGTGACTTTACCAACCGAAGCGATAAGAGATTTACTGCCGGTTCCCGGGGCAAGACTTCTATATATCTTGTAACCCTGAAGGTCTATTTCCGCGTTTGCCGTCCAGCTCAGTATTATGGAAGAGTCCGAGGAGGTCGCGCCGAGGCCAGACGGAGCGGCCGGTGGAACAACTCCGGTAGTAGTAAATGTCTGATCGGCCGAAGCCTGAGGGTTTCCCGCAGGATCAGTTGACCTGACGCGGAAGTGATAGGCAGTTCCAGCCTGCAGGCCGGTAATGGTTTCTGTATGGCGGCAGGACATCCATTTGTCGTAGAGTGTCGTGTTGCCGTAGGCGGACGTCAAACCCCAGTCAACTATCGCTTCCGCAGGTTCATCAGTTTCCCAGTAAATGCTCTCCTGCGTGTCCGTATACCCCGTTACCCCTGAAGCCGCAATATTTGTTATTGCCGGCGGAGTTGTATCAACCTGCGGGTTCTGCGGCAGTCTATATATTGGATCTCCGATGAATATCTGCATCCACTGCGTCCAGGGCATGGACATAAAGCTGGCTTCCGCAAAAGTATAGCCCTGCATGAAAGCCTGGTCAAAAGTACTGTTGTAGCTGTAGCCGTTTAGGTAGGGTTCCCCTACCGCGCCAAGGGTTGCCGTAAATCCCTGAAGGAGCATACGGTTCGTGTACCAGGCGCCGGTCTGCTCCATATTAACCTGTCTTATCTGGTTTGCCGTGTACGATGAGGAATGGAATCCGACCGCTCCAACCATCGGAGCAAAACAATCGGCATTGATCCCCGTATAATTGCCATTATAGAGAATCATATTGGGGCAATAGGTCAGCGAAGGAAATTGACCGAAGAGCCCTCCGTTGGTGTCATATACGTTTTTATATCCAAAAGCATTAAATAATCCCTGGCATTGAACCAGATTCCAGGGAGAACTGCTTGCCAATCCCGCGTTGTCCACATAGGCAACCCCGTTAGAAGGCAAACCATAAATTTCGGCGTAAACTGCCTTGTCGACCATTGCAAGGCAAATCTCAGTCGTAGGCCCGTCCAGATGGGTTATCAGGTAGAATGTGTTTGAACCGGAACATACCGGGGAACTGAACCTGTATTCTTTCTGCAGGTATGGATTTGAAGAAAAACTGCCGTAGGGATCACAGAGATAGGAGTCAATTGCGCAGCCGTCAACCCTGTAGGGAAGCCCCTTTGTAATGACGATAAATCTGACGGTATTTTTCAGCGCTCCGCCATTCGCATTAAGCGCTGCCAGCAGCTGGTTCTTAATAGCGAGGTAATCTGCGCCTGTGGAGACGACATTGTCAACCTGGTAGGCGGAATAGTCGCTTATGCCCGTGACCGTGACCATATTGCCCGGGGGAATGTTCCTTTTCTTCGCGTAATAATTCGCGATAGTCAAAGAGGTCGGGCTGGCGGCATTCGCCACAATAAGCACCTGGCTCGGGTCTATAGTTGTATAGTTCACCGGAACGACAGGCGTTGTGAAATCAGGTCCCGCTCCGGAACCCCAGGCGTTTGAATACCTCAGCCTGTAATGATAGGTGTTTCCGGCGGTAAGTCCGTTCAGTCTTACTGCAAAAGCCTGAGATGAAGTAATGGCAGTAGTCTGCATACCGTAGGCGGTAGTCGCGCCGTACTCCACATAGCAGGTAAAGACACTCCCGCTGCAGCCGGCAGGCAACCCGTAGAGCATTTCACAGTTTGTCAAATACTTAATGGAGGCCTTGGATGTATCCCAGCCGTCAAACATAAACCTCTTGTCGCTGCCGGCATAGGCGCTGTGGCTGCTATATTCCATATATGTTGACTCAAACCCGCCCGGGATGCTGAGGTAATTGCCTTTGGTCTGGCCTGCTCCCCCGGTTGAACAGGGCTGGAATGCAAAGGCGTAATTTGTCAAATCCGCAGATATCACCGCCGTGTGGTTGGTAACCAGGGCGGTATTCGTAACACTGCTCTCTGTGGACCAGGCAAAACTTGACATTTCCACAAAATTCTTATAATTCAGCTGGCTTGTTGAGGGTATATCCGTATTCCAGGTCACAGTCAACTTTGAAGAGTCACCGGTGGACCACTGCACATTGGAAATGACCGGGGCGGAATTCGGAAGAACTGTCCCCGTAGCCACATTTGTAACACCGTTATCAACAATTACCGAACCGGAAAGATTTTTAATGCCTGTGGCTTTTATGGAGAAGGTTGTGCCGGAGGTAAGGGTAAGCCCGCTGATAGTAACTGTGTTAGTCGCGCCATTTAAGGTTATTGCGGCTCCGGCAAGAGACACCTGGGTGCCGAGAGGGCACTGAAGATAATAATTGGCTTTATTGGTCGCGTCAGTTGAATTCAAAGCTGTGTTGAATTGCAGCATAACAGCGACAGTCGTAGCCTGCCCGACAATAATGGCGGGGGGGGCATTATAACCTCTAGCCCCATAGATAATCCCTGTTCCGCTCCTGTAGTCAGTCCAAGCCATCAAGGAATCGCCTGCTCCGTCCGGCGCCAAAACGGCCGAATCCCTGGTCCCTGAATCACTGCAGATAACAGCTCCTGCCGGTCCCCAGAGCAGAATCCCTGAGGCGTCAATCTTTTGTCCTGACAAAGTGAGTCCGTCATAAAAGGAGATTATCGCCCCGCCGGCGCTGTCAGAGACGGAGCCCAGAGACCACTGATTCTTGCCGTTGTTTGAAACCGCCAGGCCTCCCGCAGGCCAACCCGCGGCAAGAGCGCCGTTCACGTCAAGTTTCTGCGCGTAAAGACTTGCGAAAGTGCCGCTATTAGTCCAGCAGATAATCGTTTCCCCGGGGAGGCCCTGAAGCAATAGAGGGTCTTGCTGGGTTCCCGCCGCTGTGCAGACCGCGCTTCCGCCCGCGGCCCATTTCACGGCGCCTGTTGAATCAACCTTCTGCGCGTAAATATCCCACCCGGTGGTTACCGGGGTGTAAACGTTCCAGGATAGAACTCCGCCTCCGCTGCCGTCCCCGAGAAGGTTGGACCCGT
Organism: Candidatus Firestoneibacteriota bacterium; assembly: GCA_903915125.1. Lineage (GTDB taxonomy): Bacteria > Oederibacteriota > D2-FULL-39-29 > D2-FULL-39-29 > CAIOVX01 > CAIOVX01. Next base: position 2,939 of record CAIWRR010000262.1, on the reverse strand, counting down.
ACATTTGTTTTGAACTTGAAACAACCGTGGTATTGGACGCCCAGGTTGCCGTCCCGAAAACCGGGTCCAAATGTTGCATCAGATAAATGTAGTTGCCCGTGATTATCCGCCAGGTTACCACCGCTCCGCCGGCTCCGTCGCTTTTAATTCGCCCTTCGACCGGAGTACCGGTATTGCTTATCGTTACCCCGCCTGCCGTCCAGAGCGCGTTGCCCCCGGAATCCACCCTTTGCGCGCCTATCCGGTTTAAAATATAATCACTCCAGCACAATAGAGCCCCGCCGCTGCCGTCGTCGGATATCCAAAGATCGTTTATTCCGCTTGACGCTCCGCTGACCGCGACCCCGTCCGTCAACCATTTAACATTCCCTAAGGAATCAACCCTCTGAGCGTAAACGGCCTTGCTTGCCCCGCGGTTATCCTGCCAGGCAATAATAGCTCCCCCCGCCCCGTCAGTTGCAATCACGGGCGCAAACTGATCTCCGGGCGCGCCGCAAATTACTGTTCCGTCCGCGCCCCAGCCGGAAACCAGGCTGCCGTTTGCATCGCGCCTTTGCGCGTAGATATCATAGGATCCGTTCCTCTGGTCCTCCCAAACGATTATGCTTCCGCCCGCCCCGTCGCTTATCATCTGTGGATTTGACTGGTCAGAGGTGACTGTTGAGGTTAGAGGAAAAGCGCCTGACGGCCAGCTGCCGCGGGCAAAACCCGTAAAAGCGCAAAGGGCAACGAAAACAAGTGCCAGCTTCTTCATTAAAAACTCCGTACTACGGGTAATTTTACATATTTTACCACAACCAGTAATCTGCCGTTAAGTTATAATTCTTACACTCTTGGCAAGGATTTTCAATGAAAATAGCCGAAAATTAGCGCTTATTGGGGCAGATTTACACGCGCATAGGGATTAAATTGAACTCTTCGCCACCCGCGTTACAATTAGCGGCTTCCGAGAAAACGGACCGTCTCCGCAAGAAATGGGATAGAGGATTGCGCGCCTTTCTTTGTGACGCAAAGAGCTGCGGCGGCGCTGCCGAACCTGACGCTGTCGTAAAAGTCCTTTCCTGCCGCAAGAGCGGCTGCAAAGCCGCCCGTGAAAGTGTCTCCGGCCGCGGTGGTATCAACCGCCTTAACTTTGAACGCCGGAACAAACATTTCAAAACCTTTTCCGGCCGCAAAAACACCCTTGCTTCCGAGAGTTATTATGACATTCTCCGGTCCAAACCGCAGGAGTTTCGCGGCTGCCGCCTTTGCGGAACTTTTCCCCGCTATTTTTATTCCCGAAAGGAAGAACGCCTCGGTTTCATTCGGGTTCAGCAGATAAACTTTTTTCAGAACGGCTTTATTGATCTTTCTTGCCGGAGCAGGATTCAGTATAACCGGAACTTTATAAGCATGCGCAAGCGAGACAGCGAATTCAACAGTCTCTTCGGGCATTTCCTGCTGGAGCACAACGCAGGCGGCGTTTTTTATTGCGGCTTCGGCTCTTTTTATGTCGGAGGGTGAGAGTTTCCGGTTCGCCCCCGGCGCGACAACAATAGAGTTTTGCGCTTTCTTGTCTACAGTAATTAGCGCGGTTCCGGACGGTTCACTTTTGTCAATAAAGACATAAGCCGCATCAATCCCGTCGCGTTCAAAATTGGCAAGGGCTGTTTTGCCGAAAACATCCCTTCCCAGCCTGGTCACGAAAATAACTTTTGCCCCCGATCTCGCGGCGGCCACGGCCTGATTCGCCCCTTTGCCTCCCGGGGCCATGAAAAAACCGCTTCCAAGCACGGTCTCCCCCGGCAGCGGGGCTTTATCGGTCGAAACGACCATGTCTGTGTTGGAGCTTCCTATGACCACGACCACTTTCATAAACTCACCTCACAATGAAATTCGAAATTCGAAGCACGAAATTCGAAACAATACAGAAACAGGCACCAAATAAACAGCAAAAGATGAAATTCGAAGCACGAGATTCCTATGCCCCGCTTTTGGTTTCGAATTTCAGATTTCTTGCTTCGAATTTATTTCGTTATGCCGCCTTTCAAGTACCAATCTTTGGCAAATTCACTGCTTTTGAAAAACTCCGCCAGCAGTTTTGCGACCTTCTGCGTTCCTGCCTGGCTCGGATGAGTCCCGTCAGGGCCGAAGTCTTCTTTTTTCCAGGCAAGCCCGTCGCTTTTCCGCGGCTCTTCTCCGTTCGCCCAAAGATAGGGCCCCCAGAGAAGACTGGAGCCTTAACCGTTCCCAGAGCGGGATCCGCGTTTAGCTCGGGGCTTTCTCCGGATTGTTCCCTGATCAGCCAGCGCACCGGAAACGCGCTCTCAAAAGCGTAGGGCTCCGGATTCAGGTTTGTCGAGGCATAGCCCCCGTAAATCCTTGAGGATATAAATATTATTTGAAGATTGGGGCATTTTACTTTCGCGTAGCGCGCAAGCGCCGAGAGAGAATCCAGCAGGAATTTGGCGTGAGCAGGAAACTCCCCCCTGCCCGCCGGTTGGGCTATGGCTTCTTTAAGCCAGACCGCCTGCACCTGATTGAAAGAAACGCCGGCGGCCTTCAGCCTGCCTTCCACATTGCTCCACACCTTTGCCTCAAGCGGCGAGCCGGGTATCCACTTGTCAGCCGTTATGCCGCCCTGCGCGCCGTTTACCAGCACGACGCTGTCGGACTTTTCAGAGTCATTTTTTTCAAGCCGAATAAAGGCCTCGGATTCCTGCGAGGTATTTGACATTCCTATGGTAAGAACGGCTATTTTCCCGTTTACGGAAGGATTCCCTTCCGCGTCAAGGAGGCGGATATTTCCGGCGGCTTTCCTTGCCAGTTTCTTCTGTATTTCAGCCGGCTCAGTCCTTCCCTTGCCGTAAAGCCCGCCGTCTTCACCCTTGTAGCGTCCTTCCATTTCGTTGAGCGGAGCAACGCCTTTTATCTTATCCGGCCCGGCATTCGCGCCGGGG
>CAIWRR010000261.1 GCA_903915125.1 Candidatus Firestoneibacteriota bacterium | reverse complement strand
GCCCACGATGTTCGGCACCGTTACCGGCGCCGTCGGGGGGCTCGTTGCAATAACCCCAGCGGCAGGATTTGTCGGGGTTATTCCGGCAATCTTTATCGGTGTCGGCGTTTCCGTTATCTGTTTCTTTGCCGTCAGCTGGCTAAAGCCTAAATTCGGTTATGACGATTCCCTTGACGCGTTTGGCGTGCACGGCATAGGCGGAATGTGGGGAGCGCTTGCCACGGGCCTTTTTGCTTCAACGGCGATAAATGCCGGCGGGGCGAACGGGCTGTTCTTCGGGAATCCGAAGCAATTGCCGATTCAGTTAGTTGCCGTCGCGGTTACTTCCATATACACGCTTGTTTGCTCATTCCTCCTGCTGAAATTGATCGATAAAACTGTCGGTTTGAGGGTTACGGAAAAGGACGAGCTGATGGGGCTGGATTTGACACAGCATAAGGAATCGGCTTATACGGTATTAGAGTAACCGATAAGCACCCTCCCCTTCAACATAAGGGGAGGGAGGGGGAGGGGATAATCCCCTCTTTAACTCTCCCCTTATCATTAAGGGGAGAGAAATATAAGGTAAGGAGGGTTTATGAAACTGGTTATTGCGATTATACAGCCGCACAAACTTGAAGCGGTAAAAGCGGAACTATATAAGGAAGAAGTAAATCTGCTGACGGTGAGCGAAGTACTCGGGCACGGAAGGCAGAAAGGAGTTGCCGAAGTTTACAGGGGGATTAAAGAAACAGGCAACCTGTTGAGAAAGATACGCCTGGAAATCGCGGTGAACGACAGCTTTCTGGAAAGAACAATTGAGGCTATCACGCGCGGCGCAAGGACCGGAGAGACCGGCGACGGAAAAATATTTGTGCTTGATTTGAACGATTGCATAAGAATCCGGACCGGAGAACACGGCAGCGAAGCGATTGGATGATTGGATGATTGGAGGGTTGGATGGTCGGATGTTTGGATGCCGGCAAAAATAGTTCCATTGAGGCGTGCAGGCTGATTTGCGTTGTTTTTTTCGGAATTCAAACCGGTGCCATGACATTATGAAAAGAACAATCCTTATTCTTGAACACACCAAAAGCGAAGGCCCGGGGACAATAGCTGATTATTTTTCAGGCAGATACGACCTTCAAACAATACGGCTCTGGGACAAAGACTCCCTGCCGGCAGCCCTTGATAATATCGCGGCTGTGGCCGCAATGGGCGGTCCGATGAATGTTTACGAAGAAGAAAAGTATCCCTTCCTGAAAGCGGAAAATGAATTCATTAAGGAAGTTGTAGCGAGCGGGATTCCGTATCTTGGGGTATGTCTCGGAGCCCAGCTGCTCGCCAAGGCTTGTGGGGCAAGTGTAAGGAAAAACTTGGTTAAAGAGGTCGGCTGGTCCGAGATTTCCGCTACTCCGGAAGGAAGGCACGATAGAATATTTTCCCTGTTGCCTGAGAAAATCACTGTATTTCAATGGCACGAAGATACATTTGAAATACCAGGAAACTCCGTCCGGCTCGCAACCTCCCCCGCTTGCGCCAATCAGGCATTCGTAGCCGGCAAAAACGCCTATGGCCTTCAATTCCATGTGGAAGCAACGGAAAGCATGGTAAAAGAGTGGTTTGGCAGGGAAAATGAGGCGGTTTCAAAAGAGATTCTCTCCAATAACAGAGTTAATGCAGCCAAAACTCTGCGTTCCGCTAAAACCATTCTGGGAGCATTCGAAAGACTCTTCGCTTGACCTGTTTTCCATTGAATCAACCCGTCCTGCCTGTTAAAATAATTTCGCAATATCATGGAGGATGACATGAAAAAAACTATTCTTTTTCTTCTGGTGTTACTGCTTGCCGTATCCGGATTCTCAGCGAAAAGAAGAATCGCGGTTTTGGATCTTGAGGACAAAGCGCAGGGGCAGCACGGCGGCTGGCGCAGCGTCGGAAGCGGGATGGCTGACGCTATTTCAACGGGACTCGTGAAATCGGGAAAGTTCAATGTGCTTGAAAGGTCAAAACTTGACAAACTTATGCAAGAGCAGAAACTCGGCGCTTCAGGCGCAGTCACCGCGCAGTCGGCGGCAAAAATAGGCCAGCTGCTCGGCGTTCAATATATGGTTATGGGAAGCGTTACCGAGTTTGGTGTTAAGGAAAGCAAGCTGGGAGTCGGCGGCCTCGGCGGGCTCATAGGCATAGGCGGCGGGATTGACACCAGGACAAATACCGCGAGAGTCGCGATGGATGTGCGTTTAATTGACACCAGCACCGGCGTATCTGTGGATCTTTCCATTGCCCCGAGCCTTGATTTTGGAAAAGACGGTTTTGACGAGACGGTCATCGGAAAGGCAGTCAGAAAAGCCATAGACCACATTACGGATGTTTTCGCGCAGGCTGAGGCTAAGATGCCCTGGTCGGCAAAGATAATAAAGGTGGATGGCGGAAAGATTTGGCTTAACTCCGGTGAAGAAGACGGCACGCAGGTCGGGAAAGAGATAGCCATTTTCAAGAAGGGGGAAGACCTTGTGGACCCGGACACCGGAGCGTCTCTCGGCTCTTCGGACACAAAACTCGGGACCTGCAAGATTACCAAGGTTGATAAAAAGTTCTCAATCGCTGAAACGACGGTTACGGGTGTGACGAAAGAGAATTATTTGAAAGAAGAAAAATAACCGCGGCCAAATCAAAAATTCGAAAATAGCGGGCTAAAGTTTCAAGGCGGAGGCTTTGCCGAAAGCCAGGAGTTTTCTGACCTTCCCGGCTGATTTTGACTCGCAGTAGATGCGGAGCACCGGTTCCGTGCCGGAACCGCGGAGCAGCAGCCAGCTTAAGTCCTCAAAAATGAATTTGGTCCCGTCAAAACGCGTAATTTCCTTCACTTTCATTCCCGCAATCTTTTCAAACGAAGCAGTTTCAAGGAAATTGAAAATTCTGTTCCTCTTTTCCGGAGAATATCTGATATCCACGCGGTCATAACAGAACTTTCCGTAGCGTTTCTCCACGTCCTGCATCAGTTCGCGGATAGTCTTGCCCGACCTGGCCATCATCTCCAGCATCATAAGGCCCATCAGAACCCCGTCGCGCTCCGGAATATATCCTTTTACCCCGATGCCGCCGCTCTCCTCTCCGCCTATCAATATATCCTCTTTAAGCATTAGATCGGCGATATACTTAAAACCTATCGGCGTTTTATGGACTCTCAGCCCGTAATCCTTCGCGATAATCTCCACCGCGGAAGATACGGAGTTGGTCTGCACCACATCCCCGCGCAGTTTCTTGTTGTCCAGCAGGTGAAGCATAAGGAGAGGGATGATGAACTGGGTGGAATAAAAAACGCCTTTGCCGTCCATTACGGCCACGCGGTCGCCGTCTCCGTCCGCTATGAGCCCTACATCGGCGCGCGTCCTTTTAATTTCCTTCTTAAGTCCGGCAAGGTTATGATCCAGTGGTTCCGGGTTAACCCCGCCGAACAAGACATCGCGGTAGTGGTGTATCGGGAAAAGTTTCAGGTTGGAATCTTTAAGAATGCTCAGCAGATAGCCCTGAGAGGAGCCCCAGAGAGGTTCTATCACCACTTTAAACTTTGATTTCTTTATTGCTTTCAGGTCAACCAGGGAACTTACCTTCTTAAGATATGAGCCCTCGAGATCAGCCGCCTCGATTTTGTCCGAGCTCCCGGGCGCGTTCTTTCCCAGCAGTGATTCTATGATTTTAGTCTCTGAAGGCGAGATTGCCGCGCCGAGTTTTGATTTAACTTTAAACCCGTTATATTCCGGAGGGTTGTGGCTCGCGGTTATCATTATTCCGGCAAGCGCTTGCCTGTCGACAACTGACCAGGAGACTACCGGAGTGGAGACCGCGCGTTTTGAGAGCGTGACGGAGAATCCGTTGCCTGCAAGCACTTTAGCGGAAATTTCCGCGTACTTTTCCGACATATAGCGCATATCGTAGCCGACTATGATGTTTTTATTCTTGTGTTTCAGTGTTTTGAAATAATCCGCCGTTGCCTGCGCG
>CAIWRR010000260.1 GCA_903915125.1 Candidatus Firestoneibacteriota bacterium | reverse complement strand
TAGTGCCCTTTCTACTCCTATGTGGGAGCAGCCCTTTAAAGAGGATTTCAGTATAAACGGGAAATACAAATGGACGCATGAATATGATTTTAATTTAACAAACGGCCATTTCACCGAATATTATATTAATAATGCCACCACTCCCGTCACAACTTCTCCTACAGCAACCGACCCGAAACTTCCCTTGTTGAAGTTCAGGGCTTCTTGGAGAAAGTGCTAATTTAGCAGGTAAAGGGTCTTAAGGCTGTGCTTCGAAGGAAAGCAGTAAAAATCGATACCAAAGGAGCATGACAATGACAGACTCAGTATTGGAACGGAATGTAGAAGAGCAGGCAACCCCCGGCAGTGGCGACAAATTGCTCAGGAAAATCAGGAAATATACCAACCGGAAATACACCTCAGAAGACAAAATCCGAGTCGTCCTTGAAGGCTTCAGAAGGGAAATATCCGTTGCAGACCTTTGCCGTAGAGAAAACCTCCACGCTGCGATATACTATAAGTGGCTAAAAGATTTCATGGAGGCCGGGAAAAATCGCTTAAAAGGAGACTTTGTGCGTGAAGCAAATAGCAGTGAGGTAAAAGATCTCAGAAAAGAAAATGAGAAGCTAAAGGCAGTGATCGGAGATCAGGCCTTACAAAATTATCTCTTAAAAAAAAGTGTGACAGATTAGCGGATACCTGGCACATATATATGAAACCACAAGAGATAGCGGGGCTGATTGAAAAAATAGAGTTGTCCGGGACAAATCGCACCAAGATGCTGGAAAGTCTAGGCATACCGGAATCGACATATTATCACTGGAGAGATGTGTTTTGGAGAAAAGGAATTAACGGGTTAATAAAAATGTCAACGCGTCCTGGAAGAATATGGAACAAGATCATGCCGGATGAAGTAGCTGTAATTCTGCAGGAAGCGAAACTGCATCCAGAGCTTACACCGAGGCTAATAGCGGTCAAAATCACTGATAATAAAGGGTTTTACGTAGGTGAGAAGACTGTGTATCGGCTGTTAAAGAAATTTAACTTGGTAACGCCCAGGCCGCTGGAAGAAATGCCGGCAAAGAAAGAGTACCGTGTAAAGACCACAAGAGTGGACCAGATGTGGCAATGCGACGGGACGAATATGTTTGTGAGCGGCTGGGGTTTTTACAAGTATATTCCGGTGCTGGATGATTACTCCAGGTACGCGCTGACGGATGAATTGAAACTTGATGAAACAGGGTTTTCGATAAGCGATGCGATGGAGGCAGCCATGGAAAAGGCAAAGAGCTTGGGCCATACGCTTGATCCAAAACCGCTATTGCTATCGGATAACGGTTCTGCTTTCATAGGAGAGGTCCTTGCAAATTATCTTGGAGCGCATGGGATCAGCCACATCTTCGGGAGGCCATTTCATCCTCAAACTCAGGGTAAGGTTGAAAGATTCAACAGGACGACAAAAAGCAAAACAGTAAATCTGATAGTTTACTGCTCGCCGGACGAACTGCAGGCAGCGCTGAGCGAAGCAATCAGAGTGTACAACAACACTCCTCACACGTCTCTGCATAACGTCAGCCCGGCAGATGTTTATGCTGGAAGAATGCAGGAGATTCTAGAACGAAGGGCAAAACTGAAAAAGTTGACTTTGGAAAGGAGGAAGGCGTATAATTTGAAAGGTAAGGAGGTGTCCGGAAATGACTAAGCACACCTTAAACCCGATACTTGCTTATGAGCCAATATCTCCAAAAAGTCCTGAACCGTTACATGCGCCGAAAAATTTAATGACTAAAGAAGAAGTTGAGAGAGATGCGTTATCAAGAATTGATGGTTGGGTGAGGCAATTTAAATTAAAAAATACAATAAATTGTGATTTTCCAGATGAATTAATTAAAATGTTTGAAATGACAACAATGATTGTCCGTGAGATTATTGACTACTGTATAGAGAATGGTTTCAGGCCAGTTTTAATAACCAT
>CAIWRR010000259.1 GCA_903915125.1 Candidatus Firestoneibacteriota bacterium | reverse complement strand
TGTGCTGGATTACCGGGATGACCCTGGAAGGGGAGGATGTGTTCCCCAAGCTTGAATTGATCGGCGCAAAACGCCTTGAAATGGCGAAGTTAAGCCCCGAGCTCGGGAAAAAATTCGAAGAAGCAGGCACCGCGAAGAAGAGCGACTTGAATCTGGACAATTTGAACCCCTTTGCCTGGCAGCTCTTCAAGCTCTTTAAGGCTTACCCGGTGCCGGGGGACAGGCATCTTTGCGAATATTTCGGAAGGCTCTTCTCGGGAAAAAGGGCGTATTTCGGAAAAACCCTGGGCGTCGACGCTTACAGTTTCGAAGACACCATTAAATGGGGCGACAGGGAGTTCGCCGAACACGGAAAGATAGCTTTCTCAAGAAAGCCGCTTCCGGAAAAGTTCATGGAGAATTCGGGAGGCGGAGAGGTTGTTGTTGATATCATCAGGAATATCAGGCAGAATAAGATGTCTGTGTTTTCCGCGAACCTGCCCAACGCCGGACAGGTCTCCAATTTGCCTAAAGAGGCGGTCATAGAGGCTCCGGTTTCGGTGGATTCCTCAGGAATAAAACCCATAATGCAAAAGTCCCTGCCCGCGGGAGTTGCCGGAACGCTTTCGACAAGGTTTCAATGGGCCGAGACGATAGTTGAGGCGGCTATAGAGGGAAGCAAAGAGAAGTTCATACAGGCGCTGGTGCTTGACGGGGCCGTGAACTCAGTGGACCAGGCCGCGAGGCTGGGGAAGGAGCTGCTGGCGGCGCAGAAGCAGTATCTCCCGAGGTTCCGTAGCATATAATCAGGCAATTTGCGGAGGCGTAATGAAAAAGAATATTCTTGTCTTGCTTGCAGTGTGTTTTGCGGCGGCCCTTTTCGGGCAGGAAGACCTTGAGAAGAAGGCCATGGATATTTACAGGGTTGATATGCCGAAAGACTCGGTGACCACGCTGAAATTGATGAAGCGCACCGGAAAAGTGTACGAAGTTTTTAAGGAATTCTCTGAAAAGTATGTTCCCTCTGCCAATGATATGGCGAGGGGTTACGGCCTTTTTGAAATCAATGTCAATGATGATATTTATCCCAATTTTATTCCTTCAAAAAATATGCTGAAGGGGGCCATAACCTGCGCGGCCGCTCCCGGGGAGAAAAGGATAGCGGCTCTGGGGGTTTATCCGCTTGAAGATATATCTAAAATAAAGGCAATGGCCGGTGATTTGACCGGGCCTGAAGGAAAAGTTATTTCCGGGCAGAGTATTTCGGTTAACGCCGTGAAATACGATTATGACCGCGAGGGAATAAGCTGGATATGCAAGGGAAAATACGCGGTGCCTTCAGACGAGGCAGTTTGCCTTAAAGAGACGCCCCGCCTGTTCTATTTGATAATCTCCGTCCCGGAGGGCGCTGTACCCGGCAAGTACAAGGGCGCAATTTCCCTGTCAGGCGGCAAGAAGGCTTCGGAAATGGGGGTTGAAGTCAATGTCCTGCCGGTAAAGTTCGAGACATTTTCAGACGAATACTATTTTGGTTCATTTAATTATTATGATTTCGGCTCGAAAGATGTAAATACATTAGAGAAGATGCTGCTGGAGCTGAAAGAGCGCGGAATGAATATAATGCACGGTAAAATATTCTCAGCGCTTAAGTTTACGGCTGCCGGAGTCGAAATAGATTTTACCAATCTAGAGAAGAACGCGCAGTTGCTAAAGAAATACGGGCATAAGAGATGGATAATTGAAATGACCGGGCTGCCGAACTTTATCGTGGACGCGATGGGCTGTAAATACTATGACCAGCGTTTTAACAAGGCTTATAAAGACATGCTGGTTCAAATAAAAGAGAGGATGCAGAAAGGAGGCTGGCCGGAGATACAGATAATGATAGACGAACCCAGGGAAATAGACACCGACAACGCAAGACCCTGGGCAAGGACTTATTGGGATCTTGAGAATCTCTTTCCTCTTCACGCGGCGGCGGGATTGCCGGCTCTTCCTTCCTACGAAAGGGACGACGGCGGCCCGAGGTTTGAGGACAACACCAAACGCGCGCTTTACTGGCAGCAGGGTTCAAAGACTCCTATGATTATGACCCACGGCATATCCCTCTCGGAGAAACTCACGAGAGAAACTCTGAAAAACGGCAATATGGTCTATTTGTATAATGACGGCTATGGCCGGTATCAATTCGGGCTTCAGGTATTCCAGTTCAGCGCGAAAGGAAACGTCCAGTTCTGGTATTTCAGCGGTGACAGGTTCAATACTATGGCGCAGTTCCCCGTAAACTACGCCGTGATACTTTCCAAGGAAGGCCCCTATATTCCGACCTTGAGATGGCTGAGAAGTTCCGAGGGCGTGAATGATTTCAGATATATCTGGACGCTGTTAAAAAGAACGGAAAGCGCC
>CAIWRR010000258.1 GCA_903915125.1 Candidatus Firestoneibacteriota bacterium | reverse complement strand
TCAACTTCAACCTGCCTCAAAATAGATATGATTTGCTCCATGCTGTGACCTTTTGCACCCATATGCTACCCCCTTGAATGTAGCCCAACTCATATTATACACTAGTATCTATGAGTGGACTAGTTTTTGGGGGGCACGTCAGGACAAGAACACATCTCTGAGTACGATTACTGATTACTAATTGCTCATTGCTAATTAAATGCAAAAACAATACAAATCCAAGAACAATTCAATTTCATATTCAACCGCCTGCCGGCAAGATTGACACTAAAAAACACATCTTCTACTGCCATGAGAGACGATTACTGATTACTAATTGATGATTTCTGATTAAATCCAAAAACAATACAGAATCAAGAACAATTCAATTTCACATTCAACCGACATCAGGGATTATTTTTTCCAGTCTTCCGGATTGGTTCTCCGGGACGCTTTGTCGAGACACATCCCGGGGTTCTCCTTGATAAATCTTAACCCTTCTATTGCAAAAAACCGGAGCTGTTTGTCATCCGGCCAGCGGATAAGCGCTTGATCCCAAACATCCAGGGCACTATGATAATAGCGAACCGCCCAAAGCATTGCTGCAAGGCTTAAACTGTCCGTCAAATCGAGCGTTCCCGAAACGAATTCGCTCCATTTTCGCGGGATAGGAGAATTCAAAAGCAGCCTCGCCGCTTCAGGCGCCACTTTGTTTCCCGTTACCGGAAGTTCATAATCGTTAAACAGGAAAGAAAACTCTTTCATAAAATCAGGAGCCTCGAGCAGGCTTCCTTTTTCCCCCGGCTTCCCGCGCTTTGAATGCTTGTTCCCCGAAGGCTCAATCACCTCATAGTACTCGCCGTCACATCCGGCGCAGAAGGTAAAACGCTTTACCCTGCTCTTGATGCGCTGTTCAAAATCGGCGTACCTTCTGAGGAATTTTCCGAGCTGCCCGGAAAGCTTGCTATTGTCCCCGGCAGGTTCACTGTACTTAATTTTAAACCGGATCCTGCGCCATTCGTCAGTTACGGAAAAAAGAATCAGGCGCGCATCAGCGCCGTAATTCAGGAAGCCGGCGCAATAATTATATTCGGTTTCATTGGCAACAAAGTCCTCTATGGGCAGGCAGGCTATTTTCAGGCTGTCCATACCGCTGCCATATAGGCCGGGTGACAGGCTTACTAAGGGGCTTCGCCCGCGTTCGGGATAGAGTTCTCCCGGGAAAAGAATGCCTAAATCTTCTTTAAATATGTCGCCAAGTTCTTTCATGTTTCCTCCTTAAAGAAAAGACGTTTTAGCAGTCTTGCCCGCTAAAACGTCCTAGGAGGTATCGCTTTAGCACATTTATATAGCGGAGCAAGTTGATCTAAATTACCGCTGTCTTGCGCTTTCATAAGGTATACGGGAGTGGGTGGGGAAAAGTTGCAAAGAGAGTGACTTAGGACAGAAGGATGGGGTCTAATCCCTAGGGGCAGTCAGCTATAAAGGCATGCATTCATATTGGCTAAACAAGGGAGGTGGCCGCGCAGTGCTTGCGGAGACCTCATGTCAGATAAAAGTGCGGAAAATATTGAACGTTACCTCTTTTTTCGGTTCGCAAAATTATACGTCTGCACCATCTGCGCCATAAAATCATTCACTTGTTTCAAATCATCGTCCAGATCTATCTTGTTTGTTTCACTGGTCTTGACAACAGACCGGATTGTATCATAATAAATCTTCCTCAGAGTCTTGATATCTGAATGGCTTCTGCCCATGTTTACCAGATAATCATTGATATTGTAACTTTTCATGTCAAATCTCTTTGATTGACTGCACTTCTGTACGAAGAGACTGATAAGGTCATAGCCGTTAATAATATTTTGCGAAGGTCGAGTCACCAGTCCGTGTTTAATATTTTGGCTTATCCACGCAAGATCACGAAAATCTCTTGGCGCTATATTCAGCCGCTCTGCGGAGGCTCTCATTTTTTCCGCAATGGTTTCCAACATTGTATAACATTTTATTGTTCCGCCCGGCTCCCTAAAAATATTATTAACATTTTGTATTTGAGGTACTTGAATTGGATTGTGAAAAGCAGATATCTCTATATTAATACTGGATATCCCCTTAGTTATAACCGAATTATACTGCAGGAAGAGGCTTAACATGTATTCGGAAGCCCGAGTGTATCCGCCATCTTTCAAATCATATTTTGCCACATGAGCAATTAAAGAATTCGGTATCTCTGAAAATAGCGAGTTAACCCGTTGCAATTTATCTTCACCCTCGGATATTTGCAGGGTAAAATCCAGATCTTCGCTGAGGCGAAAGTAAGGAAAATATATCTTATTTAAACAGGTACCGCCTTTGAAAACAAGCCCATCACAAATACTATTCATACCGGACAATATCCTTGTAATATGGAAATCTTTCTCCAATAAAAGCGCCGAGAATCCGGTTAAACCTTGAACCCGGTAAATCTCAACACGCAATTCTTCATTTGAGATCATCTATAATGAGCCTCCATTTCTTATTGTGCACACCTGCTCTTTCATTCCCATTCAGAGGAATATATGCAGTATCCTTTACGCTTTCAGCTAACGCCTGCAGTTTAGTTTCCTGAACCTTTACCAGTTCAAGCGCATAACCGATTCTCTTTCTGGTTTCTTTAAACGGGAATCTGGCAGCGTAATCAATAAACTTATCAATATTTATTTCATTCTCACTGACAATCTTTTTGAACACCTCAATCGCAGGACCCAAGCCGCCTACAAATTCAGGCACATGAAATAAATCGACAAGCGTGCGCTCTTTGTCGCTTTCAATAATTATTGCCTTCTTGTTATCTTTTCCGTAATACTTTGTCAGCCCATACATCCTTGCCGGAGATACTCTTAACAGCTTGTAAAGTACGCCGGAGATAATACGCTCTTTTTGTATCGTGGTATTCAAAATATACGTTGTCTGCGATATCTGGTCCGTGAAGCCGCAACGATTAAACATTGTCGCGTACCCAACATAATAATTATCTTTTGGAAACAGAATAGAAGGTATTTCATCCTCTCCCTTTCCTTTCCCGCCTTTCTCGTACGGAGAATACCAGTACAAACCTTTTTTAATCGTCCGTAATATCCCTTTTGTCTTCAGTTGGTAAACGAGATTCTTGACGGGCTTATCTTTGCCAAATAACTGCTTCATTTCGTCATAAGATATAACATCCGTTTTCTCAGACGATAAACGAGCAACAACCTCAAGCTCTTTCGGGCCGAGATATTTTGGAACCGGATTGGGCCAGCTATTAAAATTTCTCATACTCTGTCATCTCCCGCCTATTGGAAATTATAATACATCTATTCCATCTTGTCAAGTGATTATTATTTCCACTTATCTGCCAGCAGCTGCTATACGGAAATTATATACACTGTTCTTAAAGGCTCCTATACAACCTTCACTCAACTGGGCATGATTAAGGACAATTATAACTACCAGTTCTTATCGTGGCTATACGTGACTGGAATAAGCTTTGGACTGCGTGCGGTTACATGAAGCTGATTAAGGTCTCAAGATAGGCGGCCGCGTAGCGCTTGCGGAGACCTAAAAGTGCGAAAGATTCTTGACGTTACCGGCTCCGCGCGAAAATCAATTACTGATTACTGATTGCAAGCTCATGGATTCAGTGATTCGATGCACCGTGGCGCAGCGTCACGGACGCTGCACTCCATACATTTACTC
>CAIWRR010000257.1 GCA_903915125.1 Candidatus Firestoneibacteriota bacterium | reverse complement strand
GTGAAAGCTTTGAGTGTCATCGCAAAGCGCGTCCTTGTAGAGCTTTTGCATCGCAGCGAACCCGTCGTATGCTTTCAGCGCCTCAAGACGGGTCCAGGGTTCAATCTTTGTCCCGCCCCAGGAGGAGTTTATCAGCCCCACTGGTATCTTCAAGTCATTATGTATTTTCTTTCCGAAAAAATAGGCCGCGGCGGAAAATGACGCCGCCGTTTCGGCCGTGCACTCCGTCCACTGCGCGGTGGTTTCCGCCTTTGGCTTGGAGGATGTTTCACTCTGGACGCCGAACAGCCGTATCCTGCTGCAGTTTGCTTTCGCGAGTTCTTCTCCGGCGTTCCTGGACGCGGAGACAGACATCTCCATATTGGACTGCCCCGAACAAAACCAGATGTCGCCGACCAGGACATTTTCTATTGTCCTGTCGTTTATCTTCAGGTTGTGCGGGCCGCCGTACTTTAGGGGAGGAAGGTAGATCTTAAAATCCCCGTTCTTGCCGGAACGCCCCTTTGCGGTTTTTCCCGCTATGCTCGCGGTTACAACTCCTCCGCCCCGGGCTTTCCCCCAGATGCAGGTTTTTACTCCCGCTTGCAGCATCATGTTGTTGCTGATGACAGAGGGAAGCCAAGTTAATGAATTGCCGTCAGTATTTTTCATGGCTTAATCTTATCACCAATGGAAAGGCAATTCAAGAAAGATGGGATTGCCAATTACAACAAGTATGCCGCGGTCATTTATTGCACGACATAAAACATGGTAAACGCTTCAATTCTTTGATATTATCTAACATGCCAAAGTTTGGTGTTGGAAATGCGCGAATAAAAAGCATCGTATTGACAATTGTAATCCTGTCTTGCGCATGCGCTTATTCTCTTGCCCGAAATTCTGCTCCCGCTGTTGCCGGAATGGCGGAAAGCGTGCCCGTTGAAGAAATTGCAAAAGATGAGGCAATTGCCAAAAAGAACCCTATCTTGCAAAACGCCAAATATAGAGTGGAGCGAATTATCATAGACCCCGGGCATGGCGGAAAAGACCCCGGGACTGTGACAAAAGACGGTTTGCAGGAGAAAGCAGTAACCTTAGACGTCGCGCTCAAGACCGCCGAATTTATCAGGAACAGGCTCAAGAAGGAAGTAATCCTTACCCGGGATAAAGATGTCTATGTGGGATTGCATCAAAGAGTCAGAATTGCCAATAAAAATGGCGGGGATCTGTTCCTTTCAATTCATGTTAACGCCAATGCAAGCGATTATGTGCACGGTCCAAAGGTTTATACCAGAAGTTCAATGAACGCGGATAGAACCTCCAGAATGCTGGCGCTAAGAGAGAACCTGGGATGCATAAAACCGGAAAGTATGAGGCGCATCCTTTCAGAGCCGCGTTCAAAAATGATAGATCACCTGAGCGTTTTTCTGGCAGGAAACATTCTCGGAAATATTTTAAACGATGTTGATGCTGAAACCCGCAATAAATACATCATTTCCCAGGCGCCTTTTTATGTTGTTGAACATGCGAATATGCCGGCTGTTTTATTGGAGGTGGGATTTATAACTAACAGTGAGGAAAAAAGAAAGATCGGGATAGATGATTTCAGGAGCAAAATGGCGGCAGCGATCTGCAAAGGAATAGAGGAGTATATACGCGCGACAACACTGGGGAAGCAGTAAATTGGTATACGCAATCGCTTGAATAGCTGAGTTTAGTGCGCCGGCTGAACAGGTTTCTGCGGTTCTTTAAAGGGGAGAGATCAAATCTTAGAAAAAATTAACATTTTCTTGACGAGCAGTTTTGAATGGACTATAATACAAAAAAGCATAGGTGAAGAACGTAATATATTTATGCCATTTGTTTGATCTTGCCGGATTTATTTCGTTCAGCAAAGGAGGAATGTTATGTTCTGTACAAATTGCGGAAAAGAAGTGTTTGAATAAGCGGTTGCGTGTCCCGGTTGCGGGGTTTCTCCGCGGACCGAGAAGAATTATTGCCGTCAATGCGGTTCTGAGGCCGGGGGTAAACAGGTTGTTTGTCTTAAATGCGGGGCAAGCATGGGGAGCGGAACTGTCGGGGAAAAATCAAAAGTGCTCGCAGGTGTGCTCGCGATAATACCGGGGACCGGTGAGACAGGTATTCACAGATTCTATTTAGGTTCTATTGGCATGGGGATTGTTCACATTGTTTTGTTTTTTGTAGGTCTTCTGTTTTGCTTTATCCCGTTAGGTGTTTTTATTGGTTTTCCTATGTTGCTTGGAAATGGTATTTGGGCAAAAATCGAGGCGATTATGATATTTACAGGCTCAATTAAGGATGCCGACGGAAATGAACTGAAATAAGATTGCTTGCGATGGTTTCGCCCAAGGCGGAATATTGGCAATACTCCGTAAACACCCCGGCCTTAAACCCGGGGTGTTTTTTTATGGCGCAGCGATATAATATTAAAGGGTCTTTCCCATTTGTTTCGAAGAAATATCCTTTGACAGTGCTTACCTTGGGAGTATAATTATATAAAAATATGGGGGCAAACTCATTTATCTGATATTTCTCTGATCTTTAATCCACAAAGGAGGCAAGCCGATGAATTGCAAAAAATGCGGGAAGGAAATGTCTATACAGGAGAAGTTTTGCAGTGAGTGCGGGACTGTTGTGGGAAATAGTGAAAGCGTGGATGAATTAAGAAAACCTTTGAAAATGTTTTCAACAATTACCTTCCTGGTTGTTATTGTTCTCTTCTTTATGCCGTTTGTTAATTTTTCATGCAATGGCAAAAATTTTGTAAGTCTCACAGGCATTCAGCTTGTTACTGGAACAACCTTGGAGAGTGGATATGGGCAACAGTCTGTGCCGGGCAGTGCTTTGGCGTTCTTCGCTTTGTTGTGTCCGATAATAGGATTGCTGGGAGGGTATTTTAAAGGCTTCGGAGAGTTTAAGGCGAAGGGTATTAGAAAGGTACTTGCTCTCGTTAGCGTGGCCGGCCTGGTGTTAATTTTTGTGCTAAAGAGTCAGTTAGAAGAAGAAGCAATAAAGCAGGGGAAAGGAATGTTTACTGTTGATTTCCCCACGGTGGTTTGGTTCATTGTCTTTTATATTGCCGCAATATCCGTAAACGCTATGCTGGCCGCAAAAGAATGACGCGCCAAATAGCCGGTTAACTACGAAAACAAAGGGGACAGAGCCAGGTTTTCCGGTAAAAGAATAGAGGCAGTACGTGCGGATACAGATCCTTCGCCGCGCTCAGGACAGCAATGTGTTTGATGATTGCTTCGCGGTCGCAATTGTTGACGCGGAAATAACTTCATATGGAACAATAGTTCCCAAAGAAAGAGCAGAGGTTTTTAACGCCATATCTTCATCGGTAATGCATGGAAGTGAAATGAAGCCGCTTGCCGATGATGAAATCTCGGGTGATGCCAGTAATGCTTTTTTAATGATGAATCCGCTTCTGACAAAAATGCTCGGCCAAGTAGGGCAGGGTTTGGAGTTCGTCTGCTTCAATGGAAGAAATTCAAAAGGGCAAAAAATTGTATATCCGGCAAAACAGGGAAATTTTACTGTCAAATACGGTAATAGCGAATATAGATGGCGATTGCCTTTGGGCAGCCTTCTGCCGGACAAATATGACAATGAAACAGGCGAGAAATTTTCCGGCAACTATATATTCATCCCGTTTACCGGGAATAAATTGGCAGAAAAGCCGTCGGCAAAATAGAAAAAGTAATGCGCCAAAGTGTTTTGAGGGATGGGAAGTTCAGTCTATCATTTCCCCGGGAGTAAGTCCGGAAACGTGTAATTTGGCCAGCGAATATCCGGACACGCTCATAATTACCGGATACAAACCCGCCCCGTTCCCTGCGTAGAAATGACAATCGGAGGAATAATGAATAGAATCCTGGCAGCAGCCGCAGTTTTGTTGTGTTTGTTCATAACTGAAGCGAGCGCTAATCAGACAAGCGTATTAGTTTCCAACCTGAAAGCCGGCAAGAAACAGACGATTGTCGCGTACGGCACAAGTTTAACCGAAAAAGGAGCTTGGGTTAATGAATTGCAGGAAAAATTGAACGAACTTTTTCCCGGGCAGGCAACTGTCTTAAACAAAGGCGGCCAGGGAATGTACTCCAAATGGGGCGTTGACAATTTGGAGGAACGGGTAATTAAAAACAAGCCGGATGCCGTATTAATCGAATTTGGGATTAATGATGTGGTAGCAAGATTTAACTGCAGCGTCCCGCAGGCTAAAGAAAATCTGGAATTTATGATAAAACGCATACTCGAACAAAACCCAAAATGCGATATTATTCTTATGACCACAACCCCTGGGGATTTTGGCCGCAAGAAGGTCTCAGAGTATTACGAGATGTACAGGGAAGTCGCGAAAGCGCGCGGGTTTCGGCTGGCAGATATGTATCCGCAATGGCTTGAATTGCTTAAATCAGACAGGAAGGCATACAATTCGTATTTGCCGGATTTGGTTCATCCCAGCGAAGCGGGTTGCAAGTTTGTAGTTCTGCCGGCTATTCTTAAGACTCTGGGAATTCCGGCAAATAACTGACAGCAGGAAAAACAAGGAGGACGGATGTATCACGTTTCAGATATGGACGAAGATTACAAGATAGTTATAGAGATAATTGCCGTTATTACTGCTTTGGTGCTTGTTGTATTTGCTTTGTTGCGGTGGTCCTGAGCCACCGCATTTTCACTCTCCTTTAACCATGACTTGCCGCCGGTATCAGCCGGAAAAACCAGAGAAGGTAGCCCTCCCGGACCGGGAATTGTAGTATAATATTATGGAAAAAAGAGTCCATTAAGGGCTTCTGCTTGATATGTAATTGTCATTACCTTATTTTAAGGAGAATTCCATGACCCCGAGGGAATTGTTCATCAACGCGCTTTTGAAGAAAGAACCCGTGCCTGGAACGCGCGTCCCCGCCTTTGAACTTGTTTTCTTCCTCACAATGGAGCTCCTTGGCAAGGTACACCCGGAGCACAGGAAGTATTCCCAGTGGACCCAGATGAAACAGTCCGAGAGGGATCTTCACATAGCGGACATGGCTGAACTTTATATTAAGACGGCTGAAAGATTCGAACACAATGCTATTTTTGTCCACAGGGCGCCGGGCAGTTACGAAGGTTTCGCGCAAGTGGTAAACAAGATACGGGAGATCTCGGGGGATAAGTATTTCATACTGATGCACGGCGACTGCACTTTCGGGCTTCCCGACGGCGACTCCATGCTTGACTTTGTTTACCGCCTCGCGGATGAACCGGAAAAAGTAAAGGCCGAAGCGGAAGATAATCTCAATGAAATGCTTGAAGCAGGCGCCAAACTCAAAAAACTCACCACTCTAGACGGATTCGGTCTTTGTTCTGACTACGCCTTGAATGCCGGACCTTTCCTCTCTCCGGGCCAGTTCTCCGAATTTATCGCGCCCTATCTAAAACGCCTCTGCGACGGCTACAGGTCAATGGATTATCTGACAATAAAACACACCGACGGGAACATAAACCCGATACTTGACCAGATAGTTCAGGCCGGCCCCGACGCGCTGCACTCCATTGATCCCCAGGGCGGGATGGATATAGCAAAAGTAAAGAAAGAGTACGGGAAGCAGGTGTGCCTTATAGGGAATGTTGATTGCGGGCTAATGGATACGGGCACGGACGAGCAGGTGATGGCGTCCGCGCGCTACGCCATAAAACACGGGATGCCCGGCGGCGGGTACATCTTCTCCACCAGCAACTGTGTTTATACGGGAATGGACCTGAAAAGATATGAGCTTATAATGAATATCTGGAAGAACGAGGCAAACTATTCCCTGAAGCAGGGCTGAGGCAGTAGACTTAAGTAAAATGGAGAAAAATGGAATAATTGCCAAAAGCGCGGAGAAATAATGACAAAACATGGCCAAAGCGGGATCCTTCGGAGTAAAGCTAAAGGCGGTTTCCTCGCGGCAAGCCTGCTGTTTTTCATAGCCCTATTATTCCCCGCGGCGGAAATATATTCTCAAAACATTTGGGAGGCCGTGTCAAACCCTCCCGGAGTGAAAAAGCCCTGGTGGCTGCAGGCAGGAAAGAACGGCTGCCTGTATTCCGCGGATTTGACAACCGGTTTTAACGTCTCCAAGGATTTTGGCAAAAGCTGGAATTCCATAAACGGGTCCGGGTTGGCTAATCCTTCCGCCGGATTCTCAATTCAGGAAGATCCTGCAACAGGTTATCTGCTCGCGGGCTCGGGTGATTCCAACCCGGGAAAGTTCGCCTACTTTGTATCAAAGGACGCCGGACGGACCTGGGTAAAGATGAAGGGTTATTCAACGGGATGCGGCACGAACAACGGAGCGTGTTTTCTTCCCGACGGCGATATACTTTTTGGCGGCTTTTGGCCTGCCGTTCCCAAGATGGATGCTTATTATTCCACGGATCACGGCGCCAGCTGCACCAGGACCGCGAGCACGGCGGACGGCGGCGGAAGTTTTTGCATCGGATACAATCCGGCCACCAAAGACTGCTGGATGGGTTCGGAAAACAGCTCGAACTCGTCAACTCACGCCGTCTATATTTCAACCGATAAAGGAAGGACCTGGACTTCCGTGGTTACTCCGGTTCTTAAGGAGCAGAATGACAAGTTCTGGGATGTCATGCACATTGTTTTCAGCAAATCAGGAGACGCGGTCTTCTTTATGTGCATGAGCTCGGTTTACAGGTCGAAAAACCGCGGGGCAAGCTGGGAGAAGGTCTGCAACTCCGGGAGCAACGCCGGCCGCGGCGGGTGGCTCGCGGCCGATCCGAACGGCTGCATCTATGCAGGGGACAGGACCAGGCTCGGACATCCGATCAGAAGATCTGAGCAGAACGGCGACGCCGGAAGCTGGAAAGACTGGTACTCCGGAATAAACCCAAAATACGGGGTTACGGCCATAACCTTTAATCCCGCGGACGGCAGGATGTACGCTGTTTGCGTTGATGAGAATGTTAAACCGGCCATCGGCTGGATTTATAGAACCATAAATCCGGTTAAGAATAATTAATGATTGCTCATTACTTATTGCTGATTAGAAGCTAAATGACATTGTAATTACAAGGCAGAGTTTGTCCGCTTTGTTCCGGGAGCGTGTTTTGTAGTAGAACTTATCACAATTTGTGATAACTCCGGAATCTCCGTTGGGGCACCGGGAAAAATGAAACCTGATAAAATGGGGGTCTGTCCCCTTTGTTTTAAACCTGTTCTTTCAAAATCCATACGTGCCAAATAATGTTTCCATTGACATATATTCACGTGGAAAAGTGTTGTATTGTGCATATATTCGCTTGAATAAGTGTTATGAACTGTGCTAACAAGTGAAGCAGTAATAGGGCTGATCAATGGTTTTAGAACTTTCCAAAGAAAACACCAAGGAAAAATTATAATTAAAGGTGTTTGTCCCCTTGGTTTAATTGGATCGAATAAATTCAAATGGAGTTGTGCATATTGTGAGTCATTGAAAAATGAGAATTTTTTTGCTTTACTCATGTTTAGGCTAAAGCATTTGGATAAGACATAGTATCCTGGTGGTAGTGGAATAGTTGTTTAATGTGTGGTTAATGGAGAGGCCGATGAAATACTTTCTGTGCTTGGTATTGGCGATCATTCTGGCAGGGTGTTCCGGACGGGAGACAAGAAAAGTTTATTACGACGACGGTCAGCTGAAAGGTGTATTTCAGTTTAAAGGAAGCAAAAAGGAAGGGGCTCAGAAGTTGTTCTATGAGAACGAAAAAATAAAAGAAGAAGCGAATTATAAGGATGGGTTGCTGGACGGGACACAAAAAACCTTCGACGAGAATGGGAAAATTATTTCGGAGGGGAATTATAAAGCGGGAAAAATGGATGGATTGCAAAAGGGCCCCTGGGATTTCCCTCGCGGGTCTACTTTAGAGAAAAATTACAAGGCCGGAAAACTGGACGGAATATGCAGGATATTTGATGAGAGCGGCAAACTCCAAATGGAGCTGAATTATAAAGATGATGTGGAACAAATGACAAAGACATACTATAAGAACGGAAAGCTCAAAATGGAAGGGCATTATAAAGACGGGCGTCCGGAAGGGATAATTAAGTTTTACTCTGAAGACGGCAGCTTGAAAGAGGAACAGAATTGGCAGGAAGGAAAAAGAGTGGATTTTGGGGAATCTTCTGAAGCTCCCGGGCCAATGGGCGGGCAGAAGTGACGTGACTCCCAAAAACTAGTCCACTCATAGATACTAGTGTAGGATAAAGGGGACACGTTTAATCTTTGTAAAGAGAACAGGTGCCATCACAATCCGTAAGTTTCTAAACAGTAATTAGCAATAGGTATTAGCAATCCGGCGGAGCCGGGATGGTCCTTCGCGGCTTCGCCGCTCAGGACGGTGCCTTCGCCTCCGGACGGTGCCTTCGCCTCCGGCTCAGGACGGTGCCTGTTTTCCATTGAATACACACGCTTTATGGCTAAACTATCAACATCTGAATTTGTAATGGGGGTTGATAAATGGTTGTAGCGCTTTCCAAAGAACAAGCCAAAGAGAAACGGACAAATAAAGGTGTCCCCTTTTGGCGAGACCTCGTCGCTTTGCGGACGGGCACAGATATAACTTTTGATTTATCAGTGTTTGTCCACCGTTAGTTTGGCGGATAATCAGTATTTTCTTATCCGTGTAAACCAAAAAAAGGACTTTTTCAAGAACCTGCAAAATGTTTAAGCACGATTCTGTATCTCGGAGGAACATGCCCGCGTCTATTGACAGCAGAAAAACATCAGTTGAAGATGCATTATTGCGGCTTTTTGGAGAAAAGACGGCTTCTAAAATGGCAGTTTCATTTTCTGATCCGGTGAAAGGCCTTTCAGAAGTTGAAATCGAAGCTGTTTCCGGCAAAGTAAATGTCCGGGGTAATGACGCTGTTTCAGTCATGCGTGGAGTCTATGAATATCTGCGGCGCGCCTGCCACGTGCAGTTTACCTGGAGTGACTTGGGCAGTCTTGATATCAGAAAACTGCCGGATATGCCTCATACAGAGTTAATTTGTCCTTTTCGATACAGACAATATATTAACGTCGTAACCTATGCGTATTCAACCTGCTTCTGGGACTGGCAAAGATGGGAAAGAGAGATTGATTGGATGGCCCTGCACGGCATAAATCTGCCGCTGGCGGCAGAAGGCCAGGAATACATCTGGCGGGATGTATGGTCGCAGTACGGACTTTCTAAGAAGGACCAATCGAAATACTTTTCCGGGCCTGCCTGGTTACCATGGAACAGGCTGGGTAATCTGACGGCGCATGGCGGACCTCTCAGTGATACCTGGATAGATGAGAGCCGTGAATTACAGATTAAAATATTAACCCGCTGCAGGGAGTTTGGAATGAAAACGATCACTCCCGGCTTTAGCGGGTTTATCCCGAAAAAACTTGCGGAAAAACTCCCGGGAGGCTCCGTCATAAGTCTTCCAAGGTGGAATACATTCGAACCTGCGTGCCTGCTTAATCCTTCGGACCGGCTTTTTGAAGAGATACAGAAAAAGTTTATTTCAGCGTATTCAAAGGAGTATGGAACTGATCACATGTACCTGGTAGATCTGTTTAACGAGATGGAACCGGAATTTGATTCCGAAGCCCTTTCGAAATGCGGGGAGCAGGTTTGGTCCTCACTGGAAGGCGCCGACCCGGAAGCTCTCTGGGTGATGCAGGGCTGGGCATTTATCGATAAATACTGGAGCGCGAAAAATGTTAAAGCGTTTTTAAATAATATTCCTGATGACCGCATGTTGGTGTTGGATTATTGCGATCAGCGGGAATTATGGAAACAGCACAAGGCGTTCCATGGTAAACAATGGCTCTATACTACGATACATAATTTCGGCGGACGAACTTCCGTGTGCGGAAAATTAAGCCTGTATGCCGGAGGATTAAGCAAGGCTAAGTCTGAGTTAAAGAACGGCCGGCTTGCCGGAGCCGGTATCGCTCCGGAAGGCATAGAACAGAATGATATTGTTTATGAGCTTCTTTCGGATGCAATGTGGACCGCCGGGCCGGTTGAACTAAATGCATATATAAAGCACTATTGTCTAAGCAGGTACGGGGCTTTTCCTGAAGAAATGTCAAAAGCCTGGCAGGGGTTGCTTCAGACCGTATACAGCAGGCTCGGGTCTCCCGGTCCGGGATATATGGTGAGGCCGTCGCTTGCCGCGGCCGCGGGATATGTAGGCAACAGGAATATCGGAGACCTGATAACCTACACGATAAAAGAACCGGACTATGACCCTGCAAAATTGCATGAAGCTCTTGAGCATTTTCTTGCGTGCGCGCCTATTCTTAGGAAGAACAATCTATATCTTAAGGACCTTGTTGATTTCTCCAAACATTATATAGGAGATTTCGGAACCAGGCTTCAGGTTCTGGCTATAAAAGCATACAAATGCAATGACATAGGCGCTTTTAACCTCTACACTTCTTCTTTTCTGGAGCTCCTTAAGGATCTTGACGGATTCTTACAAGCAATACCGGTGTACAGGCTGTCAACCTACCTGGCAGCGGCACGACGGCAGGGCAGGACAAAGAATGAAGCCGACAACTATGAACGGAACGCGCGCCGGTTGATAACTACCTGGGGCGGCGGCAGACTGGACAGTTATGCCTACAGAGAATGGAGCGGCCTCGTTGGCTCGTATTATCGTGAACGCTGGCGGTTGTTCTTCGAAAGGGCAGGAAAGGCAATGAAAGATGATGAGCTTTTTGACGGCGAGAGCTGGAACAAATATTTGAGCGGATGGGAGGAAACCTGGATAAGGTTATTGATCCCGATAACCATTCCGAAAGAAAGATCGGTTTACGCGTCGGCAAAGGAGCTTCTTGCAAAGTACGCATCTTTTCCGGATGAAGCCGGTGCTTAGCCCCGGATTCACTGTATAGGTGGTTCTGGTAATGGGAATGCCGCCTTTTCTTCTGCTGAAGCGAATGGTTTTTTGGGATTTAATTAGTAATCATCAATTATCAATTAGCAATCCGGCGGAGCCGGGATGGGTCATTCGCGGCTTCGCTCAGGACTGCGCCTTCGCCTCCGGCTCAGGACTGCGCCTTCGCCTCCGGACGATGCCTGTTTCCCCTTGAAAAACCCTTGCTTTGTGGCTAAACTATCAACAAGTGAAGCAGTGATGGGGGCTGTCAAATTACAGTGACCTGCCCCCAGAATATATACCACTTTTCAGTTGAGATTTAAACAAGCGCTTGCCCTCCCCAACCACGATGTTACAAGTACTGCTTCCGGTGCCGGAGGTTTGCCCCCGAGAGAGCTGTGAGGCCTGATTGT
>CAIWRR010000256.1 GCA_903915125.1 Candidatus Firestoneibacteriota bacterium | reverse complement strand
AATGCCAAAGTCCTCTTCCCCCGGAAAAACCAGGGCTTTGCATTTTGCAAGATAAGCGCGTTTTCCGGTTTCGTCCAGCCTTCCCAAGAATTCAATGTTGTTTCCTGCAACTTTTTTGAGGTTTCCGATAATCTCGCCGTCGCCTATTATTCTAAGCGTTTTTCCTGTCCTGTTAAAGGCTTTGACGGCCAGATCTATCCGTTTGTATCCTCTCAACCTGGATATTATCAGATAAGACCCGTCGTTTGCTGAAACAGCTGAGTATTCAGACGCGTCAACCGGAGGGAATATTACCTCGGAATCTGCCTGATAGATATCCCGAATCCGGAGGGAAATTGCGTTTGAAATAGCAATATATCTGTCCACTCCGGCGGCGGCGTCCAGATCTTGTTTTTTCAGATTTTCTATCAAACGCGGTAAAACCGTTTTATAGAGCGCGCCGATATTCTCCCTCTCAACATATTCGTCATAGTACCAAAGGAACCTTGTCGGAGTATAGCAATAACACACATGCATAGCCCCTTTTGGTTTTACGACAAACTTCGCAAACGAGCTGCTGCTGCTGAGTATTACATCAAAGCCGGAGAGGTTAAAACTTCTGAAAGCGTGGGGATACAGCATAAGGTATTTTTTTGATTGCGACTTGATGAATGGCAGCTTTTGCATGAAGGATACGCGGATATCCATTCTGGAAAATGATTCCGGCATTTTCTCTTTGTCGTACACGGAAGTGTAGACCGGCGCATTCGGGAAAAGCTCGTGCATGGCCTCTACAACCCTCTCGGCTCCGCCATACTGGTTCAGATAGTCGTGTATAATAGCCGGTTTCACGCTAATTTTTCCTCATAGCATTTGGTTCCTCTACTAGCTTGAAATTTCCCAATCTAAAATAGAGGTCTCTGCGGTCAGTATTACTGCGTACTTTTTCTGCGAGACTATGCATCCTGATACGGGTTTCACCTGGAGGCAGTTCAAAGTTGAGTTTTATTGCTTCCGGTTTTGAACTAATAAGGTACTCGGTTATTCGCTGCCCTATGGCAATATTAAACTTTGAAAATTCCGGATAGCCGCTCATCGGCTGCATGCAAATACAGGCTTTTTTGGTTTTCTGCAATACATTATACACTATTATAACACCATCTTTTGAACACCAACGCCAAACATCATCTCCTCCGCTTTCTTCCTGATAGAAACCGCTGTTCCAGTCAACAATAAGGCTTCCGTCACTAATGTACCTGGTAAAGATTGGCTTATAAAATATCTGTCCATTGCTGCTTTGACTCACCTTTAAGACCTTTACAAAACCGGCGTGATCTGCTGTTAAATCATATATCAACCTTATTATCTTGTCTTTATGGTTTTTGATTAACTCCTCTTTGTTTTCCATAAATTCTTTTTCAGTTATAACCCGGTATTTTATCCCGGTTTGCTGATAGAAAAAGTACTTATTCTCAAACCAATATGTCCCGCTCATAACAATAATAGAGTCCGGGCTTAAATCAGTCCTGCCTTGGCCGTTTAAATACATGCCAAGCAGCTCTCGCGGGTATTTTGTAAAAGCATTGAACCTTTCGACAACAATCCTGTTATTCTGCGCTGTTATACAAACAAAAACAAAAAGGACAAGAGAGCAGACTATTAAGAAAACATGCTTTTGCACGCGCTTTTCTTTCAGAATTTCAGCAACATACAAGAATCCGCTGACAATGCAGATTATCGCGCCAAAATGAGAAATATATACCGGCAAATAGCCAACCCCCCAATACAGATCTTTTTGAATAGAAATTGACGCCGAAGTGAGAATATTGGGCAAAAAGAATAGCAGCCCGCCAATTATAACAGCAAGCTTCTTTTGACCTTCAGCCGCGCCCTTAACCCATACAAAGACCAAAGAACAGGTGATTGAAAGGGCAGAAATAATGTCCTGGAAATGAACATTGCGAATTACATTTAAAACATTATTAGAGAACATATGCCTTGGATTAATGAAATAATAACTCATTGGGAGTCCGGCAGCTAATTGAAAGAAATATGCCTTTAAAACATCAAGGCTATTATTGCTGACTATATATCGTTCATTGATTTCAACGGCTTTGGATCTCAAATATAACGAAAAAAGCACGGCAATTCCGGTCAGAATAAAATACGGAAAAGCCGTTTTCACTACCGGCTTCAAGCCGCGGAGTTTTACGGCTGCAATAGACGCAAAAATCAGGCAAAAGAGATATGACACTTCGTATGTCAACAGAGCGCATAAAAACAAAAATAGACTCACAACCAAAAAGCTTATTTTGCGTGAATCCAGATATTTAATGAATAGTATTAAAGATGAAAATAAATATGCAGTCAGAACCAGCAGCAGGCAAGCAAAGCTCAATACCGCATCATGATACAACCTTAGCTGAAGCAAACCAAGCGCGCTGAGGCAAAACAGCACAGAAGCGGCCCAACTAAATCCAAGAAGCCCTAAGAGCTCATAAAACAAGATTATATT
>CAIWRR010000255.1 GCA_903915125.1 Candidatus Firestoneibacteriota bacterium | reverse complement strand
GGATGTCGATGTGGTTGATGGGATTACGAATGCCGCTCCGGAAATACTTGGAAAATACCCGAACGCGATATTCTTCGGCGGGCAGTTGGTCTTTCCTGAGGAGATATTCCTTTCCAGGTGGCTGCATAACTACACGGTCTTTGCCGTGCAGAGGAAGTTCTACTATCAGGGTATTCCTATGGTTCTTATTCCGGTCCGCCTTCAGATTTAGGCTTGTATCCGGAAAATATTTGGTTCGAAGGATGGATGAAGAATGCGTCTTGAATTTAAGCCTGATTTCGCTGAAGCGCGTGAAAGATGGGATTCTTACTGGAAGAAGACAAATAAGCACCCTCTCGTCAGCGTGATAATACCCAAAGAAGGAACCGCTCCGGCGGATAAGCCCGGCTGGCTGGCAGGGCACGACGGCAACTTTGAACCGGTGATAGAGCGCATATTAAAGTGGGGCGAGACTCATGAATTCATAGGGGACGCGATACCCTTCTACCAGTTTGAGTTCGGTCCGGACCACTTTTCCACATTCCTCGGCGCTGATTTGAAATTTTCGCCTGACAGCAGCGCAACCAGCTGGGCAGTTCCGTATGTTTCGGACTGGGACAAGGCGAAACTTTCCTTTCTCCGTTCTTCACCATGGTGGGAGAAGACGGTTAAGTTCATCAGGGCTCTCCGAAAGGCGCTTGACGGCAAAATGCTTATCGCAGGGCCAACCATGGTGGCCGGTATGGATTCCCTTGCCGCGATACGCGGCACGCAGGATATTTTGATGGATACCGTTGAATGTCCGGAAAAACTCCTGGCAGCGCAGGACCGGCAGTGGCTGGCGTATGTCGAGATTGCGGACGAGCTCTTCAAAGAGCTCAATTACAAAGAATTCGGCAGCATCAACAGGCACGGGATGTATTCAAAGGGTAAGATTGCGATACCGCAATGCGATTTTTCCTGCATGATAAGCCCGGCCATGTTTGATAAATTCGAGGCCCCTTTTAAGGAAAAAGAAATTGAATATCTGGACGCATCTGAATATCATCTGGACGGGCCCGGAGCTATCGTTCATCTTGAACGCCTGTGCGCGATAAAGAAACTCGGGCTCATCCAGTGGGTCCCGGGAACGGGCAATCCCGCGGAAATGGACTGGACCGGTTTATACAAGAGGATTGATTCCCTCGGAAAGGGAATGATAGTGGACGGTACTCCCGAAAAGATGAAGAAGCTCGTGTCTCAGATGAGAGGGAAACAGATCTTTATCAAGACCACAGCCAAAACACGCAAGGAAGCCGAACAAGTCTACAAAGAACTTTCAGCGCTTTAATCCCGATTAGGCATGTCAGCAGCCTGCTTTTCATTGACTTTTTGCTGTTTCAGGCGGATAATTGAAAAAGAAGCGCGGAAACAATGAAACCCGAACAGCTTTGAAAGAGTCTAATTCATAAGTGAAAAGAGGCCTTTCAATGAGAATCGCAGCTCTGTTTTGTATTCTATTGGTATTTGCCTTCACCGGCGCCCCGCGCTGCGAAGACGCTTCAGAACAGGAACCCCCTGCCGAATTATTCACCCATTTCAAAATAAACAATCACATAGACGAAATTGTCTTTTCAGAATTGAAAGACCGGATGTACCCGCCGTCGGAGACCTGCAGTGACGAGGTTTTCCTGCGCCGTGTTTTCCTTGATACTCTGGGCCTGCTCCCGGTTTCCCAGGAAGCCAGAAGCTTTCTTGCCGACAAAAGCAGCGATAAAAGAGAAAAGCTTGTGGCAAATCTGCTGGAGAGGCCGGAATTCGCCGATTACCTCGGCATGAAATGGGGGGATTTGCTCCGTATTAAGGCGGAGTTTCCGAGCAACCTCTGGCCGAACGCTTCGCAGGCTTACGCGAGGTGGGTACACGACTGCGTCAGGGACAATATGCCCTATGATATTTTCGCGCGAAAACTGCTCACGGCTTCAGGGAGCAATTTCAGGGACCCGGCGGTAAATTTCTTCAGGGCTTTCCAGGAAAGAACGCCCGCGCTCATAGGGGAAAATGCGGTGCTGGTGTTCCTCGGTATAAGGCCTGAGAATACCGTCTTCAGCGCCGAACAGCGGCTGGGCATTGCAGCGTTTTTTTCCAGACTCGGCTACAAGGGGACGGAAGAGTGGAAGGAAGAGATCGTATATTTTGACCCTGACGCCAAGCCCTTTTTGGGGCCGGACGGCAAGGAAGTCCTGCCTCGCTTTCCGGGGAAAGAACCGCTTTCCCTCGGGCCTGATGTTGACCCCCGGCCTGTTTTAGCGGACTGGCTTGTTTCAAAAGATAATCCCTGGTTCGCGAAATGCATGGTGAACCGCCTGTGGTACTGGTTCTTCGGCTACGGGATAGTCAACGAGCCCGATGATCTTGCCGGAGCCCACGACGCCTGGAGCGATGAACTGCTCTCTTACCTGGAGAAGGAGTTCGTCGCGCACAAGTTTGACGTTAAATATCTCTGCCGTGAAATCCTTTCCTCCAACACCTACCAGCTCTCGGCCGCGGCCACAAAATGGAACGAAGAGGATTCGGACGGCTTTTCGCACTACAGGATCAGAAGGCTGGAGGCGGAGCCGCTGATTGACATTGTCTGCGAGATAACCGGCGTCGGCGAGAGTTACCAGAGCATGATACCTGAACCTTTCACTTTTCTGCCCTACAGCCAGAGGGCGGTTGCCATCCAGGACGGGAGCATCACTTCCCCTTTTCTCGAGCTTTTCGGCAAGCCGCCGCGCAATACTTCATACCTGTCCGAGAGAAACTCCGTTCCCACTGCCGCCCAGATGCAGCACTTTCTGAATTCAGGCCAGATAGAGAGGAAGATAGAACAGAGCAGGCCCCTGCAGCAGCTTTTCAACTTCAGGAAGGACGACAAAGCGGTTATAAACGAAATCTTCCTGAGAGTGCTTTCAAGATATCCGTCCGAGCAGGAAAGAAAACTCGCCGCGGATTATCTTACCGATCCGAAGAAAAAGTATAACGAGGCTTTTTTCGACATAGTCTGGTCTCTCATGAACTCTTCCGAGTTCCTGTTGAGGCATTGAGGCAAAAATGAAAAATAAAGGGAAAGGTATTTTGAGGGGGAGAATCTCAAGGAAAAGGTTCCTGCGCTCCGCCGTTTTCGGAGCCGGGGTCCTGCTTTCGGGGTTCATTGATTCAAAAGCATTTGCCGATATCATAGAGAAGAAGCCGAAGGCCAAGTCCATGATTCAGCTCTGGATGTGGGGCGGGCCTCCGCACCTGGACACATTTGACCCGAAGCCAGCCGCGGGAAGGGATTATACCGGAAACCTGGGGAGGGCAATAGACACCAATGCCCCCGGCATCAAAATTAACCAGGCGCTGCCTCTGCTCGCGAAACAGGCCGATAAATACGCGATATTGCGCGGCATGACGCACAATAATAACGGGCACGAAACCGCGGCCTATATGGTGCAGACCGGAAGAAAGCCCGGAGAGGGCCTGGTATATCCCGGCATCGGGGCGGTAGTTTCGTATTTTAAGGGGCAGCAACCTGTTTACAAGAGCCCGCTGCCTCCATATATCACGCTTACAACACCGCAGGGCAGGTTCTCTGAATGCGGTTTTATGGGAAGCAAGTACAAACCGTTTTCCACTGGCGGCGACCCGAACCGGGAGCCGTTCGCGGTTGAAGGAATAGTCTCCGAGACTGTTAACGATGACAGGCAGAAAAGCCGCAAGGATTTCCTCAAGGAAATAGATTCCTTTGCCAGGTCAATGATGAGCGACCCGCTAGTCAAGGTGCTGGACACGGGACAGCAGGAAGCCTACTCTGTAATCCTCGGGGAAGCGAGAAAAGCTTTCCTGCTGAGCGTTGAATCAAAAGAGACCAGGGACCTTTACGGCAGGAACACCTTCGGGCAGTCCTGCCTGCTTGCCAGAAAACTGGTCCAGCAGGGAGTGCCCTATATCACGATAAACTACAGGGGCTGGGACACGCATAAGAAGCATTTTGAAGCAATGAACCAGAAACTGCCCGAGCTTGACCGGGGCATGGCGGCGCTTATATCGGAGCTCGCCTCTTTCGGGCTTCTGGATTCCACCATTGTCTGGTGGAGCGGGGAGTTCGGCCGGTCGCCGAAGGTTGCCTGGGAAGACCCTTGGTACGGCGGCAGGCACCATTACGGCAAGGCCTTCTCCGCGGTCGTGGCGGGAGGGGGATTTAAAGGCGGAACGGTCGTGGGCAAAACCGATGATACGGGCGAAAACGTGGTCGAGAGGCCGATTTATCCCTGGGACCTGATAGCCAGTTTCTACGAACTGCTCGGCATAGAAAAAGACGCAAAGATTCCCAATGTGTCCGGCCCTTCGGTTTACGCGAATCCTTTCACCGCGGGAGCCATAAACAGCAAGGAGACCGGCGGGATACTTTCGGAGATAATGCCTTCTTGAAAAAAATAATGCTGGCCATAGCCGCTCTTTCCGCGGCGCTTACCGCCGCGGAGCCTCCCCACGCGGGCTATATTTATCCCGCGGGAGGGAAACAGGGAAGCGTTCTCGAAGTTGTTGTCGGCGGCAAATACATCAAAGACGCGACAAGGGTGACCGTGAACGGGGCAGGGGTAATCGCGGTCATACTTCCGGATCCCGACGCCGAGCCCGCGCCAAGAACCGTGGCCGCGGCCCAACCGGTGACAGCCGAACAGAAACCGCAGCCCCCCGCTTCCCCGGTAACCCCGGAACAGCGCCCCGCGCCTCCGGCAATTTCCGTCACAAAGGAACAGGCTCCGGCGCTTCCTGCCGCGAGCGTAACCGGGGAAACAGGTTCTTCAACAATGACCGCGATGTCCGCTCCGGCCGCGGCGGTAACCGGTGAAAAACGCCCGGCGGCGCCTTCAGCGCAGGTTACGGCGGAGCAGGCTGCAAGACCGGTTCCGGCAGTTACGGAAGAAAAGAAAGCGCCGGGGCCTTCAGCCCCCGTAACGTCCGAGGCGGTGGCAAAGCCGCCTGCGCCTCCGGTTGCCCAGGCAAAACCGGCCGCAAAGCCGCCGGCAAAACCCAAGCCCAGAAAGAACGATCTTTTCCCGGATACGCTGCTGCTGCGTATCGCGATTTTTGACGACGCGGAACCTGGCAGCAGGGATATCCGCGTGCTTACCCCCGGAGGGCTCTCAAACAAGCTCACTTTCCAGGTAGGAACCCTCAAGGAAGCCTTCGAAACCGAACCAAACGACAGGAAAGACACCGCAACCGAGGTGAAATCCCTGCCGGCGGTCCTGAACGGCACTATTATGCCCGGGGACACCGATGTTTTCAAGTTTTCCGGTGCGAAAGGAAAACGGTTGGTCTTCAAGGCGGATATAAGGGCGCTCAAACCCTTTATGGCTGACGCGGTTCCCGGGTGGTTTCAGGGTTCAATGGCGCTTTATGATGCAAACTGGAAGGAATTGGCCCACTCGGACAACTTTTACGCGGGGCAGGACCCGGTGATACTTTACGAGCCCTCGGCGGACGGAGAGTATTATCTTGAGATACGGGATTCCATTTACCGCGGCCGGGAAGATTTTGTTTACAGGATCAGCGCGGGAGAACTGCCCTTTGTCTCCGGAGTATTTCCTCTCGGCGCGAAGTACGGAGTCCCGTCGAAAGTCAGGCTATACGGCGAAAATCTCGCGGAGGACAGCATAGAAGTATTCAGCGGGAGAAGGGACCTGCCGGTCCAGTATGTCCGCGGCCAATCCAAATACGGCGCGGCAAGCAACAGCGTGCCTTTCGCGTTTTCCGACCTTCCGGAACTCGTCAACGAAGGAGGGAATGAAACCCCGGCGGCGGCCAGGGCGGTGGCCCTGCCCTGCATAATTAACGGCAGGATACTCTCGCCGGGCGTTCCGGATGTGTACTCTTTCGATGCCGCGGAAGGCGAGGTTATTTCTCTTGACGCTGCGGCAAGGCGGCTTGGTTCGCCTATGGACACCTATCTGGAAGTCCTGAGCAAGGACGGCGTCAAGCTTGCCAAAAATGACGACGACGACACCTATAAATGGCTCGGGACTATCACTCACCATTCGGACTCATTCATAAGCTTCAAGGCGCCGAAAGCCGGAACATATTTTGCCAGGATACGCGATATTCAGGGAAAGGGCGGGCCGGCCTTCGGTTACAGGCTGCGAATCAGCAACCCCATGCCGGATTTCGAGGTCTTTGCCCTGCCGGCCGGAGTGCTGGTCCCGAAAGGCGAAAGCGGCAGTATAACTCTTAGAGTCATAAGAAAAGAGGGATTTAAGGGGAGCATAAGGGTGTTTCCGTCGCATGAGAGCCCGGCTTTCAAACTCGAGAACGCGGTGATACCTGACGGCAAGAACGAGATAAAAGCCGGATTCAGTTTTTCCGGGGGTCCCGAAGGCAGCGCTCTGCCCCTCGACCTTATGGCCGGCTCCACCAACGGCAATGCAATCGTGATACACCACGTTACGGCATCTGAGGAACTGATGCAGGCCTTTGCCTGGAAGCATATTGTGCCGGCAAATTCCATACAGGTGGCCGCAGGCAAGGAGATGCCCTTCAATTTTTCTTTTGATTCCGCTCCGGAAGGCGGCATAGAGCTTACTCAGGGGAAAGAAGCGAAGTTCACAATAAAAATTTCCAGGAAAGGTGATTTCGCGGAGCCGATAAACCTTGCTCTTCTTGCTCCTCCCGAGGGGGTATCGCTTCGCGGCAGCTTTATCAACGCCAAGAAGGATAGTTTTGAAGCGGCGCTCCGCGCGGATTTTAAGGCAAAGCCGGGGCCTGAAACCATACTTATACAGGGCGTGGCCGCAGTTCCGGTTGAAGAAAGACTGGTGGCGGAGAGGGGTCGGCGAGAAAAATTGTACATAAACGCTCCGGTGCTGAAGATTAATATTCTAAAGGGCAAAGAGCCTCCGGCAAAGAAGCCGGAGCCGCCGAAAGTAAGCCTCCCGCTTGTTCCGGCCGGGGTTGTTACGCCTGAACAGAAAACGGCGCCCTCCGCCGAGGTTACGCCGGAGAAAAGAATTCAAACGCCGTCGGCGGAAGTTACGGCCGGGAAGAAGCCTGCCGGCCCGGCGGCAGAAGCAACATCCGAGAAAAACGCAGCATCGCCTGAAATAAAAGCAAAAGGAGAAAATGTTGACAACAGTAAAAAATGACGCCGGAACCGGCCCGGCGGGCGATTTTACCGCGGATTCCATCCCTGCCGGAGGGATGACAGAGCATTATGTTTCGATAAACGCCTTGGAAAAAACGCCGGAAACAGCCCTGAAAGCGGCGGCAGCCTACCTGCAAAAGAACGGGGCAAAGCCTCTGATGGCTCTTTCTTTCGGAGATACCGGCAGGGCCGAGAGGCTGCTTCAGGCCGCCGGTTTTTCCGGACTGCCCGCGGCGCTGCTGGAACACGATAACGGGCGCAAATACCCGCTAAGCGGCATCCAGTTGTTTGCGGTCTCCGGAGCCCCGGTGAAAGAGATAATGTCCGGGAATAAAATAGCGGGGTATTGCTGGGAGACCTCCGACGCGAAACATCTGCTGCTCGGCGGGATAGTTCCGGGTAATCTAAGCCTTTCACCGGAAGACCAGGTCAAGGACACTTACCTGCTCGTGTCCGACGCGCTCGCGCAGGAAGGGTTTAGTTATTCCGGGGTCGCAAGAACCTGGTTCTATCTTGACCGCCTGCTTTCCTGGTACGGGAAGTTTAACGCGGCAAGGACGGGTTTCCTGAACGAGAAGGGCATATTTCAGAAACTGGTGCCTGCCAGCACGGGGATAGGCGCGTCAAATTCGCGGGGCGGCGCCCTCTCGCAGTGCGTTTACGCCTTCAAACCAAAAGCATCCGGCTCCGGCATAATTAAAGTAGGTTCTCCTCTCCAGTGTGAAGCTTTGAATTACAGGAGCGCGTTCAGCCGGGCGGTTGAACTGTCCTACGGGGGAATAAGGAAACTTATGGTTTCCGGGACGGCAAGCATTGAGCCGTCCGGTAAATCCGCGCATATCGATGACGCGGCAAAACAGATTGAGCTGACGATGCGCGTGGTGCGCGAAATACTGCATTCAAGGAAAATGGATTGGAATAATACCGTAAGGTCTGTGGCTTATTTTAAAGAGCCGCAGTATGCCCCTCTGTTCGGCGAATATTGCGCCAGGAACGGGCTTCACGGGCTAAACTGTGTGCCTGCGATGACCACTGTCTGCAGGGAAGAACTGCTTTTTGAGCTCGAACTGGACGCCGCGAGCCGTTATTAGCCCGAGTTCTCATGGGAATGCCGGCTTCCGCAACAACTGATTGTTCGGCGGGAATGGCAATAAAAGACGCCCTGAAGTTTACCTTGTTGAACCTTTCCTTTCCCGGGGCCTGATTTGTTTCAGAAAATCATTGTATTATTCTTCCGCAAGTATTAAAATGCTTGACCTGCCGCGCTTCAGGCGCGGCAATTCAAAGCAGTTCTAAAGGAGGCAACAAATGGCAGCAGATTCAGCGGCACCGGCAAAGAAGGCGGCATTCGGCGGCAAAATGATTAAGTGGAGCAAAGTAAAGGATGTAAAGATCGGGGAAATATTTGATAACAAGGATTGCGGGATGGCAGAGCAGACGAAGCTTATCTGGAACTTTATTAAGAAGAACAAAATCAACGAATAGGCCGGAATCGGGCAGGCAGAGATGCCTGCCCGGTCCACATTAGAGGCTGAGTAAGCATTAGTATGATGACACAGATTTAGAATTGATGCCACCGATAGGGCAACACGGTTTTATCGGTGTAATCGTTTCTAATCGGTGTCATCAAACAGCAGAAGTTGTTATCCCCCGCAGAAAAGGAGAAAAGCATGATAAAACTGGGAGAATATCAGGGCAAGCCCGTGATTTCGCTCGTTAAGGCTGAAGACGACAGGTTTCCCTTTACTTTTGGCGTGGCCAAAGCGAAGCTTATACTGGCAAACATAGAAGAAATAACGAAATTTGTGGAAGCAAACGATAAACCTGCATAAAGTCCAAGCTCTTCCGTACGCTTTCTATCCGTTTCCTCCCTTCTTTATTCTGCAAACGAACCCGGTTTAATTCAATTAGAGTTCTATTTGGCCCTTTTTGTTGTATAATTAACTTGTAGATTGCATCTCTAATGCCTGCTGAACGATTTGCTTAAATTGGAGCCAAATGGATATTGCTATTAACGGGGGAAAAACAGAAAGCGCTGATCTGCCAATAGCGGATTTTCCGGCTGGTTCTGCCGTTGAAATAATGAGGTCCATTCACGGTCTTGATATTTCCTGTTTTGAAGAAGTGTTTCTGCTAAAAACTCTTGAAAGGCGAAGAGAAAACTTGGGTTGTAAATCCGGGAAAGAATACCTTGGGCTCCTTTCAAGAGACAGCGGGGAAGCGTCCGCGCTCTTCGAAGCTCTTCATGTTGTTTACAGCGAATTCTTCAGGGACGGAGTAACTTTCTCCCTGCTGGAATCGCGCATACTTCCCTCGCTGGCAGCCCTGATTGAGAAGGAAGGCAGAAAAAGCCTGAGGGTATGGTGCGCCGGCTGCGCGGCGGGGCAGGAAGCCTGGTCGGTCGCGATGCTTCTTGAAGAGCTGTACGCGTCACGGGGGCGCCAGGTGCCCTATATGCTCTTTGCCACGGATATTTCGGAACCCGCTCTGGAACTGGCGCGCGCGGGTCTATATTCCCCTGCCGCTGTCAAGAATGTAAAA
The DNA here is from genome assembly GCA_903915125.1 of Candidatus Firestoneibacteriota bacterium. Classification (GTDB taxonomy): domain Bacteria; phylum Oederibacteriota; class D2-FULL-39-29; order D2-FULL-39-29; family CAIOVX01; genus CAIOVX01. Next base: position 7,978 of record CAIWRR010000255.1, on the reverse strand, counting down.
AAGCTGCACCTTGACAAATATTTTACAAGCCAGGGTGACTCATTTCTGGTTTCGAAGAGTATCCGGAAGAGAGTGGATTTCTCGAAACTGGATCTTTTGGACCGGGGCTTGTCTTGCCCGGCAATAAGCGTATACGGCGATTTTGATCTTATACTCTGCAACAATGTTCTGATCTATTACAACGGGGGCGCAAGGCGTTTTATTCTCGACAAACTGACAAGCTGCCTGTCTGCGCGCGGGTACCTGGTTACCGGAGAAGCGGACCGTATTATCGTTGACCGGTTCGGCGGATTCCGCGAGTTTTCGGCGCCGGCGGCTATCTTCAGCTCGGACAATAACGGAGGCGTCAAATGAAGAAATTAAATGACCTGAAGGTCAGGACCCAGTTAAACATCGGGTTCGCTATTATACTGATAGCCGTCGGGGTTCTTGGTTTCCTCGCTCTGGACTACTCAACACGTCTTTGGCTGAACACTAAGGGGCTCTACGAGCATCCTCTTATGGTGAGGGCCGCGGTCGGCGATTTGAAAGCCGAAGTACTTGAGATATCCCGGGACACTAGAGAGCTTTGTCTTTCCTTAGGAGAAAAAGAGCGCCTGCCTTTGCTGACAAGTATTGATGCCAGCGAAGTCAACGCCTACAGGCAGTTTGAGATTCTCTATAAACTTTATCTCGGTTCAAGAAACGATATTGACGAAGCCTACACGCTTTTTGTCCAGTGGAAATCCATAAGGGAGGAGACCCTCAGGCTTCTTAGGGCAGGGAAGGTTTCCGAAGCCACGGAGCATATTAAATTTACCGGGATTGCCGGAAGGCATGTGGATAAACTTCTTAAAGAACTGAATGATATAAACATTTACGCCTCTGCAAGAGCTGATAAATTCTTCGCTGACGCCGCGGGTCTCTATAACCTGCTGGAATACCGTATTATGCTCGCGTTCGGCGTCATTTTCCTGCTCTGCCTGCTGATAGGCTTTCTGCTCTTTAAGGGAATCAAAGATCCTCTTAAGGTTCTCAATGAGTTTAGCGAGCAGTACCGGCTGGGGAATCTCAATGCCAGAAGCAGTTATATGTCCGCCAACGAGTTCGGCGTCCTTTCGAGGTCTTTTAACAAGCTGGCTGACACGGTAAAATTAGAGTTGGAACTCAAAGAGAGCGCCGCGAAAATAAACGCGGCAATGCTCCGGGAGCTTGAGGCCAGGGCTTTCCGTCTTCAGGTGCTGGAGCCGATAATGAAATTCACCGGTTCCCAGGTTGGAGCAATTTATGTGTTAAACGATGAAAAGACCTGGTATGAGCGCATAGACTCGGCAGGGCTGGGCCAGACCGGCATGGCGTCTTTGCCGGCAGGCTCAACGGAAGGCGAGCTTGGCCTGGCTATTGCCACAAAAAAGATACAGCACATCACAAAGATCCCCGCGGATACCCGCTTTGCCTTTGCGGGGGCCAGCGGGACTTTCATGCCGCGCGAAATAATCACGGTGCCGCTTTTGTCCGGTTCCGAGGTCGCCGCGATTATTTCTATCGCGAGCTTAAACGAGTACAGCCAGGAAGCCGTCAAGCTCGTTGAAGGTTTGAGGCAGTCGCTTTCCGTCTGGATGAACAGCATGCTCTCTTTCAGGCGCATAGAGGCTTTGACCGCGGATCTTGAAGAACAGAATCGCGAATTGTCCGAGCAGCAGAAAGAGCTTATGGTTCAGACTGACGAGCTTAATGAACAGAATACCGAACTTGAGATCCAGAAGCAGCAGCTCGATGAGGCCAGCCGCTTAAAAAGCGCGTTTCTTTCCAATATGAGCCACGAGCTTCGCACCCCGCTTAATTCCGTGATAGCCCTTTCGGGTGTTCTAAACCGCAGGCTGGAAAAGATGGTTCCCGAAGAAGAGCACAGTTATATAAGCATCATAGAACGGAACGGAAAACACCTGCTCTCGCTGATAAACGATATACTTGATCTTTCCAGGATAGAATCAGGGAAAGTAGATTTCAACCTCGAGAGCTTTCCTCTGAAGTCCGTTACGGATGAAGTCATGGCGATGATAGAACCTCAGGCCAGGGAGAAAAACATCACCTTAACGTCCGAAGTTTCGCCTGACCTGCCCGGCATTGCAAGCGATTATGTGAAATGCAGGCATATAATTCAAAACCTTTTAAGCAACGCGGTAAAGTTCACGGAAAAAGGATCCGTTAAGGTTTCCGCGGCACGGGAAGGAGATTTCCTGTCTGTATCGGTCAGCGATACGGGAATCGGCATAGCTCCCGAGCATCTCTCGCGCATCTTTGACGAGTTCCACCAGGCTGATCAAAGCACCTCGCGTAAATACGGAGGGACAGGCCTGGGTCTGGCAATAGCGAAAAAATATTCGCAAATGCTTTCAGGGGTTTTATCGGTGAAAAGCGAATTGGGAAAAGGCTCGGTGTTTACGCTGAAACTTCCCCTGAAACTTGAACTTCCCGCGTCCGGAAAAACTCCCGAACGGCCGCAACCTGACAGGCGCCGTGTTAACTCCGTTGCCGGGAAGAAAATACTGGTTGTTGAGGATACCGAAGAAGTCGTTATCCAGATGAAAGACATTCTTGTAGAGCAAGGCTATGTAATCAGCGTGGCGAGGAACGGCAGGGAGGCTCTTGAAATGCTCAAAGACAGCCTTCCCGACGCCGTAACCCTTGACCTTATGATGCCGGATATGGACGGCTTCCAGCTGCTTAAGTCTATCCGGAAAATGAAGAACACATCTGAGATACCCGTGCTTATACTTACGGCGAAGCATGTAACCAAGGAGGAACTGAGCTTCCTCAAGAGCAACCACATTCATCAGCTTATCCAGAAGGGCGACGTAAACCGGAAAGAGCTTTTGTCGGTCGTTGCTAAAATGGTTACTTCTTCTAATCGGCCGCTTTCAGGTCCCGCCAGGAAAAAAGCCGCCGGCAGGAAGAAGAGTGAGAAGCCGCTGGTGCTTATTGTTGAAGACAACCCTGACAACATGCTGACAGCAAAAGCACTGCTTCAGGAAACGTGCACGGTAATAGAGGCCGGTGACGGCGCGCAGGGAGTAGAAAAAGCCGCAGCGCACAAACCCGACCTGATTCTTATGGATATCTCGCTTCCGGTTCTGGACGGTATTGAAGCTTTCAGGAGGATCAGGGAAAATGAAAGCCTGTGTCACATACCGGTGGTAGCCTTAACTGCCAGCGCGATGAAGGGGCACAGGGAAAAAATACTTGAGTACGGTTTTGACGGTTATGTTTCAAAGCCCATTGATGAGCTGCTGCTCAAAAAAACAATTGAGGACGCCCTGAATGCCGGATAAAAAACTTCAGATACTCGCTGTTGATGATAACAAGGATAATCTTACGACCTTAAGAGCGGTGCTTGCTGACGCGCTGCCTGAAGCCGAACTTTTGACAGCCATGAGCGGGGCCGAATGCCTGGAACTGGTTAAGGCAAAAGAGCCGGATCTGATCTTTCTTGACATAATAATGCCGGGAATGGACGGTTTTTCGGTCTGCTCAAAGCTGAAGGGAAATTCCCGCCTCCGCAATATTCCGGTGGTATTCTTGACAGCCCTGAGGACCAGCAAGGAAGACAGGATTCGGGCGCTTGAAACCGGAGCAGAGGGGTTTCTTTCAAAACCGGTTGATGCCGTCGAGCTTACCGCCCAGGTGCGGGCCATGGCGAAGATACGCTACGCTAATAATTACGAAAAAAGCAGAAAAGAACAGCTCGAACTTTTGGTCGCGGAGAGGACTGTTTCCCTGAAGAAAGAACTCGCGGAACGCAGGGCGGCGCAGGAAAAACTTAAAAAGAATGAAGCTAATCTGAACGAAGCCCAGAAAATCGCAAATCTCGGGAACTGGGAATACGAGATAGGGTCAGGCAGGTTGGAATGGTCTGACGAAGTTTACCGGATATTCGGGCGGGAAAAAAGACAGGGTCCGGCCAAGCGCGACGAACTCAGAAAGTTTCTTTCCCCTCAAGACGACAGGGTTTTGAGCGAGCTTGCCTCCAATGTCCTAAGGACCGGAAAGGGTTGCGAGGGCGAAGTTCTCCTTAACCTGCACGGGGGGAAGAGTAAAGTGCTTCGAGTGATAATTTCCCCGGAGAAAGACGGCGCGGAAAATGTTATTGCGCTCAAAGGCATAGTTCAGGATGTTACCAGGAGTAAGGAGTTTGAAAAATTCATTCTTCAGACAAAGAAAATGGAGGCAATCGGAAGCCTGACCGGCGGCATCGCGCACGATTTCAACAACCTGCTCGCGGTTATTATAGGCTATTCCGATGTTGCTTTAAAGTTTACCTCCAAAGGCAGCGCGATCGGCGAGAGCGTAACGGAAATAAAAAAATCAGCCGAGAAAGCCGCTGCCCTCACCTCCCAGCTGCTGGCCTTCAGCCGAAAGCAGCCGATCTCGCGCGCGGTAATGTCACTTAATGCATCCATAACCGACCTCAACAAAATCCTCGGGCGGATCATCGGCGAGGATATAGATCTTAAACTTGTCCTGGAACCTAACCTTAAGAATGTTTTTGCCGATCGGGGCCAGATCGACCAGATTATTATCAATCTGGTCACTAACTCTCATGGCGCGATGCCGAACGGCGGAAAACTGACTATTAAGACTGAGAATGTGAAACTTGAACAAAATGCCTGCGTAAAGATACCGGAAGCAAGGCCGGGAGACTTTGTGTGCGTAACCGTAAAGGACACCGGCGTCGGGATGAACAAGGAAGTGCTGGATCATCTTTTTGAACCCTATTTTACCACCAAGCCGCTCGGCAAAGGAACGGGGCTTGGGCTTTCGGTTATATACGGGATAGTCAAACAACTGGAGGGCTGGATAAATATTTACAGCGCCGCGGGTAAGGGTACTGAGTTTAAGGTTTTCCTTCCTTCAGTCGCCTTGGAGCGGGAACTGGACTTAAAGAGCGAAAAATTCAAAGGTGAGTTCGAAATCGGAAACGGCCAGACAATACTGATAGCGGAGGACGAAAAGGTAATCAGGGATATGGTCTGCCGCCAGCTCGAAGAGAAAATGTATACCGTGTTCTGCGCGAAGGACGGGCAGGAGGCGCTTAAGATATTCAAAAAGCAGGAGGGAAAGATTGACCTGCTCTTTACCGACTCGGTGATGCCGGGACTTAAAGGTATGCAGCTTGCTAAAAAGCTTAAAGCAATAAATCCGTCAATAAAAGTTATAATCAGCAGCGGGTATCTGGACGATAAATCAAGCGTGGAAGAAGCGGAAAAAGAAGGCTATGTCTTTCTGCCTAAACCCTATGAGATACGGGAAATGTTCGCAAAAGTTTCATCCCTTATAAACGGAAAGGGCGGGCAGGAAAAACAGTCAGGCGAAAAAAGGTAGCGCACCCCGCAATATTGCCTGCTACCGAAACAAACTACCTTCGGCCTTCAGGCCGAAGTATTCATGTCCTTTGAACCCGAAAAGATAAGGAAAATGCGGGAACTTGCCCCAGAAGTTATAGTTGCAATGTTTCCTTCCTGTTGCCATATGCCAGTCATATGAGTAAAATCATTGACAATACCCTGTATCTTTGTTAGAAATTATTGAAACGAATGGCATATTCCAAGAAAAATGACGTAAAACACCGGTTTCTGCTCGAAAACCTTACCAGGAGGCTAAAACGAAGAAAATACTAATGGCGCTGGCGGTTTCAATGCTAGCCTGCGCTAATCCGGAATTGCTCGCGCAGAGCTATAATTATGTCGCGCAATGGGGCAGTTTCGGCATCGGCAACGGCTGTTTCAATATTCCTGCCGGAATAGCAATAGACGCCTCCGGCTATGTTTATGTCTCCGACTCCGGAAACCACAGAATACAAAAATTCACAAAGAACGGCGCTTTTATTTCAACCTGGGGCGCGCCGGGAAGCGGAGCAGGAGAGTTCAATAATCCCTCGGGCGTAGCTGTTAACGGCGCCGGCAATATCTATGTCGCCGATTTTGGAAATGACCGTATCCAGAAATTCGACTCCCTGGGGAACTATATTCTCGCGTGGGGCGGCACAGGCAGCGCGCCGGGGCAGTTTAGCCAGCCTGAGGGACTCTGCTGCGATACTTCCGGCAATGTCTATGTGGCCGAATACTCCAACCATCGCGTTCAGAAATTTGACTCCAACGGAACCTATATCACCTCCTGGGGGACTTTCGGCACCCTGCCCGGACAGTTTTACCGTCCTGTGGGCGTGTCCGCGGACAACTCAGGTAATATTTATGTCGCCGATTCCGGCAATGACCGCGTCCAAAAATTTGATTCCAACGGAAACTATCTTGCCGGCTGGGGCAGCCACGGCCCGGGTAACGGACAGTTCAATGAGCCGGACTACACGGCAGTGGACGCTTCCGGCAATCTTTATGTGACTGATTCTAATAACGACCGTATCCAGAAATTCGCGCCCGACGGAACTTATCTGAAGCAGTGGGGAAGCTACGGCACGGGCAACGGCCAGTACCAGTATCTGAGAGGGATTGCGCTGGATGCCCCCGGCAATGTGTATGTTGTGGATTTCTCCGGCGCCAGAGTCCAGGTTTCAAATTCCTTCCCGGTCATTACCGGCCCGACCCTTGCGACAGTGATCCAGGACGGAAATTTCAACTATCAAATCACAGCGACAAATGGCCAGACTATCTACGGCGCCACAAACCTTCCGCCGGGACTTACGGTAAACACCGGCACCGGATTAATTACCGGAATGCCTTCCGGTTCCGGTACAACCGACGCGACTATCAGCGCCACAAACTCGGACGGAACCAGCACCATGGCGCTGACCATCGCTGTGTATCCCGCAAAGCCGAAATTGACAACCTTCTCCCCCGTGACAGGCATGAATTTCTTCCCCATAACCCTAACTATCAGCGGGCAGTATTTCTTTGCAGGCACCGGCAGCTCCGGCGTGACAAGCGTGAAGGCCGGGACAACTTCAATCTCTGTTTTGTCGGTGCCGGCGGATTCTTCCATGATTGCAATAATTCCGGCGTGCATGCCTCAGGGAACCTACGATATAACCGCGGCAACCGCCGGCGGAACAACAGATACAATAGCCCAAAAATTAGTTGTTGCCACTGCCGGCCCTAACGGGTCTCCGTCAAAGCCTGATTTTACCTGCTTAAACAGCGCGGACTCCATCACTTTCAGCTGGACCCTCGGGACCGTAAATGACCCGGTAAACAGTCTTACTGGCTACTACTTGCAGGTTGGAACGGTCCCCGGCGGTAACGATAAGTTTGACGGCGATGTGGGGACCGCGTTAAGTTATGGCATTACGGGCTGCGGAAACGGCGTAAATTTCTTTGCCAGGGTTAGAGCCAAGAACAGCGCGGGTTATTACAGCGCCTATTCAGACCCAAGCGCGGGAGCCGCGGTAGCAATCCAATCAGGGATAAAAGTTACAAACAATCTGATTGGCCCTTCAAACGCGCAGGCAAGCATCCAGTACACTCTCACTTCGGATTCCATGGTGAAGATAACCGTTCATGATTCAAACGGGCGCCAGGTCAGGACCCTTCTTTCTGAGTATAAAGCCGCGGGGGCATATTCGAATATATCCTGGGACGGAAAAACAGACGGCGGGGAGCTGGCGCCGAGCGGGATGTATATTGTGTTTATCAATGCCGGCAGTTACAGAGACCGGAAAAAAGTGATTATCGTCAGGTAGGGGAGTAATGCAGAAGAAAACTCTCATAGCGCTCTTTGCCTTGCTGCTGCCGGCGGCTGGGTTTTCCTCCGAAATGAGCGGGGCGAGCTTTCTAAAAGAAGAACCCGGAGCGAGGGTTCTTGCTCTCGGTTCCGCGGCCACGGCGCTTGCCGACGATATTAACAGCCTTGCAGCAAATCCGGGAGGGTTGAATTTCTTTGTTTGCCCGGAGGCTTCAGCGATGTACACGAAAGGAATTCTGGACAGTTATTACAGCTATCTTGCCTATGTTCAGCCATACGGGAAACTTGGGACTTTTAGCGCCTC
>CAIWRR010000254.1 GCA_903915125.1 Candidatus Firestoneibacteriota bacterium | reverse complement strand
GCCCACGCCGCCGGAATGGGAGTAATGATTATGAATCCCTTGAGCGGCGGGATCCTGCCGAAAAAAGCCGAACTCTTTGACTATATAAGAAATCCCGATGATAAGACCGTCACGGAAGCCGCCCTCCGTTTCCTCCTGACCCACAAAGAAATAACAGGGGCTCTATGCGGAATGGGCAGTGTTGAAGAGGTGGTTGAAAATGTTAAGGCCGGCGATATTGTAAAGGATTTTCCCGAAAGCAAGCGGGAAGAGATAAAGGCCCGGCTCAGCCTGGATATGGACAAGCTCTGCACCGGCTGCCAGTACTGCGACGGCTGCCCTGCTGGAATAGAAGTCGCAAGGAATATGCTCGCCTATAATTACACGATACTTGAACGCAGGGAAAGATATTTTGATGTTATGCGGATGCACTGGGGGCTTCCCGCGGACCAGGCGGATAAATGCACTGAATGCGGGCAATGCGAGAAAAAATGCACCCAGCGCCCGGATATAATTCAGCGGCTTAAAAATATCTCAAAGTGGGGAAAAGAGCGTAAATAGTTTTGGAAAGTTACGCGCTCCAGATATGGCCGTTTGCGGGAAGACAGGCAGGTAATCCAGGAGCCGGCGAAGGAGCTTGACCGGGCCGGATATTAGCGGCAGGGACTGTGAGGCAAGCGTGAGAAAGCAAATAGCGGCAATAGTAATGTTTTTACTCTTCTTTTCGTTACCTTTCGCGATTAATTCGGCGAACCTTCCCGCGGAGTCAAAAACCACAACCGTTGAGAGAACGCTTATCCCGCCGGCGGTTTATTCGGCGGATATTGCTGCCTCGGGAAACACAACCACCGCGGAAAGAAGCCTTGTTCCTCCTGCGCCTGAAGTAACCGTAACAGAAGAGGACTCCTCTGATTCAGACACTGCTACTACAAAGAATACTATTCCTCCTATCCCGTCTCTTGAAGACTGGGAGGACAATATGAAGACCTACGGAGCAAAATACCTGACGCAGGCCCAGTTTATGGACGAAAATCTGGTCTGGTATTACGACGGCACCAAGGTTTTCTACCAGATAGCGGAATACACCCGGAACAAAACCTGGCTGGCAGGCGCGAAGAATGTCTTGAATTGGTATCGTGATCAATATGTCATAAAAAATAATGGTATGCTCCCCGGCTGGAGGCTTTTCCCCCACGGGTTATTAATGGATTTCAGGGCCACCGGCGATATCAAGTCAAAAGATGCGGTTGTAATGCTGGCAAAAAACGGGGCTTTTGCCGGTTCCAGGGGAGCTTCGTTCAAACTCAATGATGTGGGGCTTAGCCGGGAGATTGCTTACAACATTAACTGCTACGAAGTTGCGAGGGAACTTGGAGAACCTGGGTTTTCGGGGCGGGATCCCTTCATAGATGTCGCGCTCTACCATCTGCAGCAATGGACCGGCTGGCTCAAGAACAATCCTGACGGAAAGAAATATCCCTGGCCGGACAAGGTCAACGGCGATTGTTTTAAACCTTTCATGGCCGGACTCACCTGCGAAGCGCTTATCCGTGTGTGCGAGAATAACGGGGTTGATTCCGGAAAAAAACAGCAGATATTCTCTGCAATAAAAGAGTTTGCTCCCATGATGTTCAAGGCCGCGTGGATTAAAGGAAGGAGAACCTTCTGGTATGAGAGTTCCAAGAGAGTCCCTGCCGCAGATTTAAGCCTTCTGGTTTGCCCGCTTTACGCCTGGCTCTGGCACTACTCCGGAGATGTTTCTTTTCTTGAGATGGGCGACCAATTGTTCGAGAACGGAGTAATGGGAGCTTCTCTCGACGGCGGCAAGCAGTTCAGCCAGAACTACCGCTGGAGTTTTGACTATGTGAAATGGAGGAAGGAACCGCCACTGTCTGCAGGGGGCCCTGCCTCGGCGCTAAATTCCGAAGCTAACACAACTCTTATTTCCGTGATCGGGAAAAAGCCGGGCATGAAACCGAAACTCGTCCGCTCTATGCTTGCTAAGGGACTAAAGAAAGACGACATTGTTTTGTGTTATTGCGCTTCAAAATACAGCAAACTGAAAATGCCGGAACTCATAAGCGCCCGGCTTAAGGCGTCGACAAACTACGAGTTTTTAAACAAAGTTTTGAATCTCGGCCGGGATGAGATTAAGGCCGTCAACGAAGAAGAAAATGTGATAAAGAAGGAACTGAACGGGACAAAGCCTTGAAAACGGGAGGAATGCAATGTCTGAAAGTCTCATTCTTTTGGCCGGTACCGCCTTTGCGGTTGGCTTTATTCATACTCTGGTAGGCCCGGATCATTATCTGCCTTTTATCGTCCTTTCAAAGGCGCGGAAATGGAACACGCTAAAAACAGCCGTCATAACCATATTATGCGGGCTGGGCCATGTTTTGAGTTCCGTGGTACTCGGGCTCGCGGGCATCGCTTTGGGAGCGGCCGTTTTC
>CAIWRR010000253.1 GCA_903915125.1 Candidatus Firestoneibacteriota bacterium | reverse complement strand
TTCAGATGCCGGAGAAAACCTCACCCTTTAGGGTGAGGATGAATCCGGCATGAATAATATTAACACACCTATAAAGAGAAACTCCGGCCTTCAGGCCGCAGAGTTTCATTTCCCCGCGATCGCCTGCAACTTTACTATTTCCTCCGCCACCATTCTTCTCCATGTATCCTGTATCGTCGGATCCGGTATCGGGGTGTCGGCGTAGGCGGGAGCCGCTTCCCTGATGGCGTCAAGTTTTGCCTGAGCCCCGTCAGCCGCCTTCTTTGCTTCCGCCGCGCCTGTGTCTCTTAAGGTTTTTATCGCCTGTTCCAGGGTATAGACATACCTGTAATCAATTATTCCCTGGGAAGATCTTTCGAAGGAGGGCGAAGGAATTACCTCGTTCTTCGCGGGATATATTATGGAACAGGCAGGGTCGCCCATGCGCGTGCTCGACCAGGTGTCAATGTTTTTTGCCGAATTTTCATTAAGGCCGCAATTATAAGCCCATTCTGTCCTGCCGACTGCGTTGTGCTTCCAGGTGGAGAAGCCGAAACGGTCTATGCTCGTGTTGTAAAACCAGAGCTCCTTTTTGAGTTTTTTTGTCTCTTCAATTATCAGCGGGCAGTATTTTTTTACGCAGTGCGGGCTCATGATGTCGAAGGCCGAAATTAGGCTGGTTCTCTGCTCGGGAGTGAACTGCTCGTCGGTCATTACATCCTGGTAGGTCTCTACTCCGGCTTCTTTTCCGAGTTTCGCCAATTTCAGGGTGTCCGCCAAATTCCTGTTCCAGGTGTTCAGCATTGTCTCTCTGGGCTCGTCCACAAGCCACCAGCAGAGCCTTACCCCCTGTTTAGCCGCGTGGTCCCGCATCTGCTGAAGGGCGCTCTTATAGGCGGTGTTGTATTCCGGAGTAAAGTCTTTAAGCCCGAGCTGGTTTAGTTCAACAAAAAGATTAATTGCGTTTCCGATGTGCCTGTATTTGTCTATGCCGACTTTTTTTAGCACGGAAATGGTTTTATCCATTTTGGAGAAATCCAGTTCCGCTTTACCCGCCGAAACCGCTTTTACCGGGCATTCAAAACCGGAACTGACCGAATTATAACCGTGCTTTACATAGTCATTGAGAGCCATTTCATCGGTCGGAGAGCAGTACCACCCGAAGCTTTTGTCCGGGTCAGTCAAAAGTTTTATCGGAAGGACTTCAATGCTGAGCTTAACGCTCCTTTTTTCTTTATTCCCGAGGGCAAGGGTTATATCCCCGCTGTATTTGCCCGCGGCCGTTCCCTCCGGAACATTTATCATCAGCCATACCTGCCTGGTTACTCCCTTGTAAAGTTTTACCGGGTTTGCTCTGACTATCATTTCCGGGTTTATTTTGACTATTTGATGCTGAACCTGCTTCAGCAGGTGCTGGACGAAACGGACTTCAATGTTCCCGCTCTTAAAAACATTGCCCTGCCCGTCCGATAAATCCGGTATGGTCACTTGCAGGTCTCCGGTTTCAAGAGGCCACACTCCTATTACAACATTTCCGGAATGGCCCGGAGCAGAGAAGTAATCGAACGAGGCGGGATTCAATTCCGACGGAAGCGGGTTGGAATTCCAGTAAACGGGACGCATAAAGCTTCTGTTGAACAGGATAAACCCGCTTTTTGTGTCGGCTGCGGAGGGAACCGGCGCCGCGATCTTCTCTTCATTATTTATCAGCAGCATCTTTCCGACTTTAAGCATCAGTTTTCCGCTTGTGACCTGGTTTTTGCTCAGAGGGCCTTCTATTTCTTTCTGGACGTCCTGGTCAACCCAGGATTGAGCGGAAAGGACTGAAGCGAGAGAAAGAGACAGAAGCATTGCGAGATTTCTCATATTTGATTCCTTTGCGGAGTTTTGTTGACAATTATATCAACATTCCGGGCTAATTTGCCTTCACAATATGACTAATATAAACCTTCCGGCTTTTTTGCTATAATATTAATGATTACGCTGATTAGAAAGAGAGATTGCGCAGATTAAGGAATGTGATGATAAAAGCAGTGTTCAAATACTTGCCAATACTCATTCTTTCCTCAGTTATCTTCTCGTCGTGCGCGAAAGAGGCGGTTTACAGGCGCACCGACGCCGCGATGGGGACTGTGTGGGATATTGAGATTGTGTCGGCCGACCGTAAACTCGCGGACAAAGCCGCTGACGAGGTTTTT
>CAIWRR010000252.1 GCA_903915125.1 Candidatus Firestoneibacteriota bacterium | reverse complement strand
GGCGCGTTCATGCGCCCTGAAATCCGGACGTGCGATAAGGAGGTCTATATTCATCAATACAGCGGCAGAATATTTTCCGGACAGGCATTTGCTCCTCTTTATTCCTGAGGTGCCAATTATAAATGGCACAAAATCCGTCAGGCCGTGATTGTTGCATTCGAAATCGATCCGTGTTGGAGACAGTACTTTTGTTTTATGAGTCTGAAGGGCAGGGCTTTTCAGCAAACTAGCGACATCCTCGCTCACTCTTTCGGTGCCGGCGGTAAATGCCGACAGACGCGTGCCTCTGCACTCATAGCAGTGTTCCGCTGTCCTGCGCTCGCCTCCGCAGTGATGACATTTAATCATACCCGTGCTTTTATAGAAAATCATGGGAGATTCGCATTTTTCACAATACTCGATGTGTCCGCAATCTTCACAGCGTATGAGGGAATACCCCTTTCTGCCGACAAGAAATAACACCTGTTCATGTCTCTGCAAGTGGCTTCTGGCCTCAGTGATAACATCGGAAGAGAGCGAGAATTCACTCTGCTTTTTTGTCCTGAACGGGATAATCTTTACGCGGGGGCGCCGAATCTCTGTCTGTTGCGGAGTTCCGGTAAGATTCCTGTATTTACCCCTCTGGGAATTATAAATAGTCTCGATTGAAGGACATATCGAGAGAAGCATCACGCATGCTTTTTCGATATATGCGCGCATAACTGCCAGATCGCGGGCGTTATAGCGAAGACCTTCCTCTCCTTTATAGGAGGAACTTTGTTCTTCAATGACAGCGACGAATCTGAGATTGGGTATTGGCGCAAGCATGGCCGATCTGGTCCCGATAATAACATCGCATTTGCCATCAAGAATATTTCTGATCGTCAAAATGCGCTCTTTTCTGGTCATTTTAGCGTGAAGAACAGCCAGGCGGTCACCGAATAGTGCGCGAAGTTCAGGTTCTAACCTGCCGATGAATCCGACCTCCGGAACCAGCACCGTCACACCGCCCGGTTCTGCAGCTGTCTGCCTTAGAACCTCAATAACGGAAGAGTATTCATAGTCAAGGTTTGGCGCATGATATAAAAGGGCAGAATAGGCATTGCCGTTAATTGCCCTGATTACCTCTGATATCATAACAGGGGAAAGTGATGCACTATGCACAGGCGAGGACGTCAGAGTATCGCTGTCCGTATCGCTAACAATAGGCGGGGAGCCGGAAGTCTTTGAGACGGCCACTGCCTCTTCGAAAAAAGAGCTTTTCAGAGCGAGCCCTAGCGGAGTCAGGTAGTATTGCGATAGCCATTGCAGAAATTTTAGATGCTTTTCGTGCGCAAATGTAAAGTGTACCGCCTCGACTTCCCTGATCCGGGAGGGGTTATTGGCAAGCATTTTGCTGTCAAGCTCTTCCCTTACCTCGATTACGAGGCCAAAGCGAAGTTTGTTCATCAGGGGAGCCGTAACTATTTTGCCTCTGATGTCAGCGCTTAGTCCATCAGGTATTTTATAGGTAAGAGGTGTCAGCCTTATCGGGAATATTACATCCGCATACATAGTTTAAAGGATACAGGATGAGCTGAAGATCGCACAAGTGGGAGAGAGTATGAGAGATAAACCGGGAAATTCCGGGAGAAGATGAAGTCATGGAGCAGAAACCTCTCCTTGCTTTGGAGTAATATAATCAGCTGGCACTGAACCCTGGTTCTTTTTTTAGATTCAATATAATTTGACAATAAAAGGATAAAGCCATTACAATTTTATTAGGAGAATACCGTTTCAAGGAGATGAGAAGATGTTTGAAAAGTTTACTGAAAAAGGCAGAAAGATAATCATATACGCAAAGGAAGAGGCCGAGAAGAGGAGCAACGACTATCTTGGGACCGAGCACCTTCTGCTTGCGATATTGCGCGAAGAAGAGGGCGTTGCAACGACCATACTCAAGAAGATGGGCCTTTCGGCTGAAGAAGTACGCTTCGAGGTTGAAAAGAGCCTGCCGATAGGAAGCAGCCTTATGACTTTCGGGGATATTCCCTTTACTCCGAGGGCAAAGAAAGTGCTGGAGCTTGCGATAGAAGAGGCAAGACTGCTGGGGCATGCTTATATCGGAAGCGAGCATCTGCTTCTTGGTCTTATACGGGAGG
>CAIWRR010000251.1 GCA_903915125.1 Candidatus Firestoneibacteriota bacterium | reverse complement strand
GGACCGGCTTGTCGGTTATGTATATTTGACAATGGTTTTTGATAGTGTTAAGATAGCTTTCAATGCCTCAACTTACCGACAAGAATGACGAAGACCTGATGCTCCTTACCGGAAAAGGCAATAAAAAAGCCTTTGAGGAATTGGTCAAACGTCACACCCGTCCATTGCAAAACTACTTCTACCGCTATTTCAGGAATACCGAGGATTCGAAGGATTACGCACAGCAGGTTTTTGTTCAAATCTTTCAATCCGCGAAACGTTACCGCCGCCTGAGCAAGTTCACTACTTGGATGTATACGGTGGCGCGGAATATCTACATAAACGAGATTGCAAGGCGGCAAAAGGTCAGGTTCTCTCCGCTGGAGTTTGCGGAAAATAAGGGAACCCGCCGGAATATGGTCGAGGAAGCGGTGACGCGTAAAGATACCGCGTACTTTGTCGGGAAGGCGCTTGATGATATTCCGGCGGAGTTCAAAGAGGTCCTGGTTCTTCAGGTCTACCAGGAACTTAAATGCGCCGAGATAGCGAAACTGCTCAAAGTTCCGGAAGGCACGGTCTGGTCAAGGCTGCACTACGGATTGAAATTATTCAAGAAAGAATATGAAAAGGTGACGGGAGAACATGAACTGTAAAGAATGCGAAATACTGATAACCCGGAAAATTGCCGGGGAAGCAACTCTTGCCGATGAAGCGGCCCTGGAACAGCACCTCCTTGACTGCGCTTCCTGCCGTAAGGAATATGCGGAACTTGCCGGCGCCAAAGAACTTCTCCTTAAGGACGGCGGCTGTCAGGAAGATACCGGCATGGTTTCAAAGGTATTCGATGGCCTGGAGCGGGAAGAGCTTAAGCTCAGGAAACGGTTTTTCCCGGGCTTCGCCTTGCGGTCGGCTTTTGCCGTTGCCGCGCTGCTTGCGGTGATATTCGGCTATGACGCTGTCTACAGTATTATCAATGTCTCCGATTACACGCAGATTCTTGACTACACAAAATATTCATTTTTCGGGGGTT
The DNA here is from genome assembly GCA_903915125.1 of Candidatus Firestoneibacteriota bacterium. Lineage (GTDB taxonomy): Bacteria > Oederibacteriota > D2-FULL-39-29 > D2-FULL-39-29 > CAIOVX01 > CAIOVX01. The sequence continues at coordinate 2,698 of CAIWRR010000251.1, read as the reverse complement.
CTGAACCGGTGGTTAAGGCGGCGCTCCTGCACCAGCAGGCACGTGAACTTTCCGCGGACAGTGTTGATTACATGGCGGTTGCCTCTCTGGAAAACGCTCTCTACTCTATGGACAAACACGATAACGTCAGAATGATAGCCATCCTTCAAGATATAGTAAAACATAAAGCCGAGGGGAGCCTTTCCGGCAGCGCGGCTAAGGCATTCAACGATGTTTTTGGCGGGGGGGTTGTTGTAGAAGCCGCAGACTGTTCCCCGAATGTCAGGCGCGTTCAGGATGAGATACTCGCTGCCATTGAGAGCGAAAGGACTCAGAATTTCGACGATGCAATAAAAATTTACTCCGATATAAGCAAAAGGCCGGGTATAGACAGTTATACCGCTTCCCTTTCGGCCTTGCTCGCGGAAAGATCCGCCGAGAGCAAGCAAGCCTATCAAAGAGCCGCGAAGCTCAAAGGCGAGCAGAAGCTTAAAGCGCTGGTAAAATCGCTAGATTACCTTCAGGTAGTGAAAACCGCCGAAAAGGAAGGGGTAAAAACGCGCGACGGGAAATTCCTTGTCGGCGTCTCGCTCTCAAAAGCCGGCTACGGTTTAAAGTCAGCGTTGGTCTTTAACGAATTGAAGAACGAGAGCGAGAATGAACGAGCCGGGAAACAGGATAAAAAGTTCGCGGCCGCGGTCAGGATGAACCTTGGCGTAGCCGCCGAGAAGGCCGGCGTCAGATCGGTAGCCGCCAACTCTTTCAATGAATATAACTCTTCCGGGCTGACCTCGCCGGTGAACCTGAGTTCTTACGGCATTTATGTGAAGTATGTCCTGGAGCCGGGGTCGCGTCCACCGAACATTGTTAATGCGGCTTCGGCGCGCGTGCAGCTGGACGGGAAGGATATGATACGGGTGCAGCCGCACGGCGAAAAATGGTCGGTAGGCGAGGATTTTGCCGAAGTAAAACAGTGGAAGGAATACGATACGTTTTGTTTCGACGCCTATAATCCAGGAAAAAATGTGCTGCTCTTTGATTTTCGCGTGCGCGCAAAGACGGGGAACGTCAAGGGAAGAACCTTCAATTATTCATTAGGAGTCAAACCGGGAACTTCCAGGGTGGCAATAGACCTTCGGGAAGCTACCTACCTCAATGGCGAGCCGGTCCGGTGGAATAATAATGTTCACGAATGGGTTCTTAGGCAGAATGTCTTCGGAAAAACTCCCGAGGTTTTTTATGTGAGCAATTTTAGACTGGAAAAAACCCGTCCGGCCGCTCTTTTAGCCGCCGCGCAGGGAAAGTAATGAGAATATTCGCGGAGAAGCTAAACAAGGCGCTTGTCCTCTTTTTTGTTACATCCTTCTTCATTCTCTTGCCCGCCGCCGCGCAGGCTAAAAAGATGGATATTCTGAACTTTAACAAGGGGGAAACCCCGACCGACGGAATAAAGGCGGAAGTATCTCTCTCCGAAGAGCACGCGCTGAAGAAGAATGCTGTCACCTTGAAGGTTAAGGCTACTGAAGACGGGGGAGCCTGCATAGCTGAATGTCCTCCGAAAAAAGGAGTGTGGGGCGGATTTGATTTTATCAAGCTGGGAATATTTAACCCCACGGGCAAACCGCTCAAATTTATTTTTGTTATTAAACCTACCACCCCTATTAAATACCAGGACCGTTATGACGCGGAATTGCTTGTAAAACCCGGCAAGAACGACCTTGAGATTGCCCTAACTGGCGTCAGCACCAACGGCGGCGGGGCGCTGGTCCTTAAGGACAGGATTGCCATCTGGTCTCTTTCCCCTGTAGCTATAAAAAAAGACGATTCCTACTTTGTGCAGTATTTCAGAGCCTGCACTCAAGATGAAATCGAAAAAGATGAAAAAGCCGGGGTATCCGGGAACCTCGGGGCAGAGTAGTCCGCAAAAAACCCACCAAATATAGTGTTTCCATAGGGCACTATCCACAACAATAAACCGTCCGTAAAATCGTAAAATTCTTGATATTATCAGCGTTTCCTGCTAAAATCGTCAATTAGCAGCTGACAGGAAATTGCATTTTGGAGGACAGTTTTGGCAAAAAAGAAAAGGAGTAAAGAACCCAAGCCCTCGCATAAAAAAGAGCAGTCTGCCGGCGCGCCCGAAAAAGTTGCACCGGTACAGGAAGAGCTTGCCGAAACAAAATCCGTAAAACCCAAAGTCGAGGTAAGAATAGGCGCGAATGAAAAGGTCAAGCCTATCTATGTCGAAGACGAAATAAAAGCGTCCTATCTCAGCTATGCCATGAGCGTTATCGTGGGCAGGGCCCTGCCTGACGTGCGCGACGGGTTGAAGCCCGTGCAGCGAAGAATACTCTACGCTATGAACGAGATGGGGCTTACCCACAGCAAGCCCTACAGAAAATCCGCCATGGTAGTCGGTGAAGTCCTCGGTAAATACCACCCGCACGGAGATCTTTCTGTTTACGATACCATGGTCAGGCTGACCCAGGATTTCAAGATAAGATATCCGCTCATAGACGGACAGGGAAACTTCGGTTCCGTCGACGGTGACGCGGCTGCCGCCTACAGATACACAGAAGCCAGGCTTGCTAAGATCTCCGACGAAGTGCTCGCAGATATAGAAAAGAATACCGTTGATTTTATTCCCAACTACGACCAGTCCAGGGAAGAACCTCAGGTGCTTCCGACAAAGATCCCCAATCTGCTGGTGAACGGCGCG
>CAIWRR010000250.1 GCA_903915125.1 Candidatus Firestoneibacteriota bacterium | reverse complement strand
TAATGATTGCGCGTTTAGGTCCCCGGTTATATAATAGTTCCTACTATTCGTTTCATAGGAGAAAAGACTTATGTCATACGAAGTAAGGACGAAGAAGGCAACTCCGGAACAGGTAATAGAATATATAATGCAGCTGGTGAAATTTTTCCCCGAAATACTGGAGAAGTATCCCGAAAACTACAAAGAGCGCTCAACCTGGGTGAAGGCATTCAAGAACGGCGAGCCCGGGAAGCGCATGCTGAACGCCCTGCAGCAGCTGCCGGCCTTCACATACATGGCGCCCGGCAGACCGTCCCGCGCTGCCTGGGCAAAAGTGTTCGAGAAACATATCGGTATTGAGCAGATAGGGCTTATGCTTAAGGAGGCCTACACAAATGCCTCCTTCAAGCCGATAAAGAGAAAGAAGATAAAATACTGGAGGGATGCTTACGGCATCGGTGAAGTGGTTCAGAGAGTCCGCCCCGAAGAGTCAAACGATTATATTCCCAATCCCCACCGCGGAACAGCAACTTTTCAAAGATTTCAGGGCGAGCCTATTTATCCTTCTATTATTTCAGCTGATACCTTTGGCCCGGTAACATTTCCGAAGCCTGGAAAAATACTAAACAACGTCAATTATATCCCCAGGTCTACCGTCGCCTATTGCCGCTGGCCCTGGGCCTGGTTTGAGCCAAGAAAGGGGAAGTACAATTGGCGGCTCATTGACGAAACGCTCAAGGCGGCAAAAGCCGCGGGACAGACCGCCCAGCTCCGGTTTCAACCCTTCACAAGACATGATGAACTGCCTGACAGCGACTCAAAACGCATGCCGCCCCGCCCTTTTGTGAACATGCCGAGGTGGTACTGGGATACCGGCGCCGGCTGGACGGATAAACCGGGATACGGCGCGTATGAGCCGGACCACAACGATCCGAGATACCTTAAGCATTTCGGGGATTTCATAAGGGCTTTTGGCAAAAGATATGACGGGCACCCGGACATAGAGAGCGTTGACGTGGCATACGGAGGTTTCTGGGGCGAAGCGGGAGGCAATACCAATAAAAAGACAGCCGCGAAACTGGCTGACGTCTATATGAAAAGTTTCAGGAAAACACAGCTGGTCTTCATGTCGGGAACAGCCGGCTGCGACCACGCCGCAAAAGTAATGGGAAAGAAGGGGAAGAGCATCGGTTTCAGGTCGGACTGCCTGGGCGATCTCAAGCAGGGAAACCATCCTGATGTCCCGTCCGCTTCTTCTTTCAATCACACTTACGACCTCTATCCTCAAGAGATGGAAAAAAAGAAGGAAGCGTGGAAGACTCAGCCGATTACGATGGAAACCTGCTGGAACGCGGCCGCCTGGTCATATATGGGTTTCAATTTGGACAAGATAATATATGAAGGTTATCGCTACCATATGTCCGTCTTCATGCCGAAGAATGTCTTCTATCCGATTGAACTGAGGGACAGGCTTCTTGAGTTCGACAAAAAAATCGGCTACAGGTATGCCGTGCGGCAGATAAAGATGCCGCTTGAAGCAAAGGGAGGAGCCGGGCTAAAGATTGAGGCCTATATAGACAATGTGGGCTGCGCTCCCATCTACAGGCCCTACAGCATGGCCTTCAGGTTTAAGCAGGGAAAGAAGGTTGCGGTTGTAAAATTCAAGAAAGATATCAGGACTCTTCTGCCCGGAAACAACTGGTTCTCCGAAACCATCAAAATGCCGAAAGGATTCAAGCCGGGGGAAGTCAAGATTGGCCTTGCAATTGTCGGCAAGAATGATAAACCGAAAGTCTGGTTTGCCATGAAGGGAAAGCAGGATGAGGGTTGGCAGCAGCTGACAAGCATTGACGCTCTTTCCGGGAAACCTGGCAGCAAGAAACGTAAAACACGGAAGAAACCCGGCTTTTCCGAGAATGCAACTTATTAGACAAGGGGGGATTGTGAAAAGAATATATTTGGTGCTTCCGCTTATACTTGCGCTTCTTTCCGGCTGCGCTGACAACACTCAGAGCGTCTCGTTTACAGGCGTAAAGAAAGCCTACAGGCAGAAAGAAACCGGTAATTTCTGCATGAAGAACGCTTCCTCGAGGGACATTGTTTGCCACGTCCGCCTTGAGACCGGCGCGGCGGACGGCGCATGGAGCGAGGCCACGGGGGATATTCAGGCCGTTGATGCAAAGGATAAGAAGAATGTTGACCGGAATATAAAACCAGGAAGCAGCCTCTGCGAGACCTGGATGATAGAAAATACCGTTAAGGAGAACAAACTTGCTCTTCCCGGGAAATTCAGGCTTGCGGGATATTGCTATAAATCAGGCGAGCAGAATGACCCCTCCAAAGCGGTAAGGTTTTTCAGCGAAGATTTTGAAATAAAACCGTAAAAAAACAAAGGGGACAGAGCCTGGTTTCCGAATGAGCAATCCGATATTTCGGGGTTGGCCCTTCGCGGCGCTGCCGCTTAGGGTGACGAATCGTAAACGATTCGTCACTTCGAATTTATCTCTTCTTTTGCCTTTTCTTTTGTTTTCGTTTCGAATTTCGAATTTAATACTTCGAATTTGCCTTTTCCCCGTCCTTAATCCCTTTATTAAACCTGAGTTTATTGATATAATCGGCTAAATGATAAGCGTAATAATCATAAATCACAACGGGAAAGAGCACCTTGAGGCCTGCCTTAAGTCGCTTGCCGCCCAAACCCTCGGCCAGGATGAGTTTGAAATTATACTGGTCGATAACGGCTCAACCGACGGTTCTGTCGAGTACCTTGAAAAGAATTTCCCGGCTGTAAGAATCGTGGGGCTTAAGGAGAACACGGGGTTTTCAAGGGCCGCGAACGCCGGCTTCCGCTCGTCGCTCGGGGAATTGGCGGTCTTCCTCAATAATGACACGGAAGCGCGCCCGGATTGGCTGTTCGAACTCAAACGCGCCGCGGAAGAACACAAAGATTTCGCGTTCTTCGCGTCAAAGATGCTCTTCTTTGACAGAAGGGACAGCATTGATTCCGCAGGGGATGTCTTCTCCGCGCTCGGGCACGGGGTCAAGCGCGGGCACGGGCAGAAGGATGCCGGCCAATTTGACCGGGAGGAAGAAGTCTTCGGAGCCTGCGGAGGGGCCGCCATGTATTTGCGTCAGGCCTTCCTGGACGCCGGGGGTTTTGACGAAAAGTTCTTCGCCTACTGCGAGGATGTTGATTTAAACTTCCGGTTGAGAAAGGCCGGGTATAAATGTCTTTTTGTTCCGAAGGCCGTTGTCTATCACAAGCTGGGAGGCACGGCAAAGGTTAACAGCGACACTCATGTTTATTACACCCAGCGCAATCAGGAGCTGGTCCTTCAAAAGCACGCCTCAAAGAGCACCCGTTTTATCCATTCAATCTATAATGTCTACTCATTCTTCAGGCACTTGCTCAAGGGGAAAGCGGGCGTTTTCCTCAGGGCCAAACGCGACGCCCGGAAGCTTAAGAAGGAGTACGCCGGCGAAACTCAACTTTCAGCGTTTACCGGGTCTATAAAGGCCGCGGATAGTGAAATTGAAGCCCAGATAGATAAACTTTCCGCGAATTCTTATAACGACTTCTTCCTTTCATCAGAAAACGAAAGTGCCCTAAAGGCTTTCCTCAATGCTTCCGGTTTTTCTGCCGGGGTCAAAGAGGAGGCGGAAGCAGTCACGGCCAAAGCCAAAGCGGAGACGACGGCCGAACTTGCAGAGACAGCGAAGGCTTTCTGGCTTACGGGCGGAAAAAAATACCTTAACTATTACATAAGGGAACTGAACAGGTTTATGGACGAACCGGCGCTCGATGCCCGGGGGATATTTTACCTGGTTTACGGCTACTATTTTGTAAGAGATGCGGGCCTTCCGCGCGAACTGAAAAAGAAATACGTCTCAAGGCTTCGCCTGATTTCAAATGATGCGGCTTTTGCCTCGGATGAAGCTCCCGCGGCGAATAAAGCCGCGCTGTTTCTGCTCTCCCTGGCGCACCCTTTCATCCTGAAATTCCAGTACAATGATTATTTTGAAAAACTTACTGCTTTGGCTCCCGCGGGAGGGGTTGTTGACGCTGCCGCTCCGGAGAAGAGTTTTGAACTGCTGGAGGGCATGACTGTTTTCCTGCTCTTGCTGCGTTTGCGGCGGAAGGTTGAGGAAAAAGAATTCTTCCTGAAAGCCAGGAAACTCTTTGACTTCTGTCTTGCCTATGCGCGGCCTGACGGGGTTTTTCCTTCAGAGCCGCGCTCTTTTCTCCTTCCTTCAAAAAAGGCGGACCTCTCTTACCTGCTCTTCTTAAAGTTTTTGGCGGAGAACGGCTGGGATAATCTTTCGGACGGACCGTTTGCGGTCTCTTACCTTTTCTTGGGGGGCAAGTTCTCCACTGAAGAAAAGGAACTAAAACCTCAAAAACACAGCGTTGAGCACCTGTCAGCAGGTTTCTCTGCTTCCGGAATATACATTATGAAGAGCGGGGCAGGATATACCTTTACCGGCGTCAGGTCCGCCGAGATTATGGCAGGAGAGCTCCTGCTTTCCTCCGGCAAGGGCAGGACGGTCACTCTGGACGATTCCATGATTGTTTACGACAAGCACGAAAGGACCAACCTCTGGGCAGCCGGAAGGGAGTTTGACATCCTTGACGCTCAGTATGAGATAACGCCTTCGATAACGCACAGGCGCCAAATCTATTTCAACAAAAAAGAAGCGTTCTGGGTTTTCCGCGAGAAGTTATACGGCTCAGAGAATCACAATGTAAAGATACGCTTCTTCCCTGAGCCCGGGAGCATTTCGGATTTCGGCGGCCAGACTTCAAAACAGCTTGTGCGAGACTGCATAAATAAGTTCACGCGCGCCAATAAAATTGACGCGACGCTCATAAAGCTAAACGCGGAAGACGCTCTGGGTTACGTGATAAAGGGCAAATACCTTCTGCTCCCGCTAAATAATCCGGGGATGGTGAAACGCAGCGACGAGAACTGGACCGGTTACTCGGCCGATGTTCTCTTCCCGAACGAGTTTGTGTTCTTGTTGATGAAGGCCTAGCGAATTCATATTTGAAAAGAAAGTCCGGGCAAAGCAGGTTTGGTCTGGTAAAAAGAGCAGGCTTGGTATATACTAAACCAGACAGAAAAAATATTGCAACTTTCTGCCAAGAAAAACGTATATATGATTACACAGATTAGGATGGATATTAAGCTGATTAGATATTGTTTTAATCTGTGAAACCGTATTTATTAATCTGCGTAATCATGCGATGTTTAAACGGAGGCAAGTATGTCAAGCGAGAAAGATAAAGCAATAGAACTGGCGTTACAGCACATTGAAAAGCAATTCGGGAAAGGCGCGATAATGCGTCTCGGCGAGATGCCGACCGTAAAAGAGTTTAAAGTGATACCAACAGGTTCCATTGCGGTTGATATTGCAATAGGTATAGGCGGGGTCCCTCGCGGCCGGGTGGTTGAAATATTCGGCCCTGAATCCTGCGGCAAGACCACGCTGGCCCTTCATGTTATAGCAGAGGCGCAGAAGACGGGCGGCACCGCGGCTTTTGTCGATGTGGAACACGCTTTAGATCCTGTCTATGCCAAGAAACTCGGGGTAAACCTTGACCTCCTGCTGGTTTCGCAGCCTGACAGCGCGGAACAGGCGCTTGAGATTGTTGATACCCTGGTCCGTTCCGGAGCCTGCGACGTGGTCGTGCTTGACTCAGTAGCGGCTCTTGCTCCCAAAGCCGAGCTTGAAGGCGAGATGGGCGATTCTCATATGGGCCTCCAGGCAAGGCTTATGTCACAGGCACTCAGAAAACTTACTTCCACCATTTCAAAGACAAAGACCTGCGCGATCTTCATTAACCAGATTCGCGAGAAGATAGGCGTTATGTTCGGCAGTCCCGAGACCACGCCCGGCGGGCGCGCGCTTAAATTCTTCTCTTCTCTCAGGATAGATATGAGAAGAATAGAATCTATTAAAGACGGACAGGCCAATATCGGCAACCGTGTCCGTGTCAAGATAGTCAAAAATAAGGTCGCTCCGCCGTTCCGTGAAGCGGAAGTAGAGATATTTTTCGGCGAAGGGATTTCCAAAGAAAGCAGCATGATAGATGCTGCCGTAAACCTCAACATTATAGAAAAGAGCGGGTCATGGTTCAGCTACGGAGGAGAAAGGATAGGTCAGGGCAAGGATAGCGTTAAGGCCTATCTGAAAGAGAATTCCAAGACTTTTGCCTCAATAGAAGAGAAGGTGAAGCAGCACGCAGGCCTTTCCGACAAACCGGCAGAGGCTAAGCAGGCAGTTGCGGCCGCGCAGGCAGCCCCGGCAAAAGAAACAAAAGAAGCGAAAGAAGTGAAAAAAGTAAAGTAATTTTCTCCTCAACCGGGAAAAGGCGGGAATATGGGGAAAAAAGAGAACCAGAAGTATATGGAAACGGCGGATATTGTCCTTAATTCCCTGAAGATATTCAGCGGGTTTAAGAAAGAATATGACAACTACAAGAAGATCAAAAAGCTGAATTTTGAGAAAGTTGATTTGATGGGGCGTGATCTTTTCGACCTGAAGAATGAGACGCATCAGTATTTCAGGGAATATAACCCCAGCAGAAAAAAGCTTGAAGAGACTGATATTTTTGACCTGATTGTGAGTTCCATCTTTCACGAAGTCCTGCATCTTAAGGAATACATCTACGTCCTTGAAAAATACGAGCCAAGATATATGGTTTTCGAGAAAAAACTTGGCGGCAAAAAAAATCTTGACCCTGCAAACAGGGATTTCCTGCACCATAGCCGCGAAACGGTCGGTGAGGCCAAGCTCGGCCTGCCTTTAAAGCTTCAGGGCGTAAACGAACTTGTTAATGATGCCCTGCCCCATCTTGCCAGTATTATAGAAGACAATGCTTTTGACAAACACCTCATCAGGACTATCTATGTCTATTCCGATTACATAGACTATCTCTTCCCTCAAGGCGGCATAAAGAAATTTTATAACGATATTTATGAGGGCGGGTGGATAGAAGGGGTTTTTCTTGTCGGAGAAAGCTTCTCGGAAAGCGGGTTTTACGAGCAAGCCGAATTTATCTTTAAAAAACTTTTGGAAGAGGGCGTAAACGAAAAATCAGACAAACTTTCCAGGGATTACCTGGAGCGCGCAAAAAGCATTTTAAAAAATCTTGGCGGCCATATCTGAGGCCAGCCTCCCGCTTTCTGTTTTGCAATGTGGAAAAACACTCTTAAACTTGCTATAATTTCAGTCTATGAATATAACTCTTATAGGAATGGCCGGGGCAGGAAAAAGCTTTATCGGGAAAGCCCTGGCAAAAAAACACGGATTAAGATTTATAGACATAGACAGGCTTATAGAACAGAACTCCGGAAAGCAACTCAAGAACCTTGTTTCCGAACTTGGCGACCGCAAATTTGTAAGCCTTGAGCAGAAAACAGTTCTCGCGCTGAAAAAACTCGAAGGCGCTGTTGTTTCGCCGGGCGGGAGCATAGTCTATTCCGGGCGCGCCATGAAGTTCCTCCTGAAGCTCGGCCCGGTAATATTTCTAAAAGTGCCGTTCAGTCTCATTGCAAAACGGGTTCCTGATATTGAAGAAAGAGGTCTTATCAAGTTCTCGCATACCAGCCTGAAATCGCTTTATGGAGAGCGTCTTCCGCTGTATAAGAAGTACTCTCATGCGACTGTCAATATATCGGCAGGACTTGGAGTGAAAGAAGTTGTAAATAAAGTCTATAGGACCGCAGAGAGAAAGGCAAAAAGGCTTGACCCGGCGTAACGAAGCTGACGGCGCTGAGACTGGCGGGAATTGAAGCATTTACACGTGGATTTGTTTAATTAGTTATATTTCACAGGAGGTGTAAAATGATTAGAAAGCTGATTGTTCTGGCAGCGGTTCTTACGTTGTTTTGCGGCTTTGGCGCCGCGAAGAAATTGACCCTTTTAAGTTTCAACAAAGGGGAAATGGCTGACGACAACAGCAACGCGCAAGTATCTTTGTCGGAAGAGAATGTGGAGAAGGCCGGGGATTTCAGCATGAAGGTGG
>CAIWRR010000249.1 GCA_903915125.1 Candidatus Firestoneibacteriota bacterium | reverse complement strand
GTTAGCTTCTATATCCGCGAGTATGGTGCTTTCCGGCAGGTGTATCATCGGGGTGTCTTTTAAAGTGCAGAAGGCGCAGCCCATCCCGCAGCCGCGGCTCGTTTCCACGACGCCCATGCTTGACGGGCCGAGTATGTGCGGAATTTCTCCGGGTTCCGGATTCCTTCCTTCGAGTTGTTTTGCCGCCCTGTGGTGAATGATATCCTTGAAGAGGCCGGAGACATTCCCCTCGCAGTAGCCGCAGATTATGTGGTCCGCTTCGAATTCTTTATCGTCCAGAAGCTGCCAGGCCCCCGGGCCGCCGACTACAGTTTTGAATTTCAGACCCTTTTTCTTAAGCGAAGAGATCTTCGCGAGCAGCTGCCGGAAAAACTTTTTGTTATGGATGGTCCCGCCGTAGAGCGCTTCCATAGTGGAACTGTTCATGCCGAGCCCGGCAGGGTCTCCGGACGAGACGGCAACAATCGCCGTGTCTTCTCCGACGGCAAAATCAAGCTCGCTTTCGCGGAAAATGCCTATCTCTTTTTTTTTGAATCCGTGGCGGGCGAGAGCGGCCTCTATCCTTCGAAGGCCAAGAGGCGCTTTTAGGACTCTTTTATCGGGCCCTACCGCGGGCGCGGGGGCCAGGATAGTTTTTAAAATAAAAGCCGGCACCGTGTCGGTCTGGCTCGCCGACACCATCCCGTCAAAAAGGGTGCTGTAATCAGACATCAGCGTCCGGTCGGCGGTCAGAACTATTTTGTACCCTCGTGAACTCATTTATCTCCCGTCAGTCAAGGCCGCAGATCTTTTTATCGTCGAAATAATGGGGGAAAATTATCGCGCCTTTGGCGCACACCCTGCTGCAGGCGGGACAGCCCGGCTTGCACTTTTCAGGGTCTTCCACCAAAACCTTCTTCCCGCTCTTTGAAAAGACGCCAAAGAGGCAGAATTCCAGGCATTCCCCGCAGTTGTTGCACCTTGAATGGTCAATTACCGGATACCACCTTTCGGAAACCGCTGTTTTTGACAGGTCAAAGACCTTGCTTTTTCCTCCGGCTTGCATTTTAGCCGCCTTTTTCATTGCGGAAGCCGCGTTTTCCGGTGTTTTATGGCTTGCGAGGCTAAGATGCTGAATTTGAAAACCCTTTGGGAAATCAAGTTCCTTCAGCAGTGTCCACTCGGCCGCCCGTTTATTAAGCCAGGAAGCAAAAAAGATAGCGCCGTTGTGTTTGAGCAGCTTTTCATAAACAGCAAAGTTTCCTTTCAGGTAGTAAAGATGGGGAATAAGCAAAAGTTCCGCGCCGGCAAATCCGGATAAAAACTTAATCAGTTTATCTTCGTACTTCTTTTTTTCTTTGCCCGGATGCCTTGATATGACAATCATTACGCTGTTCTTCACGGCTCCTCATATCCAACGGGAGGGTTTTAACGTTCAAGAACTCCGAGACACCCCAACCCGTAATAAGTATATTCCAAATCAGTGTCATTGTCTATCTCGACGGCTTTGAATCCGCCCTTAACGGCCAAAAGCGAGTTCACAAAGGAGAGCGCCTTCTTTGCGTCAGCTTCCCTAAGCCTGCCGAGCGCCTTGAGAGTGAGGAGTGAGGTATAGGTTGAAAGCAAATCAGTGACCGGGGCCTTAGCGTGCGCGAGAAAGCCGCCGTTTGCCGATTGCATGCCGGAAAAGAATGCTGCGGCTTTTCTTTCGGCCCCCGCCGGAAGCAGCCCGAGGGCAAGGAGAGTCATCACGGCCGCGGCAGACGGATTTGTTCTGCCAAAAGCGCGAAATCCAAGTTCCGAGAAGCCGCCGTCCTTCATCTGCCGCTTTAGTATTTTCAGGGCCGCTTTCTTCGGTTCAGGATAAGTTTCTTTAAGTTTGCTCAGAGCCAGGAGCGCGAGAAAAGAGCTGTAAACGCTTAAGGTCGGATCAGCAGGGCTTTTCCGGAACCCGCCTGATTTGCCGGCGTAACTTTTAATTATCTTTCGGGAAGCCGCAATGCAGCCGTTCTCAAGAGGCAGGCCGGCGGATCTTTCAAGTATATCGGCCGACTGGAGGAACGAAACCAGCCCGGCAAGGTCCAATTCTTCGGTCTTTATTCCCGAAACAAAACGCGCCGCTTTTTTCCAAAATTCCGGGTGTTTGAGGCCGAGC
>CAIWRR010000248.1 GCA_903915125.1 Candidatus Firestoneibacteriota bacterium | reverse complement strand
TGCTAAGGCTAAAGCCGTTAATATGCCGCAGGAGAACATAAAGAGGGCCATCCAGAAGGGTACAGGCGAGCTTGAAGGGGCAACCTACGAAGAGATAACCTACGAGGGCTACGGGCCGGGCGGGGTAGCGGTATTTATTGAGGGTTCAACTGATAATAAGAACAGAACCTCGGCCGAGATAAGGACGATATTCTCCAAACACGGCGGCAATATGGGTGAAGCAGGTTGTGTATCTTATATGTTCGGCAAGAAAGGGTTGATTTCGGTCTCCAAGGAAGGCGCTACCGAGGATGATGTTATGGGCGCGGCGCTTGATAACGGCGCGGAAGACATGAGCGTTGAGGCTGAAACATTTGATATCGTAACGCTTCCCGAACACTTTGAAAAAGTCAAAGCGGCGCTTGAGGCGAAGAAGTTTACCATCATATCCGCTGAAGTTACCAATGTTCCGCAGAATTACATTGAAGTAAGCGGACACACGGCGAAATCTATCCTTAATCTCGTTGATTCGCTTGAAGACAATGACGATGTCGGCAATGTCTATACCAATGCCGATATTCCGGAGTCGGAATTAGCTGAATAATATACCTCGGCCTGACCAAGGAAGCAAAGCCATGCGGATACTGGGCATAGATCCCGGGGTAGCGACGGTTGGTTACGGTCTTATTGAACATTCCGGAAACAAAAGTTTTGCGATAGACTATGGTTCAATTAGAACCGCGCCGCACCAGCCCATGGTCAAGCGCTTAAATGAGATATTCAATGCCATTTCAAAGATTATCCGCAAACACAAACCCGACGAAATAGCCATTGAAGAGCTCTTTTTTGCCAAAAATGTTAAGACTGCTATGATGGTTAGCCAGGCAAGGGGAGTGATCATGCTCGCCGCAGCCAGGAAAGGTTACCTTGATATCAGCGAATACACTCCAATGGAAGTGAAAATGGCGCTGGTGGGTTACGGGCGGGCAGACAAAAGCCAGATTCAGCAGATGGTTAAAGTAATACTTTCATTAAGAGAAATACCGAAACCGGATGATACCGCGGATGCGTTGGCCATTGCTATATGCCATGCTCATTCTCGGCGGAGAGACTCAAAATGATAGCTTTCCTTAAAGGCATTCTTATTGTTAAAGAAAATGATAGAATTATCCTTGAGACCAATGGAGTTGGATACGAGGTGTTCACCCCAAATATCAATCGTCTTCCTGAATTAGGCTCTGAAATAAAGGTTTACACGCATTACCATAAGACTGATGATAATGAATTTCTTTATGGTTTTTTGACCCAGGAAGAAAAAGCGTTCTTCAGAACTCTCATGAGTGTGCCTGATATAGGGCCTAAAGTAGCTGTTGCAATAATAGCTTCGCTTGGTATTGATAAAGTCAAGTCAGCAATTGTCAGCGGTGATTCACCTACGCTGCAGACCGTGCCGAGGGTGGGCCGGAAGCTTGCCGAAAGAATCATAGTTGATCTCAGGGATAAGTTAAAGTCAAATGCCAACATCCCTGTCTACAAGACGGCTCTGGACGGTGATACTGAAGCTGATTTGATGTCAGCGCTTATAGGGCTGGGGTACAATGCCACATTGGCGCGGAATGTCATTGATAAATTGAGAGTTAAGTACACAGAGAGAAAGCCGGGTATTGATGAACTGGTAAAGGAAGCTCTTAAGGAATTGAGCCCAAAGTGATATGATGAAAAAGAATAAAGACGGCATATTAAGTCCTATTCCCGGCGGAGAGGATTATGAATTTGACACAAACCTTCGCCCGAAGGCTTTGGATGAATATATAGGCCAGAAAAGGTTAAAGGAGAACCTTAAGATATTCATTGAAGCTGCAAAACAACGTAAGGACCCTCTCGAACATCTACTCTTCTACGGCCCTCCGGGACTTGGAAAGACCACTATGGCGAATATCATTGCGTGTGAAATGGGCGTCCCTATCAGGACTTCGTCGGGGCCACTAATAGAAAGGGCAGGGGACCTTGCGGCAATTTTGACCAATCTTGAAGAAAGATCTGTCCTTTTTATAGATGAGATACACCGTCTTCCCCGCATAGTTGAAGAAGTGCTGTACCCTGCCATGGAAGACTGCCGGCTTGACATTGTGATAGGCAAGGGGCCTTCAGCCAGGACAATAACCATAAATCTTCCAAAGTTTACTCTGGTAGGAGCTACAACCCGCGCGGGACTGCTCACCGGGCCTCTGAGGGACCGGTTTGGCATTACCTTTAGAATGGACTATTACCCGCCGGAGGATCTTGCCTTAATCATTAAAAGGTCAGCCAAAATACTCCATATTCAGATTGATGAGGGAGGGGTGAGCGAGATTGCCGGCAGAAGCAGGGGCACTCCCAGGGTAGCAAACCGTCTGCTTAAAAGGGTAAGGGATTACGCCCAGGTTAAAAACGTTAAAGTAGTGTCTAAAGATGTTGTTGATTATTCCCTGTCAATGCTTGAGATAGATTATAAAGGTTTAGATGTGTTAGACAGAAAAGTAATGCAGGTTGTGATAGAACAATACGGCGGCGGCCCGGTAGGGATTGAAAGTATTGCCGTGGCCGTGGGAGAAGAGGCCGATACCGTTGAAGATGTCTGCGAGCCGTTTCTTATCCAGCTCGGATTTATGATACGGACGCCACAGGGGCGAAAGGCTACCGAGGCTGCCTATAAGCATTTCGGAAAGGAATTCCGCGGCCGAGCGGATCAGGGCAAATTGTTATGAGAATTGCGCTGCATGTGTGTTGCGGGATATGCTTAAAGTACCCTCTTAAGGATTTGCTTAGTAAAGGTTTTGTTCCGGAAGGCATCTTTTATAATCCAAACATACATCCTTATGGCGAATACCTAAGCAGGCTAGAGACGGCTAGTAACGTAATGAAACAAAACAATCTAACTATCGCTATGCCAGACTATAATGCAGGCATGGATGAGCCAGGTTTCTTCTCTGAAATACCTGAATCCAGGTCAAAACAATGCAAAAAGTGCTATAGCATGAGACTGAATTATACGGCTCTTCATGCTAAAGCTAACGGTATTAAGTGTTTTTCTACTACTTTGCTTGGCAGCCCATATCAGGATTCCAAACTAATCATTAAACTTGGAACTGAACTGGCGGCATGTAATGGCCTTGAGTTTGTCTCGTTTCATGATGAATGGGTAAAGGAATACCATGAAAGCAAGCGCGTTCTAAGGTCAGGCGGGGCGTATCTCCAGAAATATTGTGGTTGTATTTACAGCAAGATGGATAGAAAACTGGAGAAAAGCGCAAAATTGTCAAGAGCAAACGTCACGGCCTAAGTCTTAATAGCAATGCTAAAAGTGCTGTCCCCGTAAGCTTGTTTCTCTGTTTACAACCTCCCGGATAATAAGTATAATACTCCGATGAAAACAACATTTCTTGCAAAATATGTCCTATTCCTGGTTTTTGTAGGCGTTATTGTCTTCCTTTTGGTATCCGGATGCGGCACCGTGGGTCCATATACCAACAATGGCGGTCGTTTGCATGGAGAGGCCTCAATTTCGGCGCCAATCAGGCTTTTAACCTTGAGTGGGGTAAAAAGCGTATCAATAAGTGCTTTAGGAGCATGCAAGATAGTAAACGGAGAAACCAATGCGCAGATAGACTTCCTGAAGTCTGGCGATCTGCAAGTTGCATGTTCCGAAAAAGGCTTAATTGTGAATGATAATCACGTAGCTGCTGTTAAAATTAGGGTTATTCCTGAAGGCGGCAAGATAAAAATAGGAGAGATTGTTTTCCGGGGGATTGCCGAAATAGTATGCGAAAAGAACGAAATGAATGTTATAAATGAACTTGGAATAGAAGAACTTGTGATGTCTCAGGTCGGACGTGAAGTTTCTTCTGGGTTCAAGCCGGAGGCGTTAAAAGCGCAAGCTATAGCCGCCAGGACTTTTGTCCTGCATGAAAAGAGCCATTCTAAATTCAATGGTTATGACCTGAAAAACCTTGCAGGGGAAGGGAGAATATACTTTGGCACGTATACTGAGCACATTCCGGGCAATGAAGCTGTCGATGCGACCAGGGGGATTACGCTTAGGTACCAGGGTGAAACTGCTTTTACCCCATATTTTTCGAACTGCGGAGGCTATACTGAAGACGTGTCTGAAGTTTGGGGCACGGACTCAAAAGAGCCCTATCTAATACCTGTTCCGTGTTATTTCTGCAAAACAGCCGAGCATACGTGGCAGTCCGAAATAGCAAAATCTCATATAGTTGCAACGCTAAGTGCTGCCGGGCATAGTGTGGGAGATATCTTTGATATTGATCCGAACTTTGAGACAAGCAAAAGCGGCAGGAGTAAGACGGTTAAAGTAGTCACAGACAAAGGCAAAATAGTACTGTCGTTAAACGAGTTCCGCTCTATTGTTGGTTATAACGTATTAAGGAGCGCAAGGTCATTGACGTGTCGTCAGCGGCCGGGGGCTTTCTATTTTACAGGCAAAGGTTGGGGTCATGGCGTTGGTATGTGCCAAGACGGAGCCAACGGAATGGCTAAGCTGGGTAATGATTACAAAGGAATTCTCCGCAGGTATTACCCCGGAACGGAAATATACAGGAAATGAAGCTCTCTGAGTATTACTACAACCTTCCAAAAACCCTTATTGCACAACATCCTTCTGAAAAACGCGATCACTGCAGGCTTTTAACGCTTGACAGGCATTCAGGGCTAATTGAGCATAAGATATTCAAGGATATCTCAAAACTGCTCAGAAAAGGCGATCTGCTCGTCCTAAACAATACAAAAGTAATACCCGCCAGGCTTATCGGATTCAAAGACCCTTCCATGGGAAGACTTGAAATGCTTATGCTAAGCAAAGAACCAGTTAACGGCGAGTTCTGGAATTGTCTTATAAACAGGCGCAAGAACCTGGCAGCCGGGCAAAAGATAATTTTCAAAGACACTGCCTCGTATGCCTTAATAAAAGAGGTTAAGAACGACTGCTTTCTGATGGAATTTGTTCTTGAAAAAGGCCTTGATATAAAAGGATTTATGGAGAAATTCGGATATGCTCCGCTGCCTCCATATATCAAACGTGATCATGGAAATATGCTTGAAGATAAAGAAGATAAGATCAAATACCAGACTATATTCGCAAAGCATGACGGTTCAATAGCGGCGCCTACCGCAGGACTGCATTTTACAGATGCTCTAATGGCAGAACTAAGGACTATGGGCGTTGAGTTCACAGAAGTCACTCTGCATGTCGGAAGAGGCACTTTTATGCCCATAAAAGCCGAGAATATCGAGGATCATGTGATGGGGCTGGAGTATTATGAGGTCTCTGAGGCCTCCGCGACGGCCATAAACAAGGCGAAAAATGAAGACCGAAGGGTTATCGCCGTCGGTACCACTGCTATTAGAACCCTGGAAACAGTCTTTAAAGAGCATAAAAGAGTCGAAAAGGCCTCCGGTTGGTCCGGTCTATACATTACGGAAGGGTATAACTTCGGTGTTATTGACGGAATAATAACGAATTTCCACCTGCCGGAGTCGACAAACCTTATATTGATATGCGCGTTTGCCGGAAGGAAGCAAGTTCTTGACGCATATAATGAAGCGGTTCGTTTGAAATACGGATTCTACAGCTACGGAGATGCATGTTTTATCTTTCAGATGCCGGAGAAAACCTCACCCTTTAGGGTGAGGATGAATCCGGCATGAATAATATTAACACACCTATAAAGAGAAACTCCGGCCTTCAGGCCGCAGAGTTTCATTGACTAAACCCGCCGGAAGGGATACCCTAAAGACCAGTATTTTCAGTGGCCTGTAAGTCAATATGTTTAAGTTAACATAATATATCTTATAGGAATAACGAGTTGGCGGTCGGGTTTTCGGTTCGCCAACTAAATGTCCGGAACGAATCCTCTTCCCCGCAGATACCTAAACGAAATATCATGAAATCATCGATTTGGACATGCGCTTCCGGCAGTGCGACGCCGGTTCCTCCATTCTTTTCACGGTAATCCTGCGATTCAAACCGCCTCACGCCTGACCGTGAAATATCTAGTTTTAACCGGCCGCTAAAAGATCTCAGATACATTTTGCCGTTTTCGGCTTGTTTGGCAATGATTATGGATTTGTTTACCTTGAAAAAAGGCTTCCTGTGGAACAGCTTCCATAAAAATTGGCCACAAATGGCCAAAAATGGCCTGAGTTTTTCTGTCCAATAGGCATTTTTTACGGGTTTGTATGGCCAAATTCCTCTCCAGGATGGCATTAAATGCGTCAAAATACGCCACAAGGTAAACTTACACATCTCGATATATGGGCCCGTTTAAAGCGATTCTGGAGCGGAATTTAAGTGGTCTTCATTCCCGTTTTGCCTGTAAAAGGGATTCTAATGGAATAAATTGGCGACGGAGAAAACAGGATGAGGCCTTAAAGATGGTTTAAAATACTCAAAGAGTTTCTTTGGGGTCGCGCGGAATCTGGCCGGATGAGTCCTTTTGACCTGGAGAATTGGCGCAAAAGGTCGTTGGAGCCCCTTATCTTGTAATAGAGTAGCAGAAGCAGTCACAGGGGTGCTTTGACCTGTTGGGATGGATTATCCAGCGTTTCAGCTTACCCTCAAAGCGCATACCTGCCTTGGTTAATACCCTGGCGGAAGCCCTATTTGCCGTGTCACAGACGGCCGAAACACGGAAAATGCCTCTGTTCTTGAATAGTTGGGCTATGACCGCGCCGGCGGCTTCCGTGGCATACCCTTTGCCCCAGTATTTAGCAGCCAGCACATAGCCGATTTCGGCCTTGAACCTGTCAATACGGACGGCAAAGTTGCCCATTAGCTCGCCCGTTTGCCTGGATTCCACGGCATAGGTGTATCTGCTTAACTTGTACTCTGAAATTGAGCGCCTAACAAAGGCTTTTGTCTCTTTAAGGCTCTTATGCGGTTTGAAAGTAACGTATTTTGTTACCCTTGGGTCGCAGGCATAGCTCTTAAATATCACGGGCGCGTCTGAAAGCCTTGGTTTCCTAAGCTTAAGGCGTTTTGTCCTGATTGATAAAGGCATCCCCGTTCTTTTCATAGTTACCCCCGGTCGCGGCAAAAACCGTGATTATTATTGCACCCCTCTCTTTGTCTTGTCAATAATCTTTTGTTCCAATGGTTTCTAGTGCCCGGCAAAGAAAAAGCGCCGACGTAGGCCGGCGCTTCTAGTCTTAGCAATCTATCTTTTGTAAGCTATTATTGTCTTGGGTTCTGTTCCTGGTTCTGAAGCTCTGATTCCTTTTTGGCAGCGGTTATTTTCATCCTAAGGGACCTGATCAGAAAGAGGCAGGTTATTACAATAACAACGCCAACGCCAATTGGCACAGCCATATTTCCTTCAAGCGGAGCGCCAGGCGCTGCCTTAGCAGTGTCTGCGGGAGTGGGCTGTAGGCCGGTTTTTCGGGGCATAGCCGGTTGGTCCTCTGCTTTTGTTTCTTTTACCGGCTCTATGTTAGCGCTTTCAGTCTTGGGCTTTTCTCTTGTTACAATTGGCGGGACAGTTACAGCCTGAGATTGGGAAATTGTTCCGGGTTCCATGTCCACGTCCCGGGCAGAGTTAACAGACGTCGTTTCTTCCGCTGCAGCAGGAACCTGCGCTACTGCGGCCGGCTGTTTGCCGGTGCGCGCGTTCTCTGCCGCGGCTTTTGCCGCTGCGGAGGCTTTTTCAGCATTTTTCTTAGCATTAAGGAATTCACCGGCTTGCAAAGCGCTGTTGGAGGCGGAAAAGGCTATTTCGGCATCGGCAAGTTTTTCAGATGCAAATTCTGAAGCTCCGCCTTCCTTTGCGGTATTAATATCTCCTCTGGCCTGCTGAACGGCAAGTTCGACGCTGGTTCTCATTTCACCGTCAAGGGCTGCTTTTGCCTTATCAGCATTTTCGGCAGCCTTAGGGAGTTTACCTTCCGCAAAATCCGCCTTGGAAGCGTCAAGAGCCGCTGCGGCTGTTGTGTAGGTATCAGATTTTAGCGTGTCCATCTGCAGATCCTTTGCGAGTTTCAAGGAATCGGAAAGAGCTTTAATACTTCTATTTGCCGAGGAAGGTTCAAAAGTTGCTCTTTTTGAAGCTTCAGCAGAAGCTACGGCCTTTGAATTGGCGAGATCAAAAATATTCTTGTCGTAGGCAATCTTTGCGGCATTTAGGTTGTCGTAGGCCTCTTTGTAGTTATCAGGTGATGAAATATCGGCGCCTGATACTTTTGCCGAGTTTAGGAGGCTTTCTGCATCATTGATAGTGTTCTGCGCGTTCACGGGGAGCGTCAGCACGCTTCTTGCTTCTCTGCCGGCCTTATTGGCGTACTCTTTAGCCTTGTCGAAATCCTTGGTGTCAAGGGTGGTTGACGCTGTCTGGAGGTCTGACCTGGCCTGTAACATAGAATCCGGCGCGTACTCGTTTGCCCCCGCTTTCGCCGCAGTGTCCAGATCTATCTTTGTGGAATCTATCAAAGAGGCAATTTCATTGTAGGAAGCTTCTTCTTCTGGCAGGAGCGCAGGCTTACCGGTGCAACCGGCAAGAACAAACCCAACTGCAAGTATTGCCAAGTATCTCTTCATATTCCCTCCTTAAGGGAAATGCAATTTTACGCCTAAAGATTCTCTTTTTCCATTTGTTTTATAAGGTCATCAGCCGTTTCATCGTTTTCCTGCTTCTTTGCGGCTTCCGCTTTAAATTTAAACACCTCATCAGACAGGTTGAGAGCGGTCAGTATGGCCACTTTCAAAGAAGATACATTTGATGTTGTGGCAGATATGCTTCTCATCTTTGAGTCAACATAGGCAGCCACTTCCTTTATGTAAGAGCCGTCGCCTTCACCCCGAACCACATACTCGGTCCCGAATATATCGACAACTATGCTTTTCTTTGGTTCATCCATTATTCCCCCGTTAAAACTTCAGGTCAAGCTGTATTTTATCAATAGTATTAAGTATTTCCTCAACCTGTTCTTTTGCCTTCTCCCGCTTCTGCTTGAATTTTTCCACTTCTATTTTTAGCCGCTCAAGCTCCTGCAGTTTCATCTTTAGATCCGCATTCTCAGCCCTAAGAGCTTTGATTGTCTCTATTGCTTTTCTCACTTTCTGGTCCAGTATTTGCATCTTTTCCATGGATGTCTCCGTGTACGGCGCCTTGCTGTATCCTATTTTCTTATAACCGCTCCCAATTTCTCTGCCGCGCCTGCTATTATTGAGTTATTCAGGTCATCTACTTCTTTGTCGGTCAGAGTTTTGTCAGGAGACCGAAAGACTATGGCAAAGGTGATACTTTTCAACTCTTTCCCTACATTATCGCCTTCATATACAGCTGTGACAGACATTTTTTCAATTAGCTTTATCTCTAAACTTTCAATGTAGGCGCTAATTGCCGCCGAAGTAATGTTTCTTCTCACAATAAACGATATATCTCTTTTAATAGCAGGGAACTTTGGCAGCTGGGCAAACTTTATAGTCCCCTTTCTGGCGGCTTCCATAGACGGAATTTCAAGCTTGGAATAAAATACGCGTTGTTTAATGTCAAAGGCCTTAAGAAGGCTTTTTCTTAGCTCTCCAAAACAGCCGGCTGTCTTTCCGTTGATACGAACGCCTACCGCCATGTCTTTATCATAAGCTTCTCCCTCGTAGCCTTCCAACAACTCGTAAGGAACTCGAAGAGATGCTAAAACGCTTTCAACCAGCCCTTTTATATAGTAAAGATCAGCTTCAACCGGGCTTTCTGCCCATCCCGGGTCTGAAATTAGGCCTGTAGCAATTATGCCTATATTCTTATGTTCGGAGAACTTTCCTGCTGAATCTTTAAGAAATACTTTGCCAACCTCAAAGAGTCTGAGATTCCTGTTCCCAAATCTTGTCACATTGTGAGTTGTGTTTGCAAGCAATCCCGGAAGCAGCGTCGTTCTCATTACGTTCCATTCGTCGGTCAGAGGATTGAGTATTTCAGGATATTCTCTTAGCGGGCTTCCTGCGGGGAATCCTCCCTTATCAAACCAGGATTTTGCCATAAAACTCCAATTAACCGCCTCATAAAGGCCGCGTCCAACCAATGCCCGCTTTACCTCATCCTCAAAAGACGTTTGAGGGATGCAGGAAGTTAAGGATATCAATGGAGTGCGCTCTTTTATTTGTTCATAGCCGTATACTTGGGCTATCTCCTCAATCATGTCTATCTCACGGTCTAACTCCACCCTGAAAGACGGAACTTCAACGGTGAAACCGGTCTTGTCTTTCGCTAGCATCTTGAACCCGAGCCGCTCAGAGATGCCCAGCATTTCGCCGTCGGGAATATCGGTTCCGAGAAGTTTTCTTACCCGATCAAAACGGGTAGTTATTTTCCGCGCCTTAATTTTTTCCGGGTAAATATCAATTATGCCGTCGCAGACTTCCCCTCCGCAGTATTTCTGCAGGAGGTAGGCCGCCCTGTCCAGCGCCCTTATCATCCCCTCGTGGTCCATTCCCCTCTCAAACCTGAAGGAAGCCTCGGTAGAAAGATTAATTGTTTTTGAAGTTTTGCGAATATTTACGGCGTCAAAGAAGGCGCTTTCAAGCAGAACTTCAGTCGTAGAAGAGTTTATTTCGGAGTTATTGCCGCCCATAATTCCGGCGAGCGCGACTGCCTTTTGCTCATCGGCGATGACCAGCATATCCGCTCCAAGTTCCCTGGTCACTCCGTCAAGGGTGGTCATCTTTTCGCCTTTTTCGGCGCGCCTTACGATTATGTGGTTGCCTGAGATTAGTTTTTTATCAAAAGCGTGAAGAGGATGTCCTAGTTCCAGCAAAACATAATTAGTTACATCCACTATGTTGTTGATAGGCCTGACGCCGGCGAACTTTAGCCGGAGCTGCATTAATAACGGCGAAGCCCCGGGTTTAACGCCTTTAATAATCCTTGCGGTATATCTTGGGCAAAGTTCTTTATCGGCTATTGTTACTTTAACTTCTGAGGCTGCTTTGCCGTCAGTTTTCTTTATTTCTATTTCAGGCGTTTTAAGCGGAATCTTGAGCGACGCGGAAAGCATTCTTGCGACGCCGATAATTCCGAGATAGTCCGGCCTGTTAGGCAGTATCTCCAAAGAGAAGAGCCAATCTTTTAAGTTTAAGTATTCAGTGATGTCCTTTCCTATCGGAGCGTCTGACGGAAGTATCAAGAGTCCGTCAGCCTCTTCGCTTATTCCGAGTTCTTTTGAGGAACATAGCATGCCTTCAGAGAGCAGGCCGCGCAGTTTCGTGTGTTTAATCTTGAAGCCGCCGGGAAGCTCGGCGCCGTCTACCGCCACTGGGACTTTATCTCCCGCCTTCATGTTTTTAGCGCCGCAGACAATGTTTAACTTCTTTTCTTTCCCAGCGTCAACCGTGCAGTACACCAGCTTGTCGGCGTTTGGGTGCGCTTCTATCTTTTCAATCAGGCCCACGACAACGCCGCTTATATCTCCAAGCCGGGTAAGGCTTTCAACCTCTATCCCGAGAGATATGAATTTTGCCGACAGGGCTTCGGGAGCCAGGTCCAAATCAACGAATTCTTTCAGCCAGTTATAGGTTAGTTTCATTCAAATTGCCCCAGGAATCTCAAGTCGTTCTCGGGAAACAGCCTGATATCGTTGATCCCGTATTTAATCATCGCGAGTCTTTCTATTCCCCAGCCAAAAGCAAAGCCGGTCCATCTTTCCGAATCATAGCCTATCGATTTAAAAACATTTGGATCAACCATTCCGGCGCCGCCAATCTCTATCCATCCTGTCTTCTTGCAGACGCTGCAGCCGGAACCGCCGCAGACATGGCACGAAAAAGAAACTTCAACAGAAGGTTCGGTAAAGGGAAAATAACTCGGATTGAAACGGATATTTACTTCTCTCTCGAAAAGCCGGCTGAAAAATACCTTTAGTATGCCTTTTAGGTCTCCAAAATTGATATTCTCATCCACCATAAGGCCCTCAATTTGATGGAACATAGGCGTGTGAGTCTGGTCGGACGCGTCGCTTCTGTAACATTTGCCGATTGTTATCATGCGCAACGGCGGTTTCTGTTTCTCCATTGTCCTAACCTGCACGGGCGAGGTATGTGTGCGCAGCAGCATACCGTTTCCAAGGTGAAAGGAGTTCTGCATATCCCGCGCCGGATGATGAGGAGGAAAATTCAGGGCTTCAAAGTTATAATAATCTGATTCAATCTCGGGACCTTCTATTATCTGGAAGTTGAGGCTTTTGAAGATTTCCTTAGCCTCGTTCGAGATGATTGTCAGGGGATGGTACCTGCCGGTGCTAAAATTCCTTCCCGGAAGAGTTGCGTCAAGAGCGTTTGATTCAGAGCATGATTCCAGGCCTTCCGCTTTCTCTGCCAAAAGAGCGTCGGCTTTTTTTCTCAATGTGTTCAGAAGCGCGCCGGCTTTGGGTTTTTCTTCTTTTGGAAGCGAGCCCAGTTTATCAAAAAAGGCGGTCAACGCGCCTTTCTTGCCGAGGTATTTCACCCTCGCAGCTTCGAGCTCTTCGCGGGTTTTTGCGGCGTTTACCGCAGCCGCTATCTCACCCGCCAGCTTTTCGAGTTCTTTTTCCATTTTTTATCCGGCCCGCCGGGTATTCAGGCAGGGCTTTTCTTGCTCCTTTTTGATATTCTGAATAGACCAAAAATACGCCTATTTTACCCGTATTCTTGAAAACCGACCAAAGAAAATCACATTCATTGAAAGACTGTTTCTTCAAAAAATGCTCCTTAATTCTTTGAATAGTATAACAAAAATAAGGATTTCTGTCAATGCGCCCATAGGATTTGTCGCCTGGAAGTGATTACTGTAAAAGGTCAATACTGCGTATTAGTATAATTTATAACGGCGTGTCATTTCATAAATGACTATTCCTGCTGATACTGCGACATTTAGGGAATCAATATCCCCGGTAATCGGGAGTTTTACGTTTAAGTCTGTTAGTTCCAAAGCTATTTTTGAGATACCTCTTGCTTCGTTCCCAAAGACGAGAAGCACCGGAAGAGAGAATTCGGCATCCCATAGCGCCGGTTTTGCATCAAGGGATGTTCCTATTGTTTTGATGTGATTCTTGGTGAAGTGTTTTATCAATTCCACCGGGTCGACGCTTTCAATGATATTTGTTGAGAATACCGTTCCCATTGTTGATCGCAGGACCTTTGGGTTATAAGCGGAAACGCTTCCCTTGGAAGTGAAGAGCGCTTTTACTCCTGCCGCCTTACAGGTGCGGATAATTGTTCCGATATTGCCGGGGTCGCTGATGCCGTCGAGAAGCACATATACTGCCTTCTTATCAGAAAAGTCCATTTCGGAAAGTTCAACGCCCTGTCCTCGCTTGCCGAAAAAGGCTATGCCCTGTGGTTCTTCAACATCAGAAAATTTTCTAAACAGCCTCGAGGTCATTACGTAGGAATTTGCGGAAATGGTTTTAAGCCTGTCGAACAGCGCGGCTATCGGCCTGTCTTCAAGGTTTTCACCGGAAACTATCGTTGTCTCGGCTGTTTTTCCGGATTTAAGGAACTCTTCCGCAATCCTGACTCCTTCCGCGAAATAGAAAGAAGAATCCTTCCTGGTTTCCAGGAGTTCTTTTATTATCGGATTTTCAGCTGATTTTATTGAAATTATTTCGTGCATTTCCCGTCCTTTAGACGTAAAAATACCGGTTGTTTAGACCGGTATTTTATTTTATGCGTGACTGAGCTTAAAACAGTTTACTGTTTTGCCAGTTCAACAATCTTGCCGAAAGCATTTACGTCGCAAATCGCCAATTCCGCAAGCATTTTCCTGTCTATCTCAATCTTGGCTTTCTTCAAACCGGCTATGAATTTGCTGTAGGACAGCCCGTTTTCTTTTGTCATTGCGGAAATGCGTGTAATCCAAAGGCGTCTGAACGTGCCTTTCTTGTCTCTCCTGTCTCTGTAAGCGAATCTGCCCGCCCTGTCGACAGCTTCATTCGCGAATCTGAAGCAATTCTTTTTTTTGCCCCAGAATCCTTTCGTGAGTTTGAATATTCTTTTCTTTCTTGCTCTTGTTGTCTTTCCCGGTTTAATACGCATTTAACTTATCTCCTTAATTGTACGGCATCAATGACTTGATTGATTTTCCGTCAGTTTTGTTTAACTGGCCCATCTTTCCGAGGTGATTTCTCAGGCTGTTTGCTTTGTGTTCCTGATTGTGCCTCATAAACGCCTTCTTTTTCATTACTTTGCCGGTTCTTGTTATTCTGAACCGCTTCTTCGCGCCGCTCTTCGTCTTCAGTTTTGGCATATTATTTCCCCTTCTTCGGAGCCAACACCATAGCCATGTTGTAGCCCTCTAATTTGCTTGCCTGTTCTACATCAACAAAATCCTGAAACTCTATGAGAATCTTATCCAGGATATCCCTTCCCATCTCTTTATGGGCCATTTCTCTGCCCCTAAACATTATCGTGACCCTTACTTTATTGCCTTTCTCTATAAAGTCTTTAATATGGTTTTTCTTTGTAGTCAGGTCATGAATGTCTATTTTTGGCCTTATCTTTATTTCTTTTAAGATAACTATTTTCTGGTTCTTCTTTGCCGCTTTTTCCTTCTTTTCCTGCTCGTACTTGAACTTTCCGAAATTTACAATCCTGCAAACCGGAGGTACAGTGCTCGAAGATATTTCAACAAGGTCAAGCGCTTGCGCTTTTGCGGCTGCAAGAGCCTGAGGAGTTGCCATTACGCCGAGCTGCTCTCCGTTAACACCCAAAACCCTGACTTCCGCTACTCTGATCTGGTTGTTTATCCTATATGACTTATTGATAGCTGAACCCTCCTTAACAAAACGCTTATAAATATGGCAGAATTATAGCATAGAAGGATTGGATTTGTAAATAGAAAAAACTCAGTCCCGGCCCTTATCGGTCTCAGGCGTGTTGGCTTCAATAATTTTCAAAAAAATGGGTACCAGCGCAGGGTCAAATTGCTTGCCCGAGTACCTCTTAACTTCTTCCTTTGCGGATTCAATGCTTTTCCCGGAACGGTAGATTCTGTTCGTAATCATGGCATCATAGGAATCTGCCAGCGATAGGATGCGCGCTCCGATGGGTATCTCGTTTCCTTTGAGGCCGTCAGGATAGCCTGCTCCTGAAAACTGCTCATGGTGGTGGAGTACGATAAGGGATGCGGCCTCAAGGAATTGGGCGTTTGAGAGTATTTGAACCCCTTCTTCCACGTGTTTCCGCATGCGCGCAGTCTCTTCGACGGTAAGTTTACCGGGTTTATTGAGTATATTATTCTCAACGCCGATTTTCCCTACATCGTGCAGCAAGGCGGCAAAATGCAGGTCCTCTTTCTCCTTATCCGAGAGTCCTACTCTGTCGGCGAGTTCCAGACAAAGCCGTACAACCCGTTTTATGTGAGTGTAGGAGTTTTTGTCTTTTGCTTCGATGGCGGCTGCCAGCGCTTCTACAGTGCTTAAGTAAGCTCTTTTTGTCTCGAGAAAGAACTTTACTTTTTCTATCGCAACGGCGGCCAGGTCGGCAAAATTGGCGACCACGGCAAGGTCATCTTCGGTAAATGGGCTGGAGTTGTTTTTATTTGTGAAGGTAAGAACGCCGATTGTCGCATTGCTCTTAAGCGATATGTTGACGGCGAAAGGGGACTCATAACTTATACTCAAGGGCGTTACAATGAAGGAGCCGGGTTTGCCGAGCGTCTGGAACTGCAAACTTTTTCTGACTGTCTCTATTTTCTTTATTAGCAGCGGCTCTCCGGTTTTCCATACCCATCCCGAGGCGCCCATCCCGATTTCACGGCTCTGTCCTATAAGCCCTTTTCGCGTACTTTCTTTAACAACAAGGCTGTTGTCTTCTATGAGCATTATTGAAACATTCTTGCAGTCTATCAGCTCTTTGCCGCTGGAAACAATTGTCTTAAAGATTCCGTGCAGGTCGTTAGTCGCGTTAATCTTATGGATAATATTATTTAAGGTTTTGAGCTCAAAGTTTTTGTTTTCGTACTCAAGGGCGGCCCCCAGATATTTAGCGAGCATAACCGCCAAACTTAAATCCTGTTTGGTAAAGAGTCCGTTGCCTGCTTTGTTGTTGAAGTTGAGAACCGCTTTAGGTCCGAAAGAGGTTTCAACGGGAACAACTATGGATGTTTTGTATTTGGTTTGGGCAGCTGCGGGTTTAAAACCGGGGAAAATATGCTTTAGTTCTTCAATGTCGTTAATCAGTAAAGGTTTGTTAAGTTTTGACACAAAGCGGGAAGGAGATATCTTGTCTGCTTTTACACGGGTTTCCTTTATTATTTGTTCTGAAAGCTGTTCGGCGCCGGGCCTGCAGCAGGAGGCCCTAATGCATAACTCCCCTTTCTTCTCATCGAGGAGCATGAGAGTCCCGCTTTCCGCTTTGATGTCATCCAGGGCTGTTTCCAGCGCGTCACGGAGGCTGTCTTTTTGGGAGCAGCCGTTTGTCATTGTTTTATCCAAGTGTCCGGGTCTGATGGATTTACAATCTTGTAGGTAACCGTGTCTCCAAAATGCCCGTCCTCATAATCCAATGAAATACAATCTGCCTTAGGAAATCTGACATCAGTGAGGATCCATTTCTCTCCGATAGAAGGCGGTTTATTAATGAGTTTTTGAAGCGCCTTTCCCGCTGTTTCTTTAAGTTTTTCTTTGTCTAAGGGCGTCTGTGCCTCGGACGCGTTGTTTTGCGCGCCGCGATGGTTGTCCTTACCCTCCAGGAATGCGATGCGTTTATTCTTCTCCTGCATCTGGGCTACAAGTATGAAGATAATAACAACAGAGAAAATCAGCAGCCAGGCAAATCCGCTGCCTCTCTTTTTCTTGGAACTGTTCCCGGTATCAATTTTCTTTGCCATTTACAGATATTTCCCCTGATTCTTTACTACCTCAATCATTGCCAGCATGTTCTCGAGCGGGACATCGGCCGGAGTCGCGTGTGCCGGAGAAAAGATATACCCGCCTCCCTTGCCTAATATTTTAAGGAGCTTTATTGTTTCCTTTTTAACCTCTTCAGGCGTGCCGAAGGGCAGTATTTTTTGCGTGCTCATGCCGCCGTAAAAAGAAAGTTTTGCGCCATGCAATTCCTTTATCTTAAAGATGTCGTAAGCTTCCGGCTGGAACGGGTTGAAACAGTCCAGTCCGCATTCAATAAGGTCAGGGAATATCTCTTCTACATCTCCGCATGAATGAATAAAAACCTTCAATCCGTGCGCTTTGACTCGGGAATACATTTTTCTGATTCGCGGTTTAATGAACTTGCGCCACAGCTCCGGTCCCATTATTAATCCGGACTGCTGGCCCCAGTCATCGCCGAACCTCATCCCGTCAATTGGGAATTTTGATGACTCGTCGATAACAACAAGATTGAATTCCGTTATTGCATCCAACAATTCGTTTACGAAATCCGGATTCTCGTACATGTCGATGAGCAGGTTCTCCATGCCGCGCAGGGTCCAGGCGCGTTCAAAAAGTGAAAAACCAATATCGCTCAGAAGAAACCTGTCCTTGTATTTTGCCAGGGTTTTGCTGAAGCTCTCGTATCTCCAGCCGACTTTTGGATCCGGCAGTTTGAATCCTTTCAGTTTGGGTTCTTTAAGGCGAAATTCCTCAACAACCCCTATATCTTTGTCTACGGTCTGGTTCCATATTACTCCAAAATCATCCTGTCTAAATCCCGGTTTTATAACCTTGTCCCCGCAGAGCGGGTCAACGTTGTACAGGTGATTTCCAATGGTTTCCTCAAATTCGTTATCATTTAGATGTTTTTTGATTTTTTCCGCTGCCTCAACTGTAAAAGTAATATTGTAAGGTACAATATCCGTGTTCTCGTGGTTCAGAGAAAGTTCAATCTGTTCTTTTCTTGTCATCGGATACTAGTCTCCCTAGAAAATTTTCAAGCTCGTCTTCTGTTAGGACGCCGGTAATCTCTTTGATGTTTCCGTCAGCATCAATAAATATGCTAGTGGGCATGTTGAATCCGCCCTTGATGTACCGGCTGTAAAAAGTCTTGCTGATTGCGTCCCAGCAAACAGTAAAAGGTATTTCTGAGGCCTTGACGAAGTTCTCGACATCTATTTTTTTGGGGTCACTGATATCGACACCCACAAACTCAATGCTTTCTTTGTACTTTGAGTGGAGCTTAATGATTGAAGGCAGTTCCGCTTTGCAGGGTTCGCAGATTATTGAGAAAATATTGATGAAAACGGATTTTTTGCCTTTATAATCAGCGAGATTAAATCTCTTGCCTTTTATGTTGAAAATTGAAAAATTAGGCGCAGGATCCCCTTTTGCTACTATCAGGCCGGAAAAACATGACCCGGCAATACTAATAAATAAGAGTGCTGATAGCAGCCTGTGCATCTATTCCTCCGGGATTTTTGGAGGCGGCACTCGGATTTGAACCGAGGAATCGCGGTTTTGCAGACCGCTGCCTTACCACTTGGCTATGCCGCCATAACCTTTGTAGAAAATAGCATATAATCACGCGTTTTTCAAGAAAAAACAAGGGGTTCTCTTTCCTGTCACTGACAGAAACAGCCGCGTATCTTATGCCCGCAATTGAAGCATTTAGAGCCTGAAAGCTTATATGCTCCTGTATCCGTCATATCAAAAAATAAATAGAGCATGCAAAATGGCTAAAAGTGTTATATAATAAGGGTAATAGAGGGTTTTAATCAATAAAAAGGAGGGAACCAAGTGGGTGAAGCCAAAAAACACTGTTTTAAGCTCAAT
>CAIWRR010000247.1 GCA_903915125.1 Candidatus Firestoneibacteriota bacterium | reverse complement strand
GAATCATGAATAACACCCCTCGCAAGAAACTTTGTTTCAAAACACCTTTACAGGTGTTTAATGCGGGTGTTGCACTTCCACAGTGAATGTTGCAGTTCTTAACGTTCGTAACGTTCTTAACGTTTGTAACGTGAGGCGGAAAGCGGCTAAAAGTTTGGAACTTTAGTTCCTGGTTGCTGTCTGTGGTATAATGGACTTATGAAAAAAGCATTGATTCTCATAATAGTTTTTGCTGTTGCCGCGCTTGCGCTCTTTGCGGGATGCGCGGCGAAGGCGCAAAGCGGCAAACTCTATACCTGTCCTATGCACGCGCAGGTGCTCTCTGACAGGCCGGGGCAATGCCCCATCTGCGGCATGGACCTGATTCCGGTAAAAGAGACTCCGAAAACGGTTTCAAATTCACCAACCGCGCTGACGGTAAGCGGTGAACAGGAACAACTGATAGGCGTGAAGACCGAGAAAGCGGAAAAAAGGACCATGTCTTACACCGTACGGACGGCCGGCAAGATAGCGCATGATCCGGAACTTTATAACGCCGTAATCGAGTACAGGCTTGCGGTAAGATCTTTCAAATCCGCGGAAGGGGAAGCCAGGGACCAGGCAAAGTCTTCTCTGGCTTCGGCCCGGGTCAAAATGCTTCACGAAGGGCTTTCAGAACAAATGATAGACGCCTTTGCCTCTGCCAAAGAAGAGCCGGAGTATTTGCTCTTCGCGGGGAAAAAGGGAGGCAAGCTGCTGGTTTACATACAGGTTTATGAATCGGAGATAAACTATATCAAGGAAGGAGCCCGGGTTGATATTTCCGCGGTCTCTTTCCCCGGCAGAACCTACCAGGGCAGCATTCTTTCGCTGGATACTTATGTGGATAAAGACACAAGAACTCTTAGGGCAAGGGCTGAGATAGCGAACACAGACGGCACTCTCCGCCCTGAAATGCTTATTACTGCCGCGGTCAAATGCGCTCTCGGGGAACGGCTTGCAGTGCCTAATGACGCTGTACTGGACACCGGCATCAAGCAAAGCATTTTTGTCAAGACTGCTCCCGGAATTTATGAACCAAGACAAGTCAGGACTGGCGTTAAGGGCGAGGGTTACATTGAAATTGTCTCAGGAATAAAAGAAGGAGAAGATGTCGCGATTTCGGCTAACTTTCTGCTGGATTCCGAATCAAAACTCCGGGAGCTCAGAAAATAGCCGGGTTCTGAAAATTGCGAGGACGAATGTTAGAACGGATAGTAGATTTCTCAGCTCGCAACCGTTTTTTGGTAATAATTCTCGCGGCTGCCGCAGTCTTTGGCGCTGTCTACTGTCTCTGCAATATTCCGCTTGACGCTGTTCCGGATCTGTCGGATACCCAGGTTATCATATATTCGAAATGGGACAGAAGCCCGGATATCATCGAAGACCAGGTTACCTACCCCATTGTCACCAGCCTGCTCGGCGCTCCCAAGGTTAAAGCAATCCGCGGCCTTTCCGATTTCGGTTTTTCCTATGTCTACGTGATTTTTGAGGACGGCACCGATATATATTGGGCAAGAAGCCGTGTCCTTGAATACCTCAATAAAACCATTTCAAAACTTCCACAGGGCGTGACCACGGAAATAGGACCGGACGCCACCAGCGTCGGCTGGGTCTTTCAGTACGCCCTGGTTGATAAAACCGGCAAGCACGGAGCGTCGGAACTTCGGAGTTTCCAGGACTGGAACCTGAAGTATCATATTCAATCGGTGAAAGGAGTCGCGGAAGTCGCGACCATCGGAGGTTATCAAAAGCAATACCAGGTCAACGTGGATCCCGGCGCTCTTGCGGCGTACAATGTTCCGCTCTCCGGAGTTGTCGAAGCCGTAAAGAGCGGAAACAGCGATTCAGGCGGGCGGTTGATAGAGATTTCGGGCGCCGAATATATGATACGCGGGCGCGGCTACGCAAAGAGCGCGGAAGATATCGGGAATATCGCGGTAAAGAGCGTTAACGGCACGGCGGTGCTGGTAAAAAATGTCGCAAAAGTAACCGAAGGCCCGGATATCAGGCGAGGCGCGTCCGATTTAAACGGCGAGGGCGACGCGGTGAGCGGCATTGTCATAATGCGCCAGGGCGAGAACGCGCTGAATGTCATAAACAGCGTTAAGGCCAAACTTGCCGAAGTCAGGAGCTCTCTTCCCGAGGGAGTGGAAATAGTCACAGTCTACGACCGGTCAGAACTCATCAAGCGCGCCATCGCCACTTTAAGGTCGCAATTATTTGAAGAGATGCTGATTGTTAGTCTGGTAATACTGCTTTTCCTCTGGCATTTTCCCTCGGCACTAGTGCCGATAATAACCATCCCGGTATCAAGCCTGCTGGCGTTTATCCCTATGTATTTTATGGGTATAACTTCAAATATAATGTCGCTCGCCGGAATCGCTATTTCTATCGGCGTGCTGGTGGACGGCGCTATCATTGAAGTTGAGAACGCCTACAAACGTCTGGAGTTGTGGGAGCACGGGGGAAGGATAGGAGATCCGCACGAAATCAGGATCAAGGCCCTGAAGGAAGTCATTCCTTCCGTATTCTTTTCACTGCTGGTTATTGCGGTCGCGTTCCTGCCTGTTTTTACGCTTGTCGACCAGGAAGGCCGTCTCTTTCGGCCTCTTGCCTACACAAAGACTCTCGCGATGGCCATTGCCGCCCTGCTTGCTTTGACGCTTGACCCGGCCATCCGGCTTTTGTTTATGAGGATGGATAAATTCACATTCAAACCGGCCTGGGCCGCTAAAACCGCCAACTCTTTGCTTGTCGGCACTTACTATAAAGAAGAAAGGCATCCGGTGAGCAGGCTGCTCTTCCGTTTATACCGTCCGGTCTGCGAGTTTTCGCTAAGACATTCAAAGGCGGTCATTCTCTCGGCCGTTATCCTGATGCTGGCAACGGTTCCGGTATTCATGCGGTTAGGATCGGAATTCATGCCTCCTTTAAACGAAGGCACAGTGCTTTACATGCCGACCACGCTGCCCGGAATTTCGGTTACCGAAGCCAAAAAACTTCTGCAAGCCCAGGACAAGTTGCTAAAGGAAATCCCGGAAGTGGAGAGTGTCTTCGGAAAAATAGGCAGAGCGGAAACTTCCACGGATCCTGCGCCTTTTTCAATGATGGAGACCGTAATAGTTCTCAAACCCGATAACGAATGGCGGAAGAAGGAAAGGTGGTATTCTGCTTTGCCCGCAGTTTTTCAGGCGCCTTTCAGGCATATCTGGCGCGACCGGATAAGTTATGACAAGCTTATAGAAGAGATGGACAACAAACTGAATATACCCGGGGTAACCAACGCCTGGACTATGCCCATTAAGGCCAGGATAGATATGCTTTCCACGGGAATAAGGACTCCCATAGGCGTCAAGATACTGGGCCGAGACCTCAAGGTTATTGAGGGCATCGGGCTTGATATTGAAAAGGCGCTCTCCGACGTAAAAGGCACAAGAAGCGTGCTCGCTGAGAGGGTTTTTGGCGGTTATTATCTGGATGTGAAATTTGACAGGAGCAAACTCGCAAGCCACGGGATTTCCATGGATAGCGCGCAGATGTCCGTGCTCTCGGCCATCGGAGGCGAAACTGTCACGCAGACCATAGAGGGGCGCGAGAGATACTCCGTGAGCGTAAGGTATCCACGGGAATACAGGGATGACAGGGAGAAACTGAGCCGGATACTTGTGGATACGCCTTCGGGAGCGAGAATCCCGCTTTCCGAGGTTGCCGACATTTCTCTTTCAAGCGGCCCTTCAATGATTCGCGATGAGAACGGACTGCTAACCGGGTATGTCTATGTGGACCTCCAGGGCACGGACGCAGGTTCCTATGTTGAAAGAGCGAAGGCGGCGGTCAGCGGGCAGGTCAAAGTTCCCGAGGGTTACTCGCTTATTTGGAGCGGGCAGTTTGAGAATATGCAGCGGGTAAGAGAGAGGCTTAAGATTGTTATACCGCTGGCTCTTTTCCTGATAATACTGCTGCTTTACGCAAATACAAAGTCTCCTGTTAAAACGCTCATGGTAATGCTTGCGGTCCCCTTTTCGATGGTAGGAGCGGTCTGGGCGCTGTATCTGCTCGGCTACAATCTTTCTATTGCCGTCTGGGTGGGGATGATAGCCCTGCTCGGGCTTGACGCGGAGACCGGCGTCTTTATGCTGCTCTTCCTCGATCTCTCCTATAATTCTATGAAGGAGAAAGGCGGGTTGAGGAACGAAGAGGATTTGAAGGCCGCGGTGATTCACGGCGCGGTGAAACGCATACGACCTAAAGCAATGACCGTAACAGCGATACTGCTGGGGCTGCTTCCCATTATGTGGTCCTTCGGCGCAGGAGCAGACGTGCTCAAGCGCATCGCCGCTCCTATGATTGGCGGAGTTATCACAAGCTTCGCGCTGGAACTCCTTATATACCCTTCGCTATATTTTATCTGGAAAAAGAAATCGCTAATAAGACAGGGTCATTAGCGTTTTTTCGAACTATGACGGGTCGCATCCTGTATTTCCCCTTAAAACCTGTACAATTTGTTAATCAGTTCAATGAAATCCGCATTCCGGAGGGAATATGAAAGTTCTAATAGTCGGCGGAGTTGCCGGCGGAGCGTCAACGGCAGCGAAACTTAGAAGACTCGACGAGCAGGCGGAAATAATAATGTTTGAGCGCGGCGCGGAGATTTCCTACGCGAACTGCGGAATTCCCTACCACATAGGCAATGTCATTAAAGACCGCAGCCTGCTTACCATAGTTTCAAAGCAAGAGTTTGAGAATATGTTCAAAGTAAAAGTGAGGACGCTCTCCGAAGTGCTCTCCATTGACAGAGCGAACAAGAAAGTCCAAGTTAAAGACCTGCAGCGGAACGAAACCTACGAAGAAACCTACGACAAACTTGTGCTTTCTCCGGGAGGACAGCCGGTAAAGCCGCCTATTCCGGGAATAGAATGCGCGTGCATTTTTACCGTGCGAAATCTTGCGGATATGGATGCGATTATGAGCTACATAAAAGAAGCCGCTCCGAAGAAGGCGCTGGTTGTAGGCGCGGGATTCATAGGGCTTGAGCTTGCGGAAAACCTCGCGGGGCTTGGAATGCTGGTCTCGGTTGTTGAACTTGCGGGGCAGGTAATGAACCTTATGGATTTTGAAATGGCCGCGATTATACACCAGCATATAAAAGCCAAAAAGGTTGAACTTTACTTAAATGACGGCGTCAAAGAGTTCAAAAACGGAGACGGCTGTATGACTGCCGTCTTGCAGTCCGGAAGGACGATAAAATCTGATATTATCATCCTCTCCATAGGCGTTAAACCAGAAATAAAACTGGCGAAAGAAGCGGGACTTGAAATAGGGAAGCTCGGCGGCATTAAAGTTGACGGCGGGCTCAAAACGTCAGACCCGGATATTTTCGCGCTGGGTGACGCTGCCGAAACGAACGACCTGGTGTCGGATTTGCCGGCGTTGGTCCCTCTCGCGAACGCGTCCAACAAACAGGGGCGAGTGGCCGCGGAGAACGCGCTAGGCGGCAGCGCGGTTTATGCCGGTACCCCCGGAACCGCCATAGCCAAAATATTTGACCTGACTGCTGCCATCACGGGCAGCAGCGAAAAACTGCTCAGGAGACGCGGAATAAAATACGACAAAGTATTTCTCCTGCCGTCTTCGCACGCGGGATATTATCCGGATGCTTTCCCGATGACCATGAAAGTGCTGTTTTCTCCGGAAGACGGTAGAGTGCTCGGAGGGCAGATAGTCGGGCTTGACGGAGTAGATAAGAGGATAGATGTAATTTCAACAATGGTTCAGCTTAAAAGGACCGTCTATGACCTGGCCGCGCTTGAACTTGCGTACGCCCCGCCCTATTCCTCGGCGAAGGATCCCGTAAATCTCGCGGGAATGATCGCGGTGAACCAGCTAAAGCACAGGAATATCGCTGTCTTCTGGGATGAGGTCAAAGGGCTTAAAGAAGACGGCGCGCTTTTCGTGGACGTCAGATCGCCGCTGGAGTTTGACATTTCCCATATTGAAGGAGCCGTGAATATCCCGCTCGTAAAACTTCGCGGCAGGCTGGCGGAAATACCGAAAGACAGAAAAGTGGTCGTTTACTGCAATCAGGGAAAGACCGCCTATTTCGCGCTGACCATTCTCCTGAACTCGGGATACAAGAATGCGGTGAATCTGAGCGGAGGCATTAAGGTGTACTCTGCGGCTTCAGCTAAACAGGAGAACACGGGTATATTTGAGAATGTAATGGTGAACAAAGCGGAGGACATTATGCAGGTAAAGCCCGG
Organism: Candidatus Firestoneibacteriota bacterium; assembly: GCA_903915125.1. Lineage (GTDB taxonomy): Bacteria > Oederibacteriota > D2-FULL-39-29 > D2-FULL-39-29 > CAIOVX01 > CAIOVX01. Next base: position 7,741 of record CAIWRR010000247.1, on the reverse strand, counting down.
AACAGGCAGAATTCTTGAGATAGACGCAAGCGGTCTTCAGTGCCCCGGGCCGATAATGGCACTGGCAAATAAGATGAAGGAAGTTGATTCCGGGGATGTTGTCCGAATCACGGCAAGCGACCCCGGGTTCAAGAACGATATCTCCGTCTGGTGCGAGAAGACAGGAAATGTGCTGGCTTCTCTGCAAGACATGAATAAGAAAACGGTGGCGGAGATACAGAAGGGAAAGAGGCCTGAGGAAAAGAGCGGGGTTATTCCGCACGATAAGACCATCGTGGTCTTCTCGGGAGACCTGGACAAAGCGCTCGCTGCCTTTGTTATAGCGAACGGCGCTATTTCTATGGGGCGCAAGGTGACAATGTTTTTCACTTTTTGGGGTCTTAATATCCTCAGGAAATCCAAAGGACCGTCCGTGAAGAAAGGGCTGCTGGATAAGATGTTCGGTATGATGATGCCAAAAGGAAGCAGGAAACTTGGGCTTTCAAAAATGAATATGGGTGGCATAGGCCCGAAACTAATACGTCATGTTATGAGGAACAAAAATATCAATTCGCTGGAAGACCTTATGGGCGCGGCGAAAATGTCCGGTATCAGAATAATCGCCTGCCAAATGTCGATGGATGTAATGGGTATAAAAAGGGAAGAATTGACAGACGGAATTGAGATAGGCGGCGTGGCGAATTATCTGGGGTCGGCGGAGGACGCGGATACTAATCTCTTCATATAATGGGTTTTAACGCGGGAATGGTTTAGGCCAAACGGCAAGCATTAAGCTCGAAATTCGAAACAAATACAAAAGGCAAAACGTAAACAGACAGGCGGTACGCTTTCGGGCTGCCGCCTGTTCTTTTGTTTTGTTTGTTTTTTGTTTTTGCTTCTTGTTTAGAATTTAGTATTTTGGATTTAGTGCTTGGCCTTATCTTATTGAGAGTGTTTTTAGAGTGAAACTCCCTGCTAAACAGGTTATAATGTAATGCGGAAGGAAAATGCCCGCCCGGAAAACCGGAATGACTGACACAAGGAAGAAAAATGGAAAAACTCAAGTTTGAAGACATGAATCTTTCGCCTGAAATAAAAAGGGCAGTCAAAGATATGGGGTTTGAAGAAGCGACTCCGATTCAATCGCAATCCATCCCCCTGCTGCTTGAGGGGAAAGACGTGCTGGGTCAGGCTCAGACCGGAACCGGCAAGACCTGCGCTTTCGGAATACCCATACTCGAAAAGATTGACCCCAAAGACCGGTCGCTTCAGGCAATAGTTCTTTGTCCTACCCGGGAACTCGCCATCCAGGTCGCGGAAGAGATAAAACAGCTTTCAAAATACAAAAGGGGAGTTTATATCCTGCCCGTCTATGGCGGCCAGCCAATAGACAGACAGCTTAAGGCTCTCTCCCAGGGTGTTCAGCTGGTAATCGGCACTCCGGGCAGGGTGCAGGATCACCTTGACAGAGGAAGCCTCAGGCTTGACAAGGTAAAGATCGCCGTGCTTGACGAAGCGGATGAAATGCTGGACATGGGATTCATTGAAGACATTGAGAGAATCCTCAGGAAAATGCCTAAAGAGAGACAGACTCTGTTTTTCTCGGCCACGATGCCTTCGGCTTTCCTGAAGCTTACTGAAAAATACCAGCGCAAACCGGCGCACGTAAAGGTCGTTCACGAACAGCTGACCGTTCCGAGCATAGAACAGTCTTTTTATGAGGTTAAAGATCCGATAAAAGTAGAGGCCTTGACCCGGCTCATAGACTTTCACAACTTAAAACTTGCGCTGATATTCTGCAATACAAAGAACGGGGTAGACACCCTGGTTGAACACCTGCAGGCAAGGGGATATTCGGCGGAAGGGCTCCATGGGGATTTGAAACAGGTTCAGCGCGACCGCGTTATGGGGAAATTCAGAAGGGGAGCTGTTGACCTGCTTGTGGCGACCGATGTGGCCGCGAGGGGCCTGGATATAAACGACATAGAAGCCGTATTCAATTACGACCTCCCGCAGGATGAAGAAGCATATGTTCACAGAATAGGCAGGACGGCCAGGGCCGGCAAAGCCGGGAAAGCCTTCACCTTCATAACAGGAAAATCTGAGTTCTTTAAGCTGAAGAACATACAGAAGTATTCCAAAGCCAAAATATTCCAGAAGGGGCTTCCGTCTTCGGAAGATGTAGGCGAAATTAGAAAGACCCAGCTTGCGGACAAGGTGAAAGCGGTCATCAAGGATTCGGATATTAAGAAGCAGATAGACGCGATAGAGGCGATGATTCTGAACGAGGATTTCGGTTCCATTGAAGTAGCGGCCGCGCTCCTAAAGATGCTTATGGGAGAGACTGTTGAGACGGAGAAGAGCGAGTACGATCAGGACGACCTTGAGAATACCGGCGCCACGCCCGGCAAGGTAAGGCTTTTTGCGAGCGTAGGTAAAGATCAGGGATTGACTCCGCGCGATATGATAGATTTCCTTGCGAAAGAGGGAAAGATAGATTCCAGGCTGGTGACAAAAATGTTTATGCACGACAGATTTACTTTTCTTGAAGTTCCCATGGAAAATGCAAAGAGCCTGCTTCGCGCCGTTAAGGAAAAGCAGATAAAGGGACAGAGAATACATCTGGCGCCCGCCCTTAAAAGATAAAGCAAATTCGAAATCAGAAATCTGAAATTAGAAACATAGGCAGCAAAGGTTTTGAATTTGTTTCGAATTTCATGCTTCGAACTTCGAATTTGGTTTTCTTCCTACTATGATTTTAGTCATAACCGCCATTTCAATTTCCGGCTACAATGTCAATGCAAATAATGTTTTAAAGGGGGTTTTATGGATAAGAAACTTGCAGGGGCAATAAATGAGCAGATAAATTCGGAATTGTATTCGGCGTACCTTTACAAGGCGATGTCTCTGGATTTTAAGAATAAGAATTGGGACGGAGTCGCGCAATGGCTGAAGGTGCAGGAAAGCGAGGAAAAGACGCACGCAGAGAAACTTATTAGTTTCCTGAATGACAGGGGCGAGAAGGTCATTTTAAAGGCAATCCCGCAACCGCCTTCTTCCTGGAAAACTGCGCTGGAGTGTTTTGAGCAGGTTTATGACCATGAGAAAAACATTACCAGGCAGATAAACGCGCTTGACGACCTCGCGTCAAAAGTAGACGACAAACCGGCCAAGATTCTCCTGCAGTGGTTCATAACCGAGCAGGTTGAGGAGGAGAAGAACTCTTCCTATATAGTCGAGAAACTTAAGCTGGTCAAGCAGGATTCAGGCGGTTTCTTTATGTTCGACAAACAGCTCGGAAAGAGAGGGCAAAGCTGATAAAGTCGGGCCGCTCCGGTCTGAACCGGGACGGCCCTTTTTGCGCAGTAATATGACACTTGCCAGGTGTCATTAAGGTTAGTCGGAGGGAACATGGTTAAGAGGAAAATAATTGAAATAGACGAAAGCAAGTGCAACGGCTGCGGGGCATGCGTCCCTAACTGCCCTGAAGGCGCGTTTAAGGTAATTGACGGTAAGGTCAGACTTATAAGCGATCTTTTCTGTGACGGGCTTGGAGCCTGCGTGGGGCACTGTCCCGAGGGAGCTTTAAGCGTCGTTGAGCGCGAAGCCGTTCCATATGATGAAGCCAAGGTTATGGTGAATATCGTGAAGGCCGGAAAAAATACCATACTTGAACATCTAAAACATCTCAAAGTTCACGGAGAAAATAAATTTCTGCAAATAGCCCTGGATTATTTGAAGGAGCGCAATATTAAAATTAATTTTGAAAAAGAGTTCAAGCCGGCGCTTAAAAGCCCCTGCGGCTGTCCGGGCTCTGCTGTGCGGGATATGAGAGGCGAAGCCGGGGAAGAGGACAGCGAAGGTAAAGCTGGAGAGGTTCTCGCGACAGGTAAATCGCAGCTTCGCCAGTGGCCGGTGCAGATAACGCTGGTTCCGCCCAACGCGCCCTATTTTGAGGGAGCAGACCTGCTCATAGCGGCAGACTGCGTTCCTTTTGCCTACGCGAAGTTTCACGATGACCTGCTTAAGGGCAAGGTTGTCCTTGTGGGATGCCCGAAACTTGATGACACGGAATACTACGGGGAGAAGCTCGCCGAAATCTTCCGCGAGAATAATATAAAGTCCGTGACTGTGGCACGCATGGAAGTTCCCTGCTGCGGCGGGATAGTGATGGCCGCGAAAAAGGCGCTGGCAGAATCTGGGAAGAAAATTCCGTTAACGGAAGTGGTTATAGGGATTAAGGGGAATAGGTTCTAAAACGTTCATAACGTTACTAACGTTTATAACGTTAATAACGTAAACATAATTGAACAGGTTTTTGGGTTTTCATGGTTTATTCTATGGTTTGCTTTTCGTTACAAACGTTATGAACGTTAAGAACGTTATAAACCATTTCGAATTAGACAGTTTTTGGCATTACGTTATAAACCTTACGAACGTTATTAACGTTACAAACCATTATTTGTTAAACTTATAGGTTTCTTCAATTCGCCTGCGCACTTTTTTACGCGTTTCGTTTGTTTCCGCATACCCCACCGGCACGATAATATCAACCTTTGAAGACGCGGGCAGCCCGAGGGTTTTTTTTACGCCCTTTTCATTAAACCAGCCCATCCAGCAGGTCCCAAGCCCGAGCTCGGCGGCCTGCAGAATGAAATGTTCAACTGCAATGCCTATATCCACCAGGTAATACCTGGTGTCTCTTACAAAATTCCCCACTCTTGCGGTAAAATTCCCCCTTTCAGATATAACGACCAATATAGCGCCGGCCTTTTCAGGCCAGGACGCCGTGTAGGGAGCGGAGAAAGCGGCCCGGCAGAGTTCAATTTTCAGGGCGGAATCATCAACGATAATGAATTTCCAGGGCTGTGAATTACAGGCAGACGGCGCCAGCCTGGCGGCTTCAACGCATTTTAGGAGATCTTCCCTCGCAACAGGTTTTCCGTTGAATTTCCTGCAGCTTTCGCGTTTTCCCGCGAGTTCCAGAAAGTTTTCCATATATTGGCCTCCGGTGCAATAAAAGACTGCGGCCTCAAGACCGCAGTCTTTTGTTTCGGTTGGAAAGATATAATTCATGCCGAATTCCTCCCCGCCATGAATGGCGGGGTATTATTCGGCATAACGAAATAATATAACATCAGGGGGCTAATATCAACGGAATACATTATTCTTTAATGGAAAGGCATTGACAAGCCAGTGGTTTGGAGTTAGTATTATTCCATAAGCATTAAAACCTTCTAATTATAAGGGCAAGGGGGGATATAAAGTGATACAAAGAAACCCCGGTATTAAAGAACAAATTGCCGGAAATGCCCCCTACTGGGAACAAGTATTTGACGCAATTCCTGATCCTGTAGCCCTGATAAGCCCCGCCTTCGAGTTACTCAAAGCCAACAAAGCAATGCGGAAGTTCCTGAACATTCCGTACGGCAAAGAATTGAAGGGTAAATCCTGCGACCTGATGAAAAATATTTGCCGCCCGAAAGATTGCCCCGTAAAGACGCTTCTAAAGAGAAGAAGGAGGTGTGTTTCCGAGAGAGAAGTTAACGGGCGCTGCTACCGCATAAATGTTGATCCTGTCTTTTCCGGAAAACAACTGAGCGGAATGACTCATACAATCACCGATATCACCGGCCTTAAAAAGTCGCAGGCGGAATCCGAAAGGTTTTTCGCGATGACAAGCGTCTTAAGGCGGGTGGACCAGACTTTAATGCTCAAAAGAAACAGCACCGCGCTCTATAAAGATATTTGCAACGCTATTATAAAATCCGGTTTCATTAGGTTTGTCTGGATTGGGATTGCCGACAGAGAAAAACAGGAAATAGCGCCAGCAGCCTGCGCCGGCTCAAGCAAATGGTATATAGATAACCTGTATATAAAATATGATAATTCCAGATACGGCAGCGGCCCGACAGGAATAGCCATAAAAACAAATTCCACGGTGGTAGCCAATGATCTTTCAACAAATAAGCTGTTTTCACCCTGGAGAGCCAGAGCCGGGAAAGCGGGGTTCGCCTCCAGCCTGGCTGTTCCGATAATACACAAAAAAGTTGTAATAGGCAGCCTGAATGTATATTCGGGAATAAAGGATTGTTTTGGAAGAAATGAAGTGCTGTTTTTTGAGGAGCTGGCTTCGAATATCGGCCTCGGTCTTTATACGATTGGAAAGGAATCGGAAAGCAGGCGGCTGGCTGACTTTTACAGGCAAAGCGCGATTCCGGTGATTGAAATTGATGATTCCGGCAGGACTGTATTTGCGAATCAAAACGCCGGGAAGCATTTTAAGGAGATCGAAACGCTAGGCATAAAACACCCGGTTTTTCAGGCGCTTCAAGCGTCAAAAAAGGAGCAGCGGTCCGCGTCCTTTGGAGGAGAGTTCAAAGGCAAGTATTATTTGGCAAACAGCTACCGCAGCAGGGAAAGCGGGACAGTAAGATATTACTTTTTTGATATTACTCAGAGGAAAAAGACGGAAGAGAAACTGATACTGACTGAAGGCAGGTTTCAGCGGCTTTTTAATAATATGGTTATGGCTGTCGTCCGCTGTAAAATTATCTATAGAAGGGGCAAGGCGGTTGATTTTTTTCATCTTGAGACCAATGAAGCCTACCATAAGATAACGGGGTTTGGAGAAGTTATCGGCAAGCGGATGAATGAAGTCGCTCCGGGTATCTGGAAACAGGATGCGCCATTGCTTGAAGCCTGCGCCCGGGTGGCGCGCACCGGTAAGGCGGAGAATTTTGAGATGTTCATATCCGCCTTAAATTCTTGGTACAACATCAGCCTGACCAGCGCGGAGCTAGGCACTTTTGTGGCAGCTTTTGACAATATAACAACGCGCGTAAATGGCGAACTTGCCCTTAGGGAAAGTGAATCGAGATTTAAGAGTCTTTTTGAGGCTTCACCTGAAGCAATTTCCGTGACGGACCTCTCGGGCCGGGAATTAATGGCCAACAAAATGTACTGCAGCCTGTTTGGGCAAAGCGCCGGGCGCATACCAAATGAAAGAACCGCAGAATTTGTTGTGGGAAAATTTTTTGCGCCTGAAGACAAGGCCAGAGCCAATGAGGACAGAAAGAGAACCCTTTCAACCGGTAAAAGTTCACTCTCTCTGTATACTGTTGTCAGGAAGGACGGAACGCGCATTAAGATTGAAGTTACGAGAGCAGTTCTAAGGGACACAAAAGAGACAATTGCGGGATTGATAACAGTTTTCAGGGATGTGACGGAAAGGCAGAACCAGGAGGAAAAAATCAGGCGCAGCGAGGCGATGTATAAGTTGTTGGCTGAGAACACCGGCGACGTAGTCTGGGTCCTGGACAAGGAGTTGAGATATACCTATGTGAGCCCTTCGTTTTACGCTTCGCGGGGAATTAAACCGGAGAGCGCAATCGGCAGGAGCATAGAGGACTATTGCGACGAAAAAAGTTACCAGGATATGAGAAAAGCAACATCTGAGCTCCGCGAAGCAGCGCTTGCCGGCAACACGAGCGCTTTAGCTACCAGAATCCTGGAGGGCCGGCTGAAGACAGCTTCAGGCGAATATATCATTGGTGAGGTGACGCTTAATATTATTTTGGACAAACAGGGTAAACCGATCGGCTTTAACGGGGCTACCAGGGATTTAAATAGTCCGGTTTGACTGGACCACTTTTAGGCGGAAATAAGGTGTAAGAAGTGGTAAAAGGAAGAAGCCTAAAAGGAGGCCGGATGAGGAAGAAATTTGAAGCAACACTGAAGGCAAAAGTAGCAATAGAGGCAT
>CAIWRR010000246.1 GCA_903915125.1 Candidatus Firestoneibacteriota bacterium | reverse complement strand
GCCTTCCACCAGGGTATCGTATTTTGCCGTGTCATTCACCAATTTTGCGACAGAGAGTTCAACCATATCCCGCTCAAATACCATCGCTTTGAAATCAACTCCGGAATACGCCTTCATGATTGGCGCTATCTCCAGGCGAAGGAAATCTATATCCTTCTTTGAGATATCCGCCCAGAAATTCGTCTCTTTGACCTTTCTCAACGGCTTTGCGCCTTCCATCACCACGACTGATTGCGCGGGAAGGTTTTCAATGTCTGCCTTCAACCTCTTGATTATTTTATCTCTGACCGGCTTATTGCCGAGAGAAACCGCAGCTTCAAGTTTGTCCAACCTGGCCCTGAAGAGGCGAACCGGAAGAGGAATATCCGCGCCGGGAATCTTGCCGGGCGGCTTTATCTTGAAGAACTCAAAGTTTTTCCAGCAATCAAGGATCAGAAACTTGTCTTTCTTTGGGCACCATTCCTTTATTTTATTCTGGTCAAGCACCCTGGTGCCTCGCCCTATCATCTGCCAGAACTTTGTATACGAAAACACCGGTTTGGCGAATACAAGGTTCACGACTTCTAAGATATCTATTCCTGTATCCAGCATATCAACACTGATAGCCACCCGCGGCATATCGTTATTCTTGAAGCGGTCAAGCAATCCGCCTTTTCCGTGAACACCTTTCACATCTGAAATAATCACCTCTGCAAGCCGACCTTTATACTCCGGATATAGAGAATCAAAGACTTCGTTAAGGCGATAGGCGTGTTTTTTTGATACGGCAAAGATAATAGTCTTTCCCGGAAGGACTTCGTCAGGACTCTTGATGCATTCATTCATAAATTCACGGACTATAACCGTATTTGTGCCTTTATTTGATATTTTTTCCTCAAGTTCGGAACCCGTAAAATCGTATTCATCGGGGTCTTTGCCTTCCGCTATCATCTTTTTCTTATCAGTTTCGCTGATGGTCTTTGTATTTATGCCCTCTTCCTGAAACTTAGTGCGCACATGAACTACCTCAAAATCGTTCAGATAAGGAGGTTTGTGGCTTTTGGCTGTTTCATAATCGTAAGAAAATGCAGGGCGGCCATTATCGCATTCAAAGAGCTGGAAAGTGTTGTGGTCAATGTGATCCGTCGGCGTGGCCGTGAGGCCTAACTGCATCGCATCAAAATAATCCAGTATGTTCTTATATACCTTGTAGATTGAGCGATGGCTTTCGTCCGCGACGATAAGGTCAAAGAAGAACGGGCTGAGCGGAGAATTGTCCTGCTCAATAATATTTAGCATCGCAGGGTAAGTCATAACATAGATGCGCCTGTCAGTACTGAACTCTTCTTCTCCGCTTTTAGGCCATATCGGGGTGTTTGGAAGAAATTCCTTGAAGGCATCTAAGGCTTGACTCTGCAGGGCTATGCGGTCAACAAGGAAAAGCACCCGTTGAACGGTATTAGCTTTCATAAGAAGATCTATGATGGACATACAGTTTCTGGTCTTGCCGGTGCCTGTGGCCATTACCAGAAGGAACTTTCGCCTGTTTTTCTGGATGCGTTCTATTACCGCTCTCGCCGCTTCTATTTGATACGGACGGCCTGCAATCTTTGTGTTTAAGTATTCGCTTGAGAGCTCGCGGGCGTTCTCCCTGAGGAACTTCATCCTTTCAAGATCGGCTCTACTTGGGAATCCGTGGACTTTTCTCGGAGGGTATCTTTCTGTATCCCAAAAGAAAATCTCGTCGCCGTTCGTGTAGAAGACAAACGGCATCGGTATTTTAAGTTTTTCTTTTATCTTCTGCGCGTAATTTCTGGCTTGCTCCTTCCCTACTTCCGCATCAACGCTTGTCTTCTTTGCTTCTACAACTGCCAAAGGTGTTCTGTCGTCTGCCAGGAGGGCGTAATCAGAGAAAAGATGGTCTTTGTACTTGTCTACCGGCTTTTCGTCAAGCTTCATGCCGTCACCGAGGTAAATATCAAGCTCCTCCGTGACCATAAGGGGGTCTTTTACCTTCCATCCGGCCTTATTAAGGCGCTTATCTATGATTTCCTGTCTGGTTTCGGCTTCGCTATAAGCCACTATTTCCATCCTTGGGTGCGGTTATCTTGGAATCCCCCGATTACTAATTCACATATTATAATCCACACCCGCCTGCCTTAACAATACTTTTTGAGGTTTTACTTCCTCCTCAGCAACGCATAATTCAACATCGCCGGTTCCTTCAGTTTCTTGAACTTCTTGTGTTCAAACCAGCCGAGGAATTCAAACTTGCCGTTGGATTTGATGAGGCCGGCGAACTCTTCGGGAAAAATCAGTTTGGAATCAAAACGGCTTTCTACCGCGAGTTTTTTGCCGTGGTCGTCAATATCCAGGCGGAGGGTTTCCTTGCAGAGCTGGGCCATTTTGTCTTTTACTTTGAGGTCGTAGCTTGTCTTG
>CAIWRR010000245.1 GCA_903915125.1 Candidatus Firestoneibacteriota bacterium | reverse complement strand
GTCGATCACTGCTAAAAGGCAAACCCGGAAGACCACGAAAACAAAAAATACAAGAAAACGGTGTTATGTCACCGGAATAAATCCGAATGTTTACACTACCGATTGAACTCAAAAAATATATTCTTCAAACTGAATTTATCAAACCTAATTTGATAAATATAATTATGATTATTTATCGGATTGATCTTTTCAAGTGGATTAAATAACATAGTAACCAATACGGAGTTTAGTTTGTCTACTATATCTTCCGGTTTTCCTTCGGTTATATACCCACATAAGCAACCGATTGAAGGATAATACCCGGAGTGAAAATGTTTAATACCTGTGGTCACATATCTTTTTATCAATGTGGTTGAACGGACTTTTACTCCGCTATCTTTTATCCAATTGTTTTCAGATAAATTTTTAAACTCAACAAAATATTCAAAATGATTATCACTATTCCATTTTGCAAAACGCAAATCAATTCTCGGAGTTTTGTCAGGGTCCTCTTCAATTGATAGATTATCCGATGATATCCCAATTTTAGTTGAAACTTGAAAAGTGGCTCCCACCGTGGAATAATCCACGGTCTTTGACGAACAATCAAAAGAAAGGAGCCACTGAGAATGAAAGTAAACACAAGAGAGAGGAAAAAAGCAAGAAAAGGATTTGAGAGGATATTCGGCAGGAATGGATTGGGAGATCATGTAGCTGAAATTTTAGTAAGAGGTAAACAAGGATTAGATGCAGTATTGATGAAGTTGGGCAGGATGTTAGCGGAAACGATCATGTACATTGAAAGAGAAGAGATATCCGGGCCAGATTATCATCCTAACTCACCGGAGATAAAGAAATGGGCAAGTCAAAAGGGGTCGATCTACATTGGAGACCAGAAAGTGCAAGTTGATCATCCCCGAATGCGAGGACCCAAGGGCGAGATCGATCTTGAGAGTTATAAGCGCTTGAGGGCGCCTGGCGCATTTTCGGAGGAGCTTTTATCGAAAGCATTACGTGGCATATCATTGCGGAGTTATGAGGAAACGGTGACGGATGCCTTGCATGCCTTCGGTGTGTCGCCGAGTTCTGCATCCCGTCGGATTGTTGAGGCAACGACGGAGAAGCTTCGTGAGTTCAAGGAACGGGATTTATCGGGCATAAATATATTTGCTGTTTTTCTTGACACTGTTCATAGAGGTGGTGATGCTTTTGTTGTTTCCCTTGGGGTTGACGAGGAAGGCGAGAAACATGTTTTTGGTTTTTGGCAGGGTGCTACGGAGAATCACGAAGTTTGTGAAGCGCTTTTGCTGGATATGGAAGGACGGGGATTATCTTTGTCAAAGAAGATTCTCTGGGTGACCGATGGCGGCGGTGGGATTATCAAGGCGTTACGCAACCGTTTTGGTAAGGGTTTTATTCATCAACGGTGTACCATCCATAAGGATAAGAATATTCAGCGACATCTGGCAAAACGTTACAGAAAGGAAGCTCACAGGCAATTCAGAATAGCCTTGGAGCAGAATGAATACGAAGACGCCAGGAAGATGCTCATGGATTTTGAAAAATGGCTTCGTAATATCAATGAATCGGCGGCAGATTCTCTTTTGGAGGCACTTGAAGAGATTTTGACTTTGCATCGTCTTGGGGTGCCGGCTTCCCTGAGAAAATCGCTCCACTCGACGAATCCGATAGAAAGCATGTTTTCCATGGTCAGAGATTGTGAAGGAAATATCAAGCGTTATAGAAGCAGTAAAATGTCCCAGCGTTGGCTTGCTTCTGTTTTTCTCCATTGTGAAAAACGGTTCAGGCGGGTTAAGGGTTACGATGAAATAGCCGGGGTTATAAAACGAATTGAAATTATACAGGAAGGTAATAAAGATCAAAAAGATTTAAAGAAGGCCGCTTGAAATGCAAGCGTACGGGGGCCATAAATAATTTCAACTAAATACTGGACAATCTCTTCAATCCTGTAAGTATCCCAAACAAATTCTCTCTGTATAGCAGGTAAAAAATATGTCCTATTAATTTCTTCAACTGCATCTCTAATACATCTCGATTCGTATGACATTTGATCCCCTTATATTAATTTTTCGTTTATTATAATCTCCAAACAATCTCTTACAACGGCCCCCGTTTCCCCCGATGAATGGCAAGGGCATTCTCAATCAATCTCGAAATAATCATAGAGGGCAACATCCCGGCACAAGCCGCCTGCTCAAAGAAAAAGGAAGAAGGCGCCATGCCTGATGAGGAATTGGGATCGGTGATGAAGACGCGGCCGTCTTTCAGGAGGAAGCCGTCGATGCGGCCGTAGGATCGGAAGCCCAGGGCGTTGTAGGCGCGCAGGACTTCGGCCTTGATTTTTGCCACGGTTTCAGGGGGGATGTTTTTTGGCGGGGTGAATTTCCGGCATCGGCCGGGCATGTATTTGTCGTCGTAGGTGTAGTATTCGCTTTGGGGGTAAACTTCTGTCAGATCGAGCGGTTCGGCAATGCCGTTTTCTTCCAGGACGATGCAGGAAAATTCGATGCCGTCGAGATACTCTTCTACCAAAACGGCCCTGTCCCATTTCAGCGCGGCCTCAATTCCGGCATCAATCTGCGCCTCGTCTTTGATGGATGTAACGCCCATGCTTGATCCTTCGCGGATGGGTTTTGTAAAGAAGGGGAAGGTGAAGCGTTCCATCAGTTGCTTTTTGATTGCTTCCTTGTCTTCCTGCCACTGCTTTTCATAGACAATCATGCTCTCCGGCGTGGCCAGTCCTGCGTCGTGGAGAATTTTCTGTTGCATGTGTTTATCCATGCCCAACGCCGAAGCCAGGACGCCGGGG
>CAIWRR010000244.1 GCA_903915125.1 Candidatus Firestoneibacteriota bacterium | reverse complement strand
TTTGTTTCCTTAAAAGCCCTGTCAACATTCTTGAAGTTTTTATATTTTTTTGAGGTTACAAAAACATCCCGCTCGTTCTTTGCGACGCCGGTCTGATAAACTATCCGCTTTGTCGCGCCAGGCTTAAGCGTAAACTTGTGTTCAAAACAGCCGATTGGGTAGCCGCCGTTTTCGCAGTAGTTCGTGGATTTGCCAGTTTCGACTACCACAGGATTTTTCTCATCCCTGTACTTCCCGACAAAGAGATCCCTGTCTCCGTTGTAGCCCTGCGCTTTGGGGCTTGCGGTATGAAAGCCGTAAACCTGCACAAAATGCATATCGTGAAGGCCGGTTCCGATGTCGTTGTAGGAGTGGTGTATTATCGCGCCGTTTTTGTAATGCTGGCGGGAAAGATTGGGCCCGTTGTCGATGTTCATTAAGTCTCTCATCGCGCCCCAGAACGCAAACTCCGCGTAGCTGAAAGTTGAGAGATTTCTGGATTTCCTGCCGGTGTTGGTTATCTTTAAATCCCACAGTTCCATCGCCCTGTCCTGCGGGACAAAATAGGTGACTTCAGTCTTAATGCCGTCATACTCAAAGGTTATCGTGTTGTAGCCGAAGCCGACGCGGCAGGTATAGCGGCATTTCTTTACATCTGTATGGACCGGTGCCCAGCAGGCCGACCAGTATTTCTTGCTCTCGTTGTCCCTGACATAGATATATCTTCCGGGGCGGTCATAGGGGATATTCTGGTAGCGGTAGCGGAGCAGGCGGTGCGTGGTGGGGTCTTTGTCATAGCAGACTCCGCCGGAGGTGTTTGAAATCATGCCGACGGTTGTTTCGTTGATGAGGTAATTGTACCAGGGACGCGGCGTGTCAGGCCGGGTTATAACATATTCGCCGGTTTCCCCGTCAAAATACCCAAACTCGCCTTCAGCGATTCTGCTGTCGTTCATATTTGCTCCTTAGGAGATATGGATTATTTGGGTGAGATCTAGCCAAAATTTGCGAAGCACCTTAGTGCGGATCCGCCATTTTGCTGCGCAAAATGGCGAGATCTCGCCAAAATTTGCGAAGCAAATTTTGGCGGAGAGAGCAGGATTTGAACCTGCGGAACCCTTGCGGGCTCACTTGATTTCGAGTCAAGCGCCTTCAACCGGGCTCGGCCATCTCTCCGTATCTAGTCATGCAGAATAAGGGTTTCTAAGTACCTACCTTCAGTGGGGTGTTGGTGTGGGGTTTTGTGCCCAAATTGTGCCCAAAGTTATCCACATTTCCGACTGAAGTACTGCTCTCCATCTTGTAGATTGCTTCTTCTTTGTGCTTAGGAACCAAGTGCGCATATCTCATCGTCATGCCGATTTCTTTATGGCCGAGGATTTCTTTTATGGTCAAGATATCCACTCCGGCCATTACCATCTGGCTGGCAAAGGTATGTCGCAAGTCATGAAATCTGAATCCTGAGATTTCTGACAGCTTGAGAGCGGTTTTAAAGGCTACTCTGACATCCTTATACCTACTGCCATCCGACTTTGAGAACACATAGTCTTCTTTTAACTTCCCCTTGCTCTTGATCAGGAAAATACCCCTAAGCTCTCGACTCAAAGGAATCTCTCTAATATCACCATTTTTTGTCCTATCCAGGATGATGATATTGTTGTCAAAATCTATGTCTACCCATCTAAGACCGAGGAGCTCGCCTCTCCGCATTCCTGTCATTAGAGCCGTTTTTACGATGTGCTTTAGCTCACCATGACAATTTGAGAGAAGCCTTTGCATCTCATCTTTCTTGAGAAATCTAACTCTATTCTTTGGTTCAGGGAAGAATTCGACCTTTGTTACCGGATTTTGGTCTACAACCGACCACTTAATTCCAAGGTTGAATATTCTCTTCAATACAGCTAATTCCCTGTTTACCGATGACTTAGAAACCTCACCGGCACGCATGGACTGGTATTCGGCGACGTCCCGAGGAGTAATCCGGGACAGGAACTTATCGCCTAAACTTCTGACCAGTCTAGCTGTTAGCACCTCAAAGAATTCTCGAGACCTTCTTCTCTCAAGGATGTAATTGAGTGCCTTCTTGGCAAAGTCTCTGAATGAAACTCTTTCCTGTTTTCTCTTGTCAAAGAACTTGCTTTCCAATACTTCTAGTTCCCTTTTCTTCAAAATCTGCCTTGCAAGCTTCATATCCGTAGTGTCTACTGACTCCCGGACCCTGTTACCTAACTGGTCGCGGAAATCTATATAGAGACTACCATTTGTGCGGAACCGGATTGACCCCATGTGCCCTCCAGCTCCGCAGCACCTAGTTTGAACATTATACATTCAAGGATTTACAAAATCAATGTGATTACTAGAAGCAAAATGAACGGAAGTCTTTATGAATAAGAGTTGGTTCTATTACCGGCTTTTGGTCGTTTAATGGCGTGAACGAGTTGTTTGATACGTCTTTTGCATCAATTTGCAGTTGGCATAAGATTGCTTATCGGAATATTACTGCCAACTCTTTTTTAATTTCAGATGACTTAGCAATTATTGTCCTGTTGGTCGAATATAGGTATTGACAGTAAATGAGCTTGTAGTTCTTTTATTTAAATCATTTTCTATACCCCTAGGATTATTAATTCTTCCTTCTGGGTCGTAAATAAAGCATATTAGGCTTGTGCAATCTTTGTGCTCAGAATATTTCGCAATATCAATTAGTAATTGATCCCCGACTTCTTTCGCACCTAGTCCACTTCTGGTTTTCTTTGTCTCTATAACAATTTTTTCGTTTTTAAGTAAAAAGTCCATTCTTGCCGCACCCCCTGCATAAGAAGGAGTCCATTCTTCTGTTCGAATGTCATCAAAATATAATTTTAGAAGCGAATGTAGTAAGTCTTGAACATCATATTCATCTATTATATTTATTGTGCTCCTTCTGTCGTATCTTTTAATAAGTTGTTGCGCAATAATGTGAAATTTATTGAAAATCAATATTAATGGATCAATATTTATTTTATCATTTTCAACAATATTGAATGCTTCTAGTTTTTGCAATAAAATATTTGATTTATTAACAACCTCTCGAAGTTTTGCTATTTCGGCTACAGAACCAACAGAAAAAGAAGCTCTTTCTCCCTCCGGTACATTTTCAATACGTAAAAGATTCTTAACACCTAAGGAATCAGCATGAACTATAAGTCGATTATATTCGGTAACATAAAAAGCATATGATTCGTAACTTTCAGAGTTATAATCTTGCTCTGAGCTGCAATGTAAATTCCTAATTTCTATTAAAAGCTCCTCTTTTGTCATGTAATTACTCCTATTTGGTCATTTTTTTAGATATATACACAATTTTTCAGTGATAGTGTCCTCTTTTTGATGAGGGAATTAACTATCTCTGACCTACTTGAGTATACCAGATATTTTGGGCTGCATAAAGATGGCTTTATGTTTACTCTAACAAATGGAGATTAAAATATGACTGACTTACGCATGTGTTAAGTATATAGTGCTATTTCTAGATATTGTAGATCTCAATTTCTTTTATCAGTTTAAAATGTTTTTTGTTGGTGGTGACGAGCGGCATCTTGTGGACTGCGCAGGTGGCCGCAATTAAAACATCCATCGGCTTCAGGGCAGATTGCCCGGGTTTTGAGCTTTTAGCTATCTCGCTGGCTTTGCGCGATATTGCCGCAGTTACCGGGAGCTTTTCAAAGAAGTTCAGGAAGT
>CAIWRR010000243.1 GCA_903915125.1 Candidatus Firestoneibacteriota bacterium | reverse complement strand
TGGCGTATGACGGGCGTTTCTTGTACTTTGCCTGCATCACTTCCTGCAGCCTTGATTTATAATCATCCGCTTCGGCCTGTTTTGAATCAATGTTGTGCAGGAATGAGCGGACCAAAAACTCCCGGACCTGTTCAAGCCCGGAATCTATGAAATACGCGCCCAGCACAGCCTCGAAAACATTTGCAAGCGTAGAATCCCGGTTTCTTCCGCCGGTTCCTGCCTCGCCTTTTCCCATCAGCACATACTTTCCGAAACCGAGCTTCATTGAGACGCCCGCGAGTATCGGCTTGCTGACAAGCACGGATTTGATTTTGGTCAGGCTTCCCTCGTCATAATCCGGATACTTCTTGAAGAGATGCTCGCTTGTAATTATGCCAAGCACGGCGTCTCCGAGATATTCAAGCCTCTCGTTTGAACCATTCTTTCCGAGGTTGTTCTCGTTGACAAACGAGGAATGCGTAAATGCCTGGTTAAGGATGGCAGGATCCCGGAAACCAATATTCAGGCTTTCCTGGAATTCCTGCAGTTCAGAGCGCCTCTGCGCGGTCAGCTTGTTCATTATTGCTTGAACTTCTTGACCGCCAGCGTGGCATTGTGTCCGCCAAACCCGAACGAATTAGAAACCGCCATGTTAACAACGCGTTTTTCAGCTTTGTTTGGCACATAGTTCAGGTCGCACGCCGGATCCTTCTCTTCGAAGTTTATGGTGGGCGGCACCAGGTCGTTTAATACCGTCAGCACGGTCGCGATAGATTCCGCGCCTCCGGCAGCGCCGAGCAGGTGCCCTATCATGGACTTGTTGGAGCTTACGCAAAGCTTGTAAGCATGGTCCCCGAAAGTGGTCTTAATCGCCTGCGTCTCGCTTGGGTCTCCAACGGGAGTGGACGTGCCGTGCGCGTTGATGTAGTCAACGTCTTCAGGCCCGGCTCCGGCGTCTTTTACCGCGTTTGCCATAGCCCTTGATCCGCCTTCGCCGTTTGGCGAAGTGGCAGTCATGTGATAAGCGTCGCTGGAGAGTCCGTACCCCGCCAGCTCGCCGTAAATTCTTACTCCCCTCTTTATAGCGTGCTCCATCTCTTCCAGAACAAGAACGCCGGAACCCTCGCCCATCACAAAACCGTCCCTGTTCTTGTCAAACGGCCTTGAAGCGTGCGTGGGGTCATCATTTCTGGTAGACATTGCCTGCGCCGCGATAAAGCCGGCGATGCTTAAAGGTGTAATTGCGGCTTCGGTGCCGCCGGCTATCATCATATCGGCATCACCGTACTGAATCAGCCTGAGAGATTCTCCGATACAGTTATTGCCGGTAGCGCAGGCGGTTGTAACGCAAGCGCTCGGTCCTTTCACGCCGAACAGTATAGAAATCATGCCGGACGCCATATTGGAAATCATCATAGGAATAAAGAACGGGCTTACCCTTTTCCAGCCTTTTTCAAGAAGGGTCCTGTGCTGGTCCTCAAGCACAGTAATACCGCCTATGCCGGAGCCGACCATAACGCCTATGCGCGTCGGATCAATCTTGTTCTGGTCAAGTTTGCCGGCAGGGTCAAGCAGGCTGCTTGCTTTGAGCGCCTGGTTGGACGCCGCGACGGCATACTGGACAAAAGTGTCCATTCTGCGGGCGGCTTTCCTGTCAACATAAGCCTCGGGATTAAATCCCTTCACTTCACAGGCTATGCGGCATTCAAATCCTGTCGCGTCGAACTTTGTAATAGCGCCCGCGCAGGAAACACCCTCAGTGAGGGTTTTCCAGAAAGTCTCTATATCATTACCGGCAGGGGATACTATTCCCATGCCGGTAATTACTACTCTGCGTTTTGTCATGTGTCCTTCTTTTTAGGAAATGCCTTTGCTCTTGAGATAGTTGTTAACATCCGCGACGGTCTTGATCTTTTCCGCGTCTGTGTCAGGTATCTCAATGCCGAATTCCTCTTCGAACGCCATGACGAGTTCTACGGTATCAAGCGAATCCGCACCGAGGTCATCAACGAACGATGCAGTAGATGTCACCTGCGCTTCTTCAACACCCAGCTGCTCGACTATGATTTTTTTCACCCTTTCTTCGTTAGTAGCCATCTTTCCTCCTTTAAACTAATCCGCCGGTTTCCGGCGGATTCAAATTAATTTTCATTTGAAAATGGTGTGAGTATTTTATTTTAAGCGAGCTACATTGTCAAGGTATTTTTTTGGGTTGATTAGCAAATAAATGCTTATGATACAATGCTTTTTGCAACAATCATGCCAAAAAGCAAAAAAACACCCGCAAAAGATGACTTGATGCATCATTCTACATTACACTAATGCCTTATGTCAACCGCTAAATAACTACCGGTAGCAGACTTAAGAGAGACAACCACAACTGGTGGTATGCCTAATTATCCTGCTTTTCCCGTGCTCTTTTAATGCTTCGCCTCTTTAAATACCAGAATAGCAAAGCTGACAGCAGCGCGCAAGCGGCAACACAGGCTACCAGGGTGCTGTGCTCGCGGAGTACCTTGGTGAAACCCTTAGCCCCGATTATTCCACCGAGAAGCAGGAAGGTATTTACCCAGATAAAAGCGCCCAGATAAATATATAAAGCGAACTGACTGTATTTCATCTTGGTAGTTCCGGCAAAAACAGCTGTAAGATGCCTTATCCCTGGAATGCAAAAACCAATAACCAGAGCCCACTTGCCGTATTTGTCAAACCATGCCGAGGTTTTTTTCATCTTTGCCTCGTTAAACATGATTCTTTTGCTGAATTTCTTCAGCACAAACGCTCCACCCGTCAGCCCTATAATGTAGTTGATAGTAATACCTACACAGATTCCGAAAAATGCCGATAACATCGCAGGGAGGTAGTTCATGGTTCCCTTTTTGACAGCAAAACCTATCACGACAAGGAGAGTTTCGTCCGGGATGGGAAGGCCAAAGATACCGGCCGTGTAAAGAATAAATATGGCCAGGTAGCCGTATCTCCCAACCAGCTCAAGCAGGTGCTGTGGATACATCTTTCTCCTTATTTCCAAAACAATTACGCTTCAAACAAACCGAACTTCCGGCATAAACTCTAATAACAAAGAAAGAAGCAGTTCCAGTCGCCTCTGCTTAAAAGTCTTTAGCTGTCAATTAGCTTCCTTCTCACTACATAACCATTCCGCCGTCCACTGTGATTACCTGGCCGGTAATATAGTCTGCGAGCGGGGAAACCAGGAAAAGGATTGCATTTGCGACATCCTGCGGCTGACCCATTCTTCCGAGCGGAACGAATTTTAACATAGCCTGTTTCTGGTCTTCTGTAAGTTTGTCGGTCATGGCAGTCTGAATGTAGCCCGGCGCGACTGCGTTTACAGTGATATTCCTGTTGGCATACTCCTTGGCGATTGATTTTGCTATGCCTATAACGCCTGCTTTTGACGCCGAGTAATTGGCCTGTCCCGCATTCCCCATAAGACCTATAACGGAAGAGACATTTACTATCCTGCCATAGCGCTGCTTCATCATGGTTTTCACCGCTGATTTTGTGCAGTTAAAAGTGCCTTTAAGGTTTATGGCTATTACCAGATCCCAATCGGCTTCGCTCATCCTGATAAGCAGTCCGTCCCTTGTCACGCCCGCGTTATTTACGAGGATGTCAAGCTTTCCAAACTCTTTCACCGTGCTGTCTATTAGCGCATCGCATTCGGCAGCGACGGTGACATTTGTTTTAAAAGCTGCGGCCTTTACGCCGAGAGCCTGCAATTCTTTCACGGTCTCCTGCGCCTTTTCAAGGTTCACATCGCAGATTGAGAGATTTGCCCCTTCTTTCGCGAGCGTGAGCGCGATCGCTTTTCCTATTCCCTGCGCCGCGCCGGTAACTAAAGCTACTTTGTCCTTCAACAACATAACTGCCTCCTTAAAATAACTAGTTTTTAACGTTTGTGACGTAATGCGCAACGGAAAGCGCTTTTATCCGGATTTACGTTATGAACGTTAAAAACGTTCAAACGTTACAAACCGCTTTTACTGAATATCGTCCTTCGTCCAAGACTTCCTGTCAGGTCCCGCGCTTGAGAGCATGTCGGTTGAAACAGTCTTTTTCTTGCCGGCCCTGTTATCCTTGTAACACGGAACATAGAAAAATTCCGCGCCCCAGGGGTCAAACAGCTCCCCGTCGGTTACAAATTTTTTGTCCGCGAGAAAACGCAGGAATTCCTGAACAGCCCTCCCAAATTATAATAACTTTCGAAGAGCAGCCTCAGGTTCTGCGTCTGCTTCTTTGTCAGTTCAACCTTCCTGCCGGGAAACAGTACACTCCCGCCATCACCGCCAGCAGGATTACAGCCGCAACGGCAACCAGCTTCAACGTTGTTTTCATGCGATACCGGCTTTGAGCGCTTCCAGAGCGCTTAATGAATCCACATTGAAAACCCTGGCGTCACGTTTTGTTTTCTTGACCATGCCGGAAAGCGCTTTCCCCGGCCCGACTTCGACAAAAGTGCCTACCCCGTCCGCCAGCATCTTACTTATCGTGTCTTCCCAGAGCACAGAACCCGTGACCTGCTCTATCAGAAGCTCTTTAATCTTGGCCGGGTCCGAGACTTCAACCGCAGTTACGTTGGGAATGAACTTTACTGACGGAACTTTGATATTTATCTTGCCTAACTCTGCCGCAAGCTTTTCCCTTGCCGGCTGCATGAGCGGGGAATGGAACGGGCCGCTGACCGCGAGAGGAATTGCTTTGCCTCCTGCTGCTTTTATCAGTTCACAAGCTTTCTCTACAGCTATATTTTCTCCGGATATTACTATCTGGCCCGGGCAGTTAAAATTCGCGGCAACTACAACCGCTTTGGTATCAGAAGAGGCCTGCTTGCACAGTTCAATGACTTTTTCCCTTGGAAGGAGCAGTGACGCGGCCATGGTCCCGCCTGAAGCAGATTTCATAAACTCGCCTCTTTTACGGACAGTCCGGACAGCATCAGAAAAGGATAGGGCCTCTGCGGCTACCAGCGCGGAATATTCTCCCAGAGAATGTCCGGCAACTACATCAGGGTTCAGCACTTTTTTTAATTCGGTATAAACAGCTATACTGGCGGCAAGTATCGCAGGCTGAGCGTTTTCCGTGGATTTCAAAGCGTCTTCCAGGCCGTTCAAAATAACATCTGAGAGCTTAAAACCCAGGGCGGAATCGGCTTCCGAGAAAATGCCGTTGCCGCTGAAATCTTTGCACATCCCGACAGTCTGTGAACCCTGTCCGGGGAAGATAAATGCGGTTTTCATAAAGGCCTCCGAACGAAAAGACTAAGAGCGTTTATAACGTAAAACTTTAAAACTTGAATCGGTATTGTTTCGAATTTCGAATTTGGTTTCCGCCTATAGGCGAGATCTCGCCTGCAGTTTCTGCAGGCGGACTTCGAGCTTGCTCTATTTTACCATTTTATTACCGCCGCGCCCATGGTCATACCGGCGCCGAAGGCTACCAGCAGGATAACATCCCCTTTCTTTATCCTTCCGGCCTTATTCGCTTCATCAAGGGCAATCGGAATGGAAGCGGCGGAAGTGTTGCCATATTTATGGAGATTTACGAAAACCCTCTCGGCATTCAATCCCATTCTCTTTGCTATAGATTCAATTATCCTGAGATTTGCCTGGTGAGGCAAAAAGAGCGAGACATCGCCATACGCAAGTCCGGCTTTTTCAAGGGCTGCATCAATGCACTTTTCCATTCCCTTGACCGCCTTCTTGAAAACATCGTTTCCCTCCATTACTATAGTTCTCTTGCCGTTCGGGTCTCTTGTACCGCCGCCGGGGATCTCAAGCAAACCCGGCTTGGTTCCGGAACCGTCGGACCATATATATGAAGAGAGTACTCCGCTTCCCGAATCCGATGACTTTATCACCACAGCGCCGGAACCATCACCAAAGAGAATACAGGTACCCCTGTCCTTCCAGTCGGTGTACTTAGAGAGCGTTTCCGCGCCGATAACGAGAGCTGTCTTTATCTGCCCGCTTATTATCATGCTGTTGGCTATTGTAAGCCCGTAAATAAAACCGGAACAGGCAGCGCTGATATCAAACGCAGCAGCGTTCACCGCGCCTATATTGTTCTGGACAAAGCAGGCAGTTGAGGGAAATATTTTATCCGGAGTAACGGTCCCGACAAGAACAAGGTCAAGCTCTTCCGGCTTGACGCCCGCCGCTTCCAGGGCCTTAAGCGCGGCCGCAGTGGCCAGATCGGATGTTGCCGTCTTTTCGTCGGAGATGTGGCGTTCCGACATCCCGGTACGGGACCGGATCCATTCGTCGGTGGTTTCCACCATCTTCTCGAGGTCTTTGTTGGTCAGAATTTTTTCCGGCGCAAATGAACCCGTGCCGGCTATTGCCGCCCTAATTACTCCCATTGTTCACAACTCCTAATTTGGCGATTTCTTCCCTTATGTGTTCATTTACTTTTCCCGTCACAGATTTCGCGGCGGTATTAATCGCATTCTTCATGGCCTTAACGCTGGAACCCCCATGGCCGATAAACACCTGGCCGTCAATACCCAGAAGCGGGGCTGCGCCGTGCTCGGCGTAATCTGTTTTCTTAATTAGGCCTCTGAATACAGGCTTTACGAGCCACGCTCCAAACTTGATAAAAACGCTTGAATTCTGGAGCTCTACCTTCAGAATCTGAAAGAACCTGGTGGCAACGCTTTCGGCGAATTTGAGGACGATATTTCCGACAAAACCGTCACAGACTATTACGTCAGCTTTATCTCCAACTATATCCCTGCCTTCGACATTTCCAACAAAGTTCAGGCCGGCGGTTTTCATCATCTTCGCCGACTTGGAGGTCAGTTCGTTTCCCTTCTTCTCCTCTTCCCCGACAGAAAGCAGACCTATCCTTGGATTGGCCGATTCTCCCACATATTTCAGATAAACGCTGCCCATAACGGCAAATTGCAGGAGGTGTTCTGGTTTGTTGTCAGAATTGGCACCCACATCAAGGAGAAGGCACTTACCGTTCAAGGAAGGAAAAAAAGCCGCGATAGCCGGCCTGGAAACATCTGGAATTCGCCCGAGCACAAAGAGGGCGTGAGTCATGACCGCCCCTGTGTTACCAGCGGAAATAACGGCATCAGCCTTCCCTTCCTTGACCAGGCGCATCGCGACAGCAAGGGAGGAATCTTTCTTCTGCTTGTAGGCTTCGGTCGGAGAGTCGTTCATGGTGACAACTTCTGAGGCGTGCACAATGCTGATAGGAAGTTTTTTGAGTTTGTATTTCAGCATGTAACTGCTCAGCTCGGCGCGTATTTTTTCTTCATCGCCGACCAGCACAACTTCGATGCCAAATTCTTTGGCGGCGGCTACAGCGCCTCTGACTTCAACTTCCGGAGCATTGTCGCCGCCCATCGCGTCGAGTGCGATTTTCATCGCTATACCTCGACGACTTCCTTTTTCCCATAATAACCGCAGTTTTCGCAAACACGGTGAGGGAGCTTATGCTGCTTACACTGCGGGCAGATAGAAAGCCCCGGTGCCTTTAATTTCCACTGAGATCTCCTCGTGTCCCTGCGGGCCGCGGAAAATCTCCTTTTCGGATTTGCCATTTTAATTTCCTCCCTTCGAATGCATTACTTTTTCTTTTTTAGTATATTTTTAATGCCTGCAAACGGCTTGTTGAGCGCCGGTTGATCACAACCGCATTTCTTTTTGTTCAGGTCCGTGCCGCAGCTCTGACAGAGGCCCTTACAAGTCTTTCCGCAAATCGGGTTCATCGGCAGTTCAAGGAGTATAGTCTGCCTGACATCCTCGCCGATATCTATTATATCGCCTTCCATCGCAAGCTCGTCTGTTTCGCCCGGGGGTATCTCCCCTTCTTCCTCTGCAGCGTCTTTAACATGTACAATATCAAATTGCGGCGCCAGTTTAATTTTCAATTGCTTGAGACAGCGGCCGCAGGCGAGCATTGCTACGGCCGAAACCCTGCCAACAACCCTGTACCTTTCGCTCATGTCGTGAATTTCGACGGAAACCTTAATAGGCCCGTCAAATACAGCTTCTCCGTCGAAACCTATTTCTTCCGGTTTTGCGGAAAAGTCCAGGTTTGTGACCTGTTCTTTTAGGTCCTTTATGTCTATCTTCATGCAAAAAGCCCTTTTAGATAATGGGTCTGATATTATATAGGGGCATGGCTGTGAAAGTCAAGGCAAAAGCAGGGACACAGCCGCTGCTTCACTTCCGGCAAGCTATTTTTCAAACATTTTAATGCTTTTACCGACCTCAATAATTACCTTTACAATCTTTCTTTCATGGAATAGAATGGCTTTCTGCCTGACAGCATCAGCGCAAAAGGAGCAAAAATGGCCGTAAAAAGCGATAAATGGATAAAGAAAATGTCACTGGAAACCGAGATGATAAAGCCTTTCGCGGAAAACAAGCAGAGAGAAGGCGTAATTTCCTACGGCGTTTCTTCTTACGGCTACGATTTCAGAGTGGCGGATGAGTTTAAAGTACCGAGGAAACAGGCGCTGATAGACCCAAAAAATCAAAAAGAGAGCCTGTTCGATGACTACAAGGGGGACAGCATAGTAATACCGCCCTCTTCTTTTGTCCTGGCAAGGACCGTGGAATACTTCAAGATACCCCGAAATATAATAACCCTCTGCACCGGCAAATCCACTTACGCCAGGAGCGGCGTGCTCCTCAATGTCACTCCTTTTGAGCCTGAATGGGAAGGCTTTGCCACTATCTGCATAATGAATGTTTCAAGCTCACCTGTGAAGGTTTACGCGAATGAAGGTATCGGACAGCTGGTATTCTTTGAGAGCGACGAGCAGTGCGAGATTTCCTACGCAGACAAGAAAGGCAAATACCAGGCACAAAAAACAATCACACATTCCAAACTTTAGAGTCATTGCGGGTCAGCAAAAATATAATTCCTTCTCCGGCAGTCCGTTCTCGCATTTTGATTTAATCAGTAAACAGCAATTAGCAATTTTATATGCCGGGAGACGGAATCGAACCGTCATGGCCTTGCGACCGAGGGATTTTAAGTCCCTTGTGTCTACCAGTTCCACCACCCCGGCAGTGAAGCAGACAATAGATAATAGAAAATCGAAAATAGACGAAACAACACCTTATCCAACACCAACAGTCTATTATCTATTTTCTATTCTCAAACAAAGTCTTGAAGCAGACAATTGAAAACAGACAGAACGACATAAACATCGGCACTGGAATTCCTACTCCCAGTTCTTACTGTCCTTAATATACAATAATTTCTCTAAGAAGTCCACATCCTCCAATTTCAAGGTTTATTCTTGCCTGTATTTGTACTGAACGCGGTAATTTCAGGTTCTTAATACTGCCTGTTGATTGTTACTTGCCTTCATTTCTCCCATAGGAAATATTCGGTTTTCTTATCATTGCCTTCTCTTCGCGCCGTCATTTTTTCTGCCGTAACTTTTATTATCCGCGTCGTTGCATGCGCTTCCGGCGAGGGTTCGAATTTAGGATTCCCGTAATACTCCATGAAGGTCTTAAATGCCAGCCTGTGTTCCTCGCGGTCTTCGATTATTTTTGCCTTCCCGTAAACTATCAGGCTCTCCCAACTGCCGTGGCATTTCATGCTTTTCACTCGGTCTTCCGGCTTTCCGAAATACTTACTAATTACATACGACACCCTGGGGTTTTTTCTTATAAAATCCAGCTTTTCCCCGGTCATGGCGCAATGGAAATAGAATGAACCGTCTTTATAACCATGATTTATAGGTATTGCGTAGGGCTCGTTGTCATTTGCCAGCACGAGGAGGCCCTGAAATGTATTTATTATCATTTTCTCGCATTCTTCATTGTTTTTCTCGAAGTTGATCTTCTTGTTCATTTGTTCCTCCAAAGCATATTTTGGCCCAAACAGCAGTTTAACTGTCTATACATAGCTTGCATCAAACAATTACAGCTTAAAGCATTTTTAAACGCAAGTCCATCAGAGAAATGCTTTCCTAAGTCAAATACCTGTTGATCAGGTTTTCCAGGTGCTCCGGAGGCGGTGGAAGCGCAGATCATTGCCGGGGCGCCGCATCCGCTCCCCGGGGGATTCTTGCCGCCCTTACTTTAACTGCTGAAGTTCGATGATACTCTTCGCAATCTGGCACTTAAATTCATCCATCTTCGCGCCGCCCGTAAAATCCCTCATCTGCTCCGCCAGGAAATCCGCGTCTATCCCGGTCCCCATGCCGCTTTCAATTTTATAATTTTTTATCTCTTCTACAAGGGCCAGCGCCTTCACGGCTTCAGGGCTGCCCTTGTTCTTGCATTTCAGAAGCGCGTCGTCTAGCGTAATCATATATCTGTAGTCGTACACGCCCTCTCTTATCTGCTCCCAGTTGGTGGTATTGTAAACTATTTTTCCGTCCCTTGAAGTGACCGCGCAGGAGGAGTGCGCGTATTCCGATGTCGGGTCCCCGATTACCGCCGCGCCCCACCAGAACTGCGAATTGCCAAGGGCGTTCCTCTGGTAGGTAAGGTGGCCGAAACAGTACCTGTAGGCCCCGCAGTTATAGAGCAGGAGGGGCTTCTTCAGCGAAAGGACTTTATCTATTATTTTGTCGCTTGGCTTGTAGTTCCCGTGGGTTGTATTGTAGTAAGGAATGGAGCAGAGTTCCGAGTAATCGGCTATCTTGCTGCTGTCATCCTTGCGTTTCTGGCCGCCCCAGCTCGACCAGGAAGCGTTGACAAGCAGGCCAGCGGACTTAAATATTTCAAAGGTATTTTTGATGTCAAGGTAGCCGCGCAAACCCCACTTCTCCTGCTCTTCCCTGGGTTCATCGAAAGTGAATACAAGAGTGGGCCAGCCGGGTTTCTTCGCCTTAAAAGCCACCTTTTCGGCAAAATCCCGAAGCACTCTCCTGTGCTCGTCGCTCCAGGGCCGGGTATTCTTCATCTGGGCATAAAGGTCATACTGCATCCTGTTGTCGAACATCCATTTCGTAAAACCGTATTTCTTCAGAAGCACCACAAGATTGTCCGCGTAGTAGAAATCCAGTGAAACGCTGTCGCCGGAAACTTTCGGTTTGAAAGGCGTCAGGAAGCTGTCAAAACAGTTCATCCCGTGTTCGCTCAAGTTTGCCAGGTGCGCTTCCAGTATTGAATTATCTGCCGGATAGCCCTTGTAGTACCACATCCAGAAAGTATGGTCCTTGCTCCAGGGAATAAACTTGAAAGGGAAGACCTCAAGCGTGTAAGGAAGTCTCACGAACTTCTTTCCGGCATTAATCGTTGCTTCTCCTTTATATATTCCGGGAAGGGCGTTCTCGGGGATTTTTGCGGTGATCCAGAACGGGCGTGGTATGCCCGCATAGCCGTTCGCCGGGCCTTTGACAAGATACCTGTTTTTTACATACCAGGTGCCGGTGCTGCTTTTGCCTATGGGTACGCACTCATATCTGGCGGCAGAAACATCAATGTTTTTGGAAAATATCCTGGAATCGCCGTTTTTTAGATCAGTTGAAGATACGCTCATGCCTTTGAGGTCTTCAAGAGGAAGCACGCAAAGGACAACCGGCACATACTCCCCCGGTGTGCCAGAACAGTTAAGTTCCGTAACCAACTCTTCTTTTTTTGGGCGTGTATTGGGAAAGACATCCTCGGCACAGCTTTTCACAAAGAAAGAAAACCCGTTTGCCGAGTCTTCTTTTGAAGGGGTGAATTGATTCTTTTCTTCGTAGTAGCCCAGTGCTCTTTTCTTTATCTGTTTTTTCCACTGCATTGCTTTATCAAAACTTTCCCGGAACTCACTGTGATCCTGCTCGTAGGCTCTGGCATAGAGCGCCGCGTTGGCAGAGTTATCTTTCTCCTCTTCCTGTGCCGCGCAAACAATGGCCGCAAAAAAAAGCGCAAGCAGTAGAACTATTTTTTTCACAAGCCCTCCCGGGCGTGATATTCTTTGGCAAACAGTACAGGATAATGCGCACGGACAGGGTCTTGATGAAACTTTTTGATGGTGGCATGCAGGAGCGCAGATCTTCCTGCCCTTATTCCCTGCTTTCTTTCAGCCTGCCTTTTCTTTCTATCTTGCCCCATTCCATTTTGACGCCCATAAGCTCTTCCACGGTAGCCAAAAGCTTGGTAACGTCTATTATCTGAATGAAGAAGACCCTATAGGGCACGGCATAAAGGACGTAGGACAGTCTTTCTTTCTCCAGCAGCACGCAATGCAAAGCTGCCGTCATGTCAAGCAGGGTGAGCTGAATCCACCAGAAGAGCAGGCTGTTGAACATATTGTAGGAAAGCGCGACATAAACTAAGAAGATCTGCGCAAAAATATTCATTCCCGGCCAGATGATGGCCTCAAAGAACATATACCAGATTGTGAAAACATTGGTCCTGTTGGCCCTGAAGTTAAACATTGAATGCCTGTGTTTTAAGAGAACCTGCAGGATGCCCCGGCTCCAACGGTATCTTTGCACAAGCAGGGAATTGATATTCTCA
>CAIWRR010000242.1 GCA_903915125.1 Candidatus Firestoneibacteriota bacterium | reverse complement strand
GTTCCTACGTTTACGTGCGGCTTTGTCCTTTCAAATTTCGCCTTTGCCATGACACACCCTCCGAATAATTGTTAATTGGCGTTGATATTATCTCTTTTCTGCTACTTTTCCTGCGTTCTTCGCGATGATCTCTTCCGCGAGCGCCTTGGGCACTTCTTCATAATGCGAAAGCTGCATGGTAGAGTTGCCGCGTCCCTGAGTAAGAGACCTTAAGTCCGTCGCGTAGCCGAACATGTTTGCTATCGGCACGAATCCTCTGATAACCCTGGCATTCCCCCTCTGGGTCATGCTTTCAATACGGCCTCTCCTGGAACTGAGGTTTCCGATAACTTCTCCCATATATTCTTCCGGAGTGATTACTTCTATGTCCATGATAGGCTCAAGCAGAATCGGGTTCGCCCTCTTGAAAGCTTCCTTAAACGCCATTGAACCGGCGATTTTAAACGCCATTTCTGAAGAGTCAACATCGTGGTAGGAACCGTCGGTGAGGGAGATACCCACATCAACCACCGGGTATCCGGCGAGAACGCCGCCTTCGCAAGCTTCCTTGATTCCCTTGTCAATCGCGGGAATGTATTCTTTCGGAATTGATCCGCCGACGATATCGTTAACAAACTCGTAGCCGGCACCTCTCTCTCTCGGAGAAAGCGTAATATAGCAATGTCCGTACTGGCCTTTACCGCCGGTCTGCCTGATGTACTTACCTTCGGCGTCGACCGTCTTCTTAACTGTTTCTTTATAGGCAACCATCGGTTTGCCGACATTTGCCTCAACATTGTATTCTCTCTTCATCCTGTCCACAAGAATTTCAAGGTGAAGCTCACCCATGCCCGACATAATAGTCTGGCCGGTTTCCTCGTCAGTTCTTACGATAAACGTCGGATCTTCGTCAGACAACCTGGAAAGGGCCGCGCCCATCTTATCCTGATCAGCTCTGGTTTTGGGTTCAATAGCTACGGAGATTACCGGATCAGGGAAGTTCATTGATTCAAGTACGATCGGAGAATTCTCGTCGCACAGAGTGTCTCCGGTGGTGGTTTCTTTAAGACCTACTACCGCCGCAATGTCTCCGGCATAACAGACCTGGATTTCCTCTCTCTTGTTCGCGTGCATGCGGAGCAGCCTTCCGATTCTCTCTTTCTTGCCGCTGATGGCGTTATAAACGTAGGACGAAGAGAGCAGATTCCCGGAATAAACACGGACGAAGGTAAGTTTTCCCACGAACGGATCCGCGATTATTTTGAAAGCAAGCGCGGCAAGCGGAGCAGTGTCATCGGCAGTTCTTGTTTCTTCAACGCCGGAACCAGGCACAGTGCCTTTGATTGCCGGCACATCCATCGGAGAGGGAAGAAAGTCAACGACCGCGTCAAGCATCGGCTGCACGCCTTTATTCTTAAAGGAAGAGCCGCAGATAACCGGAACCATACCGCCGCTGATGGTGCCTTTTCTCAGGGCTTTCTTAATTTCGTCAACGGTAATGTCGGCAAGTTTGCCTTCAAGGTACTTGTGCATCACGTCTTCATTGAAATCCGCGCACGCCTCAAGCAGCTCGTGCCGGTATTTTTCTGATATTTCTTTGAGGTCTTCAGGAATGGCCCTTTCTTCGTACTTTGCTCCAAGCGTCTCTTCAAGCCAGACATACGCCTTCATAGTAACAAGATCCACTATGCCGACGAAAGTTTCTTCCGCGCCTATGGGAACCTGTATAGGAACCGGCCTTGCGCCGAGTTTTTGCTTGATTGAGGCCGTTGACATAAAGAAATCAGCGCCTACTTTGTCCATCTTATTGAGGAAAGCTACCCTCGGAGTATTATACCTGTCAGCCTGTCTCCATACTGTCTCGGACTGCGGCTCAACCCCGCTGCAGGCATCGAACACAACAACCGCGCCGTCAAGAACGCGGAGAGACCTTTCCACCTCGGCGGTAAAATCAACGTGTCCCGGGGTGTCAATCAGATTGATTCTTTTGCCCTTCCAGAAGGCGGTGATTGCCGCGGAAGTAATAGTTATTCCTCTTTCTTTTTCCTGAACCATGTAATCAGTAGTCGTGTTTCCTTCGTCAACATTGCCGATCTTGTGAATTGCTCCGGAATAGTAAAGCACCCTTTCAGTTGTCGTGGTTTTACCCGCGTCAATGTGGGCGACTATTCCGAGGTTCCTTGTATTTTCCAGGCTATATTCGCGTACCATTTTTCATCCTTCTGAATTTTCGAATTTAGAATTTCTTGCTTCGAATTTGCCCTTACCCTACCACCTGAAATGAACGAAGGCCTTGTTAGCTTCCGCCATCTTATGAGTGTCTTCTCTTTTCTTTACCGCTGCGCCCGTATTCTTGGATGCGTCCAGTATCTCATTCGCGAGCTTCGAAAACATGGTCTTTTCCGGACGAGCCTTGGAAGCGTCTATAATCCAGCGGACCGCAAGAGACGTGCGCCTTACCGGAGCAACTTCAACCGGCACCTGGTAGTTCATGCCGCCTACACGCCTTGGCTTTACCTCAAGCATCGGCTTCACGTTGTCGAGAGCCTGCTTGAATATTATCATTGGGTTTGCGTTGTTGCTTTTCTTCCCGACTTCTTCAAGCGCGCCGTAAACAATCGCCTCAGCAACGCTCTTCTTCCCCTGCTTCATTATGTTGTTGATGAACCTCGTGACTACCTGGTCCTGAAACCTGGAGTCAGGAAGAACTTCTCTTTTTCTGACAAAACCTTTTCTAGGCATTACTCGTTCTCCTTAAAGATTCTTTTTCTACTTTGCCGGAGCCGCTGCGGCCGCCGGTTTCTTCGCGTCAACCTTAGCTCTCTTCACACCGTACTTTGACCTGCTCTTGTTCCTGCCTTCAACTCCGGAAGCGTCAAGCGTACCCCTCACAATATGGTAGCGCACACCGGGAAGATCTTTCACCCTGCCGCCGCGAACCAGGACGATAGAGTGCTCGTCAAGATTGTGGCCGACACCGGGAATGTAACTTATGATCTCATAACCGTTTGAAAGCCTGACCTTCGCGACCTTTCGGAGCGCTGAGTTCGGCTTCTTCGGCGTAACGGTATAAACCCTGAGACAGACGCCCCTTCTCATGGGACACGCGGTCAAATGTTTTGATTTTGACCTCGCTCTCACCTGCTGTCTCCTTCCTTTTACAAGCTGGTTGACTGTGAACAAAACTGCCTCCTTGAATATTGTCCGGGATAAAAAACCCCCGAAACTCCGCGGGGGTTTTGAAAAAAATAAAAAAGGCGGGGTGCTCTCCGCCATTGCTAGCACAGCACTATTTTAGCTTAGGCTATACTAACCATCACCCCCAGAATGCGAAATATTTAAGCATTGAATTATACAAAAAACAAAAGGCCTTGTCAATACTCATTTTTCACGCATTTACTTATAAATAACGCTGCAAAATGGGCATACATGGACACACGCAAACCCTTGCCCCATAAGCATTATTTCATGCGCCATATTGCCGGGGTTCTACTCTTCGTCTTTCAGCGATTTTATCTCTTCAAACGGATCTTTTACTGCCGGTATTTGTTCTTCATCAAGCGGGAGATCAGCAATTTCTTCCTGCTCTATGTGAAGATTGCGATAAACCTGAGACCCCGTGCCCGCGGGAATCAGGCGGCCGATAATGATATTTTCCTTGAGGCCGCGAAGACTGTCAACTTTTCCGACCGTTGCAGCATCGGTAAGAACTCGCGTAGTTTCCTGGAAGGAAGCCGCCGCAAATACGCTCTCTGTCCCGAGCGACGCTTTCGTGATCCCGAGAAGAATTGTCCTTCCCGTTGCGCTCTTGCCTTTCTTCTTCATAGCCTTCTCATTCTCTTCCTTGAATATATTCTTGTCAACTTCCTGGCCCGGAAGGAATTCCGTATCGCCTTCGCTCTCAATTCTAACTTTCTTGAGCATCTGGCGTATGACAACTTCAATATGTTTGTCATTCACGTTCACGCCCTGCACTCTATAGACTTCCTGGATATTGCCGAGCAGATATTCCTGAGCGTCGTTCTCGCTCTTCGCTTTCAGGATGTCGTGCGGGTTAATGGGACCGGCAGTCAAAGGATCTCCGTGGGAAACTTTTTCACCGCTGGTAACGATGAGATGTTTTCCCTGCGGAACCTGGTACTTCGCAACCTCTCCGTTCTCATCGGTTACGCGTATTTCTCTCTGCCTCTTGGTGACATCTCCGATCTCGACAGTGCCTTCGACTTCGCTGATAGTCGCCATGTCTTTCGGCTTCCTTGCTTCAAAGAGTTCCGAAACCCTCTGCAATCCGCCGGTAATGTCGTGAGCCTTGCCGCCGCCGATAGGCATCTTCGCGATAACATCTCCGACATGCACCTTGGTGGCCGCCGTGTTCTCGTCGGTATTCACCATCATGATAGTGCCTTCGGGCAAAGAAATCTTTTCCTTGATCACGCCGCCGGCCATGATGTGCACCGCGGGATGCAGCTTGCCTTCCTTCTGCGGAACAATCACGAACTCGGACATCTTGGTCTCGGGATTTACTTCTTCCTTAAGCGTCTGTCCCTTAGTGATGTCAACGCAAACGACGGTTCCGTCGTTGTGCGAAATGATGGGAGTGCTGAACGGGTCCCATTCGCCGAGAATATCTTTTTCCTTGACATCCTCTCCGTCCTTGCAATTAAGCTGAGAACCGTAAGGCAGTTCAAACTCTTCGCGGTGCTTTTCGCCGGACCCGCCCTTCAATTTATTCTGCTCAACAACCAGCTTTCCTGTCCTGCTGATGAGGATTACTTTGCCATTCCTGGTGGTAATGGTCTTCATGTTGTCATAGACCACTCTTCCGCCGAACTTCGCCACAACCTTATTCTGGGTCGTCTTTCTCTGAGCGGTACCGCCGGTGTGGAAGGTACGAAGCGTCAGCTGTGTTCCGGGTTCGCCGATAGACTGCGCCGCCGTGATTCCGACTGCCTCGCCGATATTCACAATCTTCCTGTAGCCGAGGTTCCAGCCGTAGCATTTAGCGCAAATTCCGGTCTTCGCCTCGCAGCGGAGGACCGAGCGGATACGGATCTTTTCGATACCGGTTTCCTCAATCTTCTGCGCCTTTTCTTCGTCTATCACTTCGCCTGATTTCACAATGACCTCGGAGGTGATAAGGTCGGTAATATTGTCCAGCGCGACCCTTCCGATGATCCTGTCTGAGAGCGATTCAAGGGTTTCTTCCCCATTCTTCAAGGCTCCGACCGTCACGCCGCGGAGCGTCTTGCAATCCTCTTCGGTAACCACAACATCCTGGGCAACATCAATAAGACGCCTTGTAAGGTAGCCTGCTTCCGAGGTTTTCAGGGCGGTATCGATGAGTCCTTTTCTTCCGCCGTGAGTGGAAATGTAGTATTCAAGCACGTTCAATCCGCGCTTGAAGTTTGAGGTAATCGGGGTTTCAACGATTTCTCCCGCTTCACCGGTAACTTTCGCCCTTGGCTTCGCGATAAGTCCGCGCATACCCGCGAGCTGCCTTGCCTGCTGCCAGCTTCCGCGGGAACCGGTCTGAATCATGATAAAGAGCGGGTTCAACCCGTCCTCATCTTTCCTCAGTGTGTTCCTGAGCGCTTTGTCGACGGTTACCGTCGCGTGAGACCAGATGTCGATGACGTTCTGGTATTTTTCGTTATAGGTGATGACTCCTTTCCTGTAGTTCTCAAGAATTCCCGCGACTTTATTTCTCGTGACCGCGATGTAGGAATCCCTCTCGAACTCTCCTTTTGCAAGGAGGTCTTTGTCGTATTCGACATTGCGGAGCAGGCCCGGTTTAAGCTTGACCTCTTTCGCGAGAGTTTCATCTTTAATCGCCTTGGGTTCGACGATATCATCAGTCGGCAGAGTGCTCCCGAGCTTGGTAGCGTATACCAGTCCGAGGTCCTTGAGGTTATCAAGCATCTCCACGGTCTGCGAGGTGCCGAGTTTCTTCTGGCAGCGCATCGCGACTGTATCTATATACGATTTAAACCTGTCGGATTTGAAACCGCCGCCCTTTCCGTAGAACAGATAGCTTCTGAACAGGTCTGTCCTGATGCTTTCAAGGTGCGCCTTTTCTTCATAGAGCTTGTACCACATCCTTTTTTCAACTTCTGTGGTGAGATCTTCGCTGCCCTCTTTAAGGCCCGCGCTGATGGGGTTAAGATCCTTTACTGTCTCGCTCGTGATAGGCCCCTGATTGAACTTCTTCAAGTGCTCGAGTTTGAGTTCGGTAAAAAGTTCTTCCGCGGAATCATAGAGCCCTTCCGGAAGCGCTTCATGAAACATCACCATTCCGGCAGTCGCCTCAATGGGTTTCTGCCCGTTTTGCATCCTCACCTTAACTATGGCTTCCATATCAACTTCGCCTAGAGAATAAGCAAGCAGAAGTTCCTGAGGGTCTGAGAATATTTTTCCGTCGCCTTTTTTTGTCTTGTGTTTAAGTCTGATGTCGGGGCGGTAGAGCGTAAGATAATAAAGCCCGGTGATCATTTCCCTGGAAGGCGTGGCCAGCGGATAGCCGTTTGAGGTCGAGAACACGTTGTTAGTGGAAAGTATGAGCGTTCTAACCTCGAGCACCGCCTCGGGGGAAAGCGGAACGTGCACAGCCATCTGATCGCCGTCGAAATCCGCGTTAAACGCGTTACACGCAAGGGGATGGAGCCTGATAGCGGAGCCTTCAACCGGCACTGCTTCAAATCCCTGAATGCCCTGCCTGTGAAGGGTAGGCGCGCGGTTAAGCATAATCGGGTGCTCCTTGATAACTTCTTCAAGAATCTCCCAGACTTCCGGTTTTACATTCTCAACCATCTTTCTCGCGCTCTTTACGGTATGCACGTAGCCGCGGTCTTCAAGCTTTTTTATTATAAAGGGTTTGAAGAGCTCCAGTAGCATCTTCTTTGGGATACCGGCCTGATAGAACTTCAGTTCCGGGCCGACAACGATGACCGAACGCCCTGAATAGTCAACGCGTTTTCCGAGCAGGTTCTGCCTGAAACGGCCCTGCTTGCCTTTAAGCATGTCTGAGAGAGACTTTAAAGGTTTATTCCTTGAACCTTTGACAGGAGCACCGCGCCTTCCGTTGTCAAAGAGGGCGTCGACCGCTTCCTGAAGCATTCTTTTTTCATTGTGTATGATAATATCCGGAGCCTTCGCCTCAACGAGCCTTTTTAGCCTGTTGTTTCTGTTGATGACCCTTCTGTAAAGATCATTCAAGTCTGACGAAGCGAACCTGCTGCCGTCAAGCGGCACCAGCGGCCTAAGGTCAGGCGGAATTACCGGCAAAACATCAAGGACCATCCATTCCGGACGATTTCCGGACTTTCTGAAACTCTCGGCAATACGCAGCCTCTTAATAATGTCTTTTTTCTTAGCTAACGATTCAGTTTCTTTATGCTCTTCCTTGAGCTCTTTCGCGAGTTTGTCAAGGTCAATTTCAAGGAGCAGGTCCTTAATAGCGGCCGCTCCAATTTTTGCCTTGAAGGAGGAAGCGCCGAGCGAGGATTTGCATTTCTGCAGGTCTTCCTCGTTGAGCAGCTGTTTCTTCTTCAGTTGATCCGTATTGGACTCAGTAACAATGTAGCTCTCATAATAAATTACGCGCTCAAGCTCCTTCGTGGTCATGTCAAGCAGCACGCCAATCCTGCTCGGGATGCTCTTCAAGAACCAAACATGCGAAACAGGAGAAGCAAGTTCGATATGCCCCATGCGCTCTCTTCTCACCTTGGAGGATGTAACGGTAACTCCGCATCTGTCGCACGTAATTTCGCGGTACTTGATCCTCTTATACTTGCCGCAATAGCATTCCCAGTCCTTGGTGGGACCGAAAATCTTTTCGTCAAAGAGGCCGTCTTTTTCCGGCCTGAAGGTCCTGTAGTTAATCGTCTCAGGTTTTTTTACTTCGCCGTGGGACCACTTGTGAATAACTTCCGGCGACGCGAGCTTCATCGCAATGGCTTCAAAATCTATCTTTTTTTCTTCGCCGGACTCTATAAGTTTTGCAGTCTTTATGACTTCTCTGACTCTTGCCATATTCACCCTCGCTATGCGCTAAGTTTTTTTCTGTTCTTTTTCGCCTTAAGTTATAAACGTTACGAACGTTACGAACGTTACAAACTTTATAAACTTTTGCTTTTTACTTACTCTTACTCTTCCTTTTTCTTCTTCGCCTTCTTTTCTTCTTTTTCTTCTTTCACTTCCTTCTCTTCAATTTCCGGTTCATCGTCGCCCAGTATATTCTCAGCCTTCAATTTCTTGGGCTTTTTTTCCTCAGAAATTCTCTTGGGAACCAGTGTCACGTCCAGTCCAAGGCCCTGGAGTTCTTTTAGGAGCACGTTGAACGACTCCGGCAAGCCGGGTTCCGGCGTATTCTTGCCCTTGACAATGGCTTCATATACCTTCGTCCTTCCGATGACATCATCTGATTTGACCGTGAGCATTTCCTGCAGAGTGTACGCAGCGCCGTAAGCTTCGAGCGCCCAGACTTCCATTTCTCCGAATCTCTGGCCGCCAAATTGCGCCTTGCCGCCAAGAGGCTGCTGGGTAATAAGCGAGTACGGGCCTGTGGATCTTGCGTGAACTTTATCGTCCACCAGGTGGGATAGTTTCATTATGTACATATATCCGACCATGACTTCCTTGTCCATCGGCTCGCCTGTTATACCGTCATAAAGGACTACCTTGCCGCTCTGAGGCAAACCTGCCGCCTTAAGCTCATCTTTGATCACGCCTTCCCTGGCGCCGTCAAATACCGGGGTAGAAACAGAGAATCCCATGACTTTTGCGGCCCATCCGAGATGGGTTTCCATCAGCTGTCCGACGTTCATACGGGAAGGAACGCCCTGCGGGTTAAGGATAATCTGTATAGGTGTGCCGTCCGGCATATAGGGCAGATCCTCTTTAGGAACTATCTTTGCCACGATGCCTTTATTTCCGTGACGGCCTGCCATCTTATCACCCACCGAGATCTTGCTCTTGCTGGCAATGTAAACCGTTACTTTCTTTATAACTCCGGCGGGAAGGCTTTCACCCTCTTCGACGGACCTTAACTCCCTGGACTTCTTGAGATCCAGGTCTTCAAGTCTAAGCTTGCAAAGTTTCTTCTCAAGATCAATCCTGTCCTTGAGCGCGTCCTTTGACATGCCGCTCTCTTCCGCGGCCTCGATCTCGGCATCCCTGAGTTTAACAACTTCTTCTTTAAGTTTCTCGAATTCCTTTTCGACCTGTTTCTTGGTTTCCTTGTCTTTAGGTTTGGTAGTTGAATCTTTTCTCGAGAAGACTTTTATGTCAACAACTATTCCCGAAGCGCCCGGCGGAACTTTAAGCGACGCATTTTTCACATCTTTCGCTTTCTCGCCGAAGATCGCGCGGAGGAGTTTCTCTTCCGGCGTACTCTCTGATTCACCCTTAGGAGTAACCTTTCCGACAAGGATATCGCCCTGGTTGACTTCTGCGCCGATGCGCACAATTCCGGTCTCGTCAAGGTTTCTTAAGGCCTCTTCGCTTACGTTTGGAATATCTCTGGTTATTTCCTCGTCGCCGAGCTTGGTATCCCTTGCGTCGATATCGAACGATTCTATATGTATAGAGGTAAACTTGTCCTCCATCAGGAGTTCTTCGCTGATGATGATCGCGTCTTCAAAGTTATAGCCTCTCCACGGCATAATCCCTATAAGGATGTTGTGCCCGAGCGCGAGCTCGCCCTTATCGGTTGCCTGGCCGTCCGCTATTACTTCGCCTTTCGAGACTTTCTGCCCTTTGGAAACAATAGGCTTCTGGTTAATGCAGGTATCCTGGTTAGACTTTTTGAATTTCACCAACTCGTAAACATCAACTTCGCCGTCGGCGCACGCCACTTCAATCCTCTTGGCATCAACATAAGCGATCGTGCCGGCGTTCTTGGCAATCGCCATTACCCCGGAATCATACGCAACTTTGTATTCAAGACCGGTTCCAATTATCGGAGCTTCTGTTTTAATGAGCGGAACCGCCTGCCTCTGCATGTTGGAACCCATCAGCGCCCTGTTGGCGTCATCGTGGTCAAGAAACGGAATGAGCGCCGGGGATACCGCGACAAACTGCATGGGGGAAACATCCATGTAATCTACCGTATCAACGGGAACGGAAGGATAATCGTCTTTTTCCCTTACTTCTATCATGTTTCCCGAAGGGTCGGTACCGACAAGCTTGTTCCCGTTTATCGGGGATTTTGCCGGCGCAATCTTCGCCGTATCTTCAATATCGGCGGTATGGAACGCGATTTCCTTTTCTATCTTGCCGGAGTTTACTTTACGATACGGAGTCTCAATGAAACCCAGCTCGTTTATCCTGGCGTATGTCGGCAGCGAGGATATAAGACCGATGTTCGGGCCTTCAGGCGTTTCAATGGGGCACATCCTTCCGTAATGCGTGTAGTGCACGTCACGGACGTCAAAACCGGCCCTGTCCCTGTCCAGTCCGCCGGGCCCGAGAGCCGAAATCCTTCTCTGGTGCGTTAGCTCAGCAAGCGGATTGGTCTGGTCCATAAACTGCGAGAGCTGGTTCGTGCCAAAGAATTCCTTGATCGCGCTGGTGATGGGTTTGGTGTTAATAAGAGAAGCCGGCATCACGTTGTCCGTGTCTACCAGGCTCATCTTTTCCTTGATATACCTTTCCATGCGGGAAAGGCCTATCCTCATCTGATTCTCAACGAGTTCGCCTACCGCGCGCACCCTTCTGTTCCCGAAATGGTCTATGTCGTCTTTAAAGCCCTGTCCGTTTGAAAGTCCGAGGAGATATTTTACCGTGTTCAATATATCTTCCTTGCGGAGCACTCTGCTCTCAAGCGGGAAAGTCGTGCCAAGCTTCTTGTTTATTTTATATCTTCCGACACGCCCGAGGTCATACCTCTTGGGATTGAAGAACATGTTGTCAAAGAAGACCTTCGCTGCGTCAAGCGTTACCGGCTGGCCAGGTCTCATCTTTTTATGGACTTCGAGCAGGGCGTCATCTTTGGTATTGATGCCGTCCTTAAGCAGCGTGCCTATCAGGTTGACACCTGTAAGCGCCCCGGATTCCACAATCCTCACATTTTTCACTTTACCTTTAAGAAGTTTCTCGTAAACGGCCTCGGAAACAATGCTGCCTGCTATAAGCGTTTCACCAGCCTCCATAAGCTTCACATCGGAAGCCAGCACGGAGTTAACCGCTTTATCGCGGTTTGAAACAGCGATATCTTCCGTTTTATAGAATTCCTTGATTATTTTCTCGTTGGTATCGTAACCGAGAGCGCGAAGCATTATGGACGCGAAGAACTTTCTCTTCTTGTCTATCCTCGCGTAAAGTATGTCGTTGGTGTCAAACTCGAACTCCAGCCATGAACCACGGTAGGGAATAATCTTTCCGGTGAATATTTTGGTGAGAGACATGAGAAGCTTGTCCTCTGATTCGTCAAAAGAAACGCCGGGAGACCTATGAAGCTGGTTAACGATAACCCTCTCCGCGCCGTTTATGATGAATGTTCCCCTTTCGGTCATGAGCGGAATTTCGCAGATGTATACCTCTTCCTCTTTTATTTCCTTTACCTTGGAAGAAGGATTCTCGGCGTCTGTGATTATTATTCTGATGGTAAATTTTAGAGGCGCCCCGTAGTGCATCTTCCTTTCTTTGCATTCCATGACCGTGTACTTCGGCTCGCCTATGGAATAACTCAAATACTCAAGAGCAATATTGCCCTTGAGAGAGAGCAGCGGGAAGACTTCGTTGAACACGGACTGAAGCCCTAGGTTCTTTCTTTCTTTTACAGGAACATCCCGCTGAAGAAAATTGTTGTATGAAAGCTTCTGGACCTCTATGAGGTTCGGCAGAGGCAGGATTTTTTCTATCGTGGAATAATCTTTTCTTATTCGTTTGCCCATCTTATCGAACTTTTCCATGAATTACCCCCGGGTTGGTTACCGTTTATAGGTCACAGACCGCCCGGAAAGCCCGGAGCGATATCTGTGTGAAGCGAAAAAGCCTTTAAAACTTATTTTTAACAAAAAATAGGATTCCCGCGGGCAAATTTCTTGCCCGCGGGACCCTTTAAAACCAGTTTTTTGTGTTACTTGATCTCTATCGTTGCGCCGCTGCCGTCAAACTTTGCCTTTATTTTTTCGGCTTCGTCCTTAGTAACCCCTTCCTTAATCGCTTTAGGCGCGCCATCAACGAGGTCTTTCGCTTCCTTAAGTCCGAGAGCTGTTACTTCCCTGACCCTTTTAATAACTTCAATTTTCTTGTCGCCGGCTCCGGCAAGTATTACCGTGAAGGCCGTCTGGGCTTCCGCCGCGGGCGCCGCTGATGCCGCTGCCGCCGCTACAGGTGCCGCCGCCGTTACGCCAAAACGCTCTTCAAGCGCCTTGATAAGTTCGGCAAGCTCCATCACCGACATCGTTTCAATCCCTTTCAGTATGTCTTCTTTGCTTAAGTTAGCCATTTCTTCTCCTCCTTGTTGCTTTTACTTTTTTTGTTTGGATTTTTATCACGCTTTCTTTGCTGCTCTTACCGCATCCAGGGTCCTGACAAACTTGGACAGAACTCCTGAGAGTGTGTACACGAAGTTTGAAATCGGGGCTTGCATGCCGCCAAGCACTTTCGCGAGAAGGACTTCCCTGGTAGGAAGCTCCGCCACGTACTTGATCTGCTTTACATCCGCGACTTTGCCTTCGATAACACCGGCGCGAATCTTTAAAAACTCATGATCCGCTCCGAATTCCTTGAGAATCTTTGCCGGTATAACCGGGTCGTCATAGCAGAGAGCGACACCGGTCGGGCCGTCGATGAACTTGAGCACTTCGCCCATGTTCGCTTTCTCAAGCGCCCTTCTCACGATGTTGTTCTTTATAACCTTATACTCAACTTTCTTAATCGCGAGTTTTTTTCTCACGGCCGTCGTATCTTCAACGGTCAGTTTACGGAAGTCGGTAAAGATCACGCTCTTGGCTCTGCCGATTTTCTCGACGAGCTCGCTGACCTCGGCTTCTTTCTTTTTTATAGTTTCCTGCTTGGCCATTTCCCCTCCCTAAGCTACAACCGACAGATACGGCTTGGTATCAATGCTCAAGCCCGGGCTCATGGTCGTCTTGATGACTATGTTCTGTATGTAAGCGCCCTTCACACCGGCCGGCTTCGCCTTAACTACAGCTTCCAGCAAAGTGCCCGCGTTATCCTGAAGTTTCTTGGCGTCAAAAGAAGCCTTACCGATAACCGTGTGAATAACAGCCCCCGGATCGACCTTAAATTCGACCCTTCCGGCTTTTGCTTCTTTAACGCTCCTGGTGATGTCAGCCGTGACTGTTCCGGATTTTGGATTGGGCATAAGGCCTAAAGGCCCCAGCACCTTTCCTACTTTACCGAGCTCTTTCATCATGTCAGGAGTAGCAATGGCAACGTCAAAATCATGCCAGCCGCCGTTGATCTTTTCTATAAGATCATCAGCTCCGACGTAATCCGCGCCTGCCGCCTTTGCGTCATTCTCTTTCTCGCCCTTTACGAATACGAGCACTTTCGGAACCTTGCCCGTGCCGTGGGGGAGCACAACGCTTCCTCTTACCATCTGATTCGTCTGTTTAACGTCCACGCCGAGTTTTATGGAAACGTTTACGGACTCATCGAACTTGGCTTTCGCCAAGTTTTTGAGGAGAGCGCAGGCCTCGTCGAGAGTGTATTTCTTCGACTTGTCGACCAGCTTATTTAACTCGTTCATTCTCTTGCTCATCCGTTCCCCTCCGTCACTTCTCGACTTCTATACCCAT